>NZ_JBFIGP010000291.1:0-4688 GCF_041602235.1 Paraconexibacter sp.
CCCTCTCGGGCGTACTCTCGACCTCGGGTCGAGGGTTGCCGTCCCCGCGACCGCGGGTTGACAGAACCCGGTGGCCTAGACGTAGCTGCGGACCCGCACCACGGACGCGTCGTGCGCGCCTGCGATCCGGTCCGCCAGCTCTGCGGCCCGGGTCCGGAACCGCTCCACGCTCCGCAGCTTGATGTCCTCGTAGCCCCGGACGAGATCCGGCAGCCCGGCGAGCTCGACGAGCGTCGCGTGGGTGTCGGCGTCGAGTCGCTCCAGGGCGGCGAGCACCATGTCGCGGTACTCGTCGACCAGGGCGCGCTCGACGCGTCGCACCTCGGCGTGGCCGAACGGGTCCGCCCAGCTCCCGCGCAGCCGACGGCCCGCCCGAAGGCCGCGGAGCACGGGCGTGAACCACGGACCGAACGAGAGCTTGCGTCGCAGGCCCATGGCCCGCAGCAGCGGCGGGTGCAGCTGGACGGCGACCCGGGCCCCTGGGCCGAACTGCTCCTCGACGCGGGCGCGCTCGGCGGGATCGAGGTGCAGTCGCGCGACCTCGTACTCGTCCTTGTAGGCCATCAGCTTGAACAGCCCGTCGGCGAACGCCGCCGTCAGCTCGTGCCGGCCGGGCGTCGCCCGGGCTTCGGCCGCGGCGACCTGCGCGACGGCGTCCTCGAAGCGCCGGGCGTAGCGCCGCGACTGGTACGCGACGAGCTCGGCCGAGCGGCGGGCGACGAGATCGTCCAGCCCGGCATCGTCCAGGACCGCCGGCTCGTCGAGGCCCGGGGCGTGCTCGCTGTGGGCGCCGAGCGCATCCATGGCGTCGGGGCGCGCGACGCAGGCCCGGCCCCAGGCGAAGGCCAGCAGGTTGTTCTGCACGCCGGCGCCGTTCAGGCGGAACGCCTGCTCGAGGGACTCGAGCGAGATCGGGAGCGATCCGAGCTGGTACGCGGCCCCGAGGACGATCGCGTTGGCCGGCATGTGGTCCGCGAAGAGCGCCTGCGACAGCGCCTGGGCGTCGAGGTAGGCGTTGCCGTCGGTCCCGGCCGAGGACTCGATGGTCCCCAGCAGGCGGCTCAGGCGGGGGAACGCGGCATCGGGATCGACCACCATGCGTCCGGTCGGGACCGCGCTGGTCGAGACGACGGCCGCGGTCCGGTCGGGTGCCGCGACCAGCAGGTTGCGCTCGGTCGCCGTACCGAGGATGTCGAGGCCGAGCAGCACGTCCGCGGTCCCGGCGCGGAGCTTGCCGACGCCTCGCACCGGCGTGCGCGAGAGGACGAGGTCGCTCACCACCTGGCCGCCCTTCTGGGCGAGGCCGGTCATGTCCAGGGCGGCGAGATGCAGGCCGTCGAGCATCGCTGCCATGCCGATGATCTGGGCCACGGTCACCACGCCGGTCCCGCCGACGCCGACGAGACGGATGTTCGTCGCCCCGGCCCTCGCGTGAGCCGGGGGAGTGGGCAGCGCGGGAGGCTCGGGCACCGTGCGCCGCGCGGTCGGGGCGCCGGTCGCCCGGGAGGAGCCGGCCGGACCGCGCCGCAGGCGTCGCCGACGCGCGGGTCGTACCTTGACGAACGACGGGCAGTCGCCCTGCAGGCACGAGAAGTCCGTGTTGCAGGACGCCTGGTGGATCTGCGTCTTGCGGCCGTACTCGGTGTCGACCGGCAGGACGCTGAGGCACGAGCTCTTGTGTCCGCAGTCCCCGCAGCCCTCGCAGACCCGCTCGTTGATCGCCACCCTGAACGGCGGCTCCGCGAGCTTGCCGCGCTTGGTCAGGCGACGCTTCTCGGCCGCGCAGGCCTGGTCGTGGATCAGGACCGTCACGCCTGGCACCGCGGCGAGCTCCTCCTGGACGGCGATGAGCTCCTCGCGCGGACGGACGGTCGTGATCGAGGAGAGGTCCGCCCCGTCGAAGCGCGACGGATCCTCGGTCGTGATCACGATCTGCCGCACGCCCTCCAGGGCCAGCCAGCGCGTGAGCTCGGGGACGAGCATGCGTCCTTCGATGTCCTGGGCGCCGGTCATGGCGACGGTCCCGTTGGACAGGAGCTTGTAGGTGATCGACAGGTCGGCGGCGACCGCGGCGCGGATCGCGAGGGACCCGGAGTGGTGGAAGGTCCCGTCGCCGAGGTTCTGCAGCATGTGCGCGGTGTCGGTGAACGGGGCCATGCCGATGAACTGCGCGCCCTCGCCGCCCATCTGGGTGATGCCGGTGATGTCGCCCTTGCCGTCGGGGTTCAGCAGCACCATCGTGTGGCATCCGATGCCGCCGCCGACGACCGCGCCCTCGGGGGCCTGCGTCGAGCTGTTGTGCGGGCACCCCGAGCAGAAGAACGGCGTGCGGGCGGCGGCTCCGAGCGCCGGTACGGACGCGGCGCGCTCGCGGGCGGCGTGGATGCGAGCGACGCGGTCGCGGACCGACGGCTGGTCGAGGCCTCGGGAGTGGAGCCGGCGGGCGACCGCGAGGGCGATCGCGTCCGCGTCGAGCTCACCGGTCGCCGGGAGCAGCTGGGCGCCGCGCTCGTCGGTCTTGCCGACGACCAGGGGGGCCGTGGCGCCGTAGAGCACGCTCTTGATCTCGCGCTCGAGGAACGGCAGCTTCTCCTCCACCACGAGCAGCTCGTCGAGCCCGTGGGCGAACTCGCGGACGACGGTTGGCTCCAGCGGCCACACCATGCCGAGCTGCAGCAGGCGGACGCCCGCCTGCATGAGCGCGCGATCCGACAGGCCGAGATCCTCGAGCGCTTGACGGAGGTCGTGGTAGGTCTTGCCCGCGGCCATCACCCCGAGCCACGCGTCCTTGGTCGGCAGCGTGATGCGGTTGAGCCCGTTCAGCCGCGCGTACTCCAGCGCGAGCGGCAGGCGGGCCTCGAACAGGGAGGCCTCCATGTCGAGGGACACCGGGGCCAGCAGCCTGGCGCTGGGGGTGTGGCGGTAGGGGCGGCCGCGCCACTCGACCGTCGGCGCGACAGGGCGCACGCGGTCCGGGCCGACGTCCGCGGTCCCGGCGCCGTCCGCGACGTTGGTCACGACCTTCAGGGCGGCCCAGAGGCCGCTGGCGCGGGACAGCTCGTAGCCGTGGCGGGCGAGGTCGAGCGTCTCCTGGACGTCACCGGGGAACAGGACCGGGACGTGCATCGCGGCCAGCAGTGGCTCGGTGGCGGACGGGAGGGTGGAGGACTTCGACGCGGGATCGTCGCCCGCCAGCGCGAGGACGCCCCCGGTCGGGGATGTGCCGGTGACGTTCGCGTGCCGGATCGCGTCGGCGGCGCGATCGACGCCGGGTGCCTTCCCGTACCACGTGCCGACGACCCCGTCGACGCGGGGTCCCGGGAGCTGCCCGGTCAGCTGCGACCCCATGACGGAGGTCGCGCCGAGCTCCTCGTTCAGCCCGGGATGGTGGTGCAATCCGAGCTCTGCGGCCAGATCGGCCTGGCGCTCGAGCTCCAGGTCCAGCCCTCCGAGCGGCGACCCCTGATAGCCGGAGACGAAACCCCCGGTCCGCAGGCCGTGGCGATGGTCGGCCCGCAGCTGGTCGAAGGCGGCGCGGATGATCGCCTGGACGCCGCTGAGAACGATGCGTCCCTCGTCGAGCCGGTACTTGTCGTCCAGCGTCACGGTACGTCCGACGGCGGGGGACGGCACGCTGGTGCGGTCCGGGCGGCGGGTGCTCGCGGAGCTCGCGGGCGGGGAGATCGCAGTGGGCGTCGACGTGCCGGAGGAGGGCGAAAGCATGGTAAGAGTGTTTTACCAATCATCACGGCGGATTCCCAGGGAAACACACGTTCCCCGACCGGAAGCCGGTGTACCGGCAGTCGATGCCATGGTCAACTCAGGTGACCGATCGTTGAGGCGGCCTTGACCAACGCCGATGCGCTGCGATGCTTCTCCGTCTGATGGAGTTCTCTCGGGTCCAGACGCGCAAGACGTTCGAGGAAGCCGTCGCGCAGATCGCGGAGCGCGTCAAGCTCGGGGAGCTGCGCGTGGGCGACCGGCTGCCGTCGGAGCGGATCGTGGCCGAGCAGATGGGGATCAGCCGTCCGACGTTGCGCGAGGCCGCCCGTGTGCTGGTGAAGGCGGGCGTCCTGGAGGTGCGCCCGGGTTCGGCGGGCGGCATGTTCGTGGTGGGCGACGTCGTCCCGCGCGATCTCGTACGTCGCACCTCCCAGTTGCGGCTCGGCGAGATCGGAGGCGTCCTGGAGGCCCGGAGGCTGCTCGAGCCGCGCGTCGCGCAGCTCGCCGCGGCCTACGCGACCGAGGACGACTTCGCGGGCCTCCAGGAGACGATCGAGCGCCAGCGGGAGCTCCTGCGGGAGAACCGCATGCCCCAGTCCGCGGAGGACCGGTTCCTGCAGCTGGACCTCCAGTTCCACCTCGGGATCGCGGCGGCGACCCGCAACCAGACGGTGATGAAGCTCATGCGCTCCCTCCTGCGGGAGCTCGAGATCGCCCGCGACATGACCCTCCACGAGCCGCTGGCTCCGGCCTGGTCGGTGGAGATCCACGAGCGCACGCTCGAGGCCATCCGCTCCGGCGACCTCGAGCGCGTCGACGTCGTCATGGACGAGCACCTTGCGGGGCTCGAACGTACGTGGGAGCGCGAGTCCGGGCGCTCGATGATCCGTCCCGTCCCCGCGTTCCTGCGACCGGTCGCCGAGCGCGGCTGACCCGGGTCGCTCACACCGGTTCGGGTGCCGGCG
>NZ_JBFIGP010000292.1:0-4664 GCF_041602235.1 Paraconexibacter sp.
CGCCGAGCGCCCCTTGAGGGTGATCCTGGGCGTGCGATCACCGAAGTCGACGCGCACGTACTTCAGGCCGGAGCGACCGGTGCCGTTGCGGACGTCGTCGGCGGTGAGCCTGAACTTCAGGGTCTTGCCCGCCTTCCGGGTCCCGGAGATCCTGACCGCGAGCTCCGGCGCGGTGCCGTCGACCCGGATGGTCGACGTCTTGGTCGTCGCGGTCTGCCCGCGGCGGTCGGTCGCCACGACCCGGACCTTGTGCGCGCCGTCGGTCAGCTTCACCAGGGGCTTGAGCTTCGTGTCCTGCGTGGTGCCGACGTCGACGCCGTCGATCTGCACCGAGTAGGTGAGCGGTCCCCACAGCTCGAACGACGGCTGCCAGGACAGCGGCGGACGCAGATAGCGGCGGTACTTCGAGGTCGTGTACACGCGGAACCGCCCGGGGACGCGGTCGAACGTGGCCGACATCAGCCGCCGGTTCTCGCCGGTGCCCTGGACGTAGAGGACCACGAGGTCGCCGGCCCGGTTGGACGCGCCGTCGAAGCCCGCCGTCGGATCGACCGCACCCAGGCCGGGGTCCGACAGCGGGATCTCCGCCGCCGGCGGCCCGACGTCACGCTTGGTCACGTCGATGTCCCACCCGCGGACACGGACCTGTGCGGCGCCGGGAACCCCCTGCAGCCACGCGAGGTAGCCGTCACCGGTCTCGGGGAACGCCGGGAACGGCTGCGGTGCGACCGCGTTGCCGGTGTCGAATCGGTACGCCGGGAAGATCTTGTCGTCGTGCACCGGGGTGCCGATCGCCCCGGCAGCCCCGACCGAGGCGGCGGCGATGATGCCCTCGCCGCGACCGTTCAGCGCGACGCGGGGCGTCGTCGCTGCCTCGCCGGTGCCGAAGGCGACCCCGTCCGCCGTGAAGGGCTCCTCGAACTGCGATCCGCGCAGGCGACGGGTGATCACACGGGTCCTCAACGCCACCCCGTCCAGGAACGCCTGGCGGAACGCCACCCACGCGTAGCTCGAGTCGTCCTCGATGTCGAGCGACGGCAGGTCCGCGTCGCGACCGGCCCGCCCCTCGAGCTCGGACAGCGTCAGATCCTGCGGTGCGACGGAGATGCGCTCCCTGAAGACGCGACGTGCGTAGACGTGGGTGCGGCCGTCGTCGCCGGTCTCGCCCCACACGACCAGCCCGGTGCCGTCGGCGGAGATGGCGACCTGCGAGCGCTTGGTGCCGTCCCCCGCATCGCGGGCCGGCGTGATGTCCAGCGTGTCCGGCAGCACGTTGAACTGCGTGCCGCGGCGCTCCAGGTGGGCGACGCGGACGTCCGCCGCCGACGCTCCCGGGGCGGTGAAGGACAGGTAGGACGCGCCGTTGATGGACATGTCGATGGCGGGGTTCGAGGCACCCGCGGCCACCAGGGTCGGCGCCGTGAACGTCGGGGCGCCGTCGAGCCGGGTGACCACGAACAGCGACCCCCCGCTCACGAACGCCACCGCGGCCTTGCCGCCATCCGCTGCCGCGACCACCGGCTGGGCGGACGCGGAGGGAAGTGACGCGTCGACGCGCTCCGGTGGGCTCCAGACGCCACGCGCGATCCGCGAGACGAAGACGTGATCGACCCCACCGTCGCGCTTGACGTAGGCGACCGCGCCGGTCCCGTCACGCGCGATGTCCACGTCCCCGAGCCGCACGATGTCCGCCGTCGGGCCGTCGATCGGCTCCCCCGGGAAGTAGGCGGCGGAGGCGACCGCGGGCAGGGTGAGCACCGCCGTGAGCGACGCGATCAGGACTGGAACGACTCGGCGGGACATGTGCTGGTGGTTCTCCATGTGCGGATCCGTGTGCGGGGTGCGCCGGGCCGTAGCCCATCACGCCGGGCGGTCGGGGCGCTGCGGTTCCGAGGTTGCAACCGACGAAGGACCCCGGAGTTACGGCTGTCGGCGACGGTTTCCGTCGACCGTCACGTCGACGCCACGATGCCTTCGGACGCGGCCTCGGCCAGGAAGGCGGCAACCTCCTCGGCGATGCGGGCATCGTCCCAGCCCAGCTCGGGCGCCATCGCCCTGGCGACGCGCTCGGCGGTGACGCCAGAGGGCTCGGCGACCTGACGGGCGGCCGTGAGGCCCAGGCGAGTCCGGCGCAGGAGCACGTCGCCGACGTTGCGGGCCTGCTCGCGCCGGGCCGCGTGCACGACCTCGGCCAGGAGATCGACCGGACCGTCGGCCACGACCGGCTGGGCGAGCTCCCCGCGCTCGGCGGCGATCCGCAGCACGTCGTGGGCGGCATGGCCGTAGCGTCCGGCGAGCTGCTCGTAGGCCTCCTCCGGCACGCCCTCGACCCGCGGCAGCTCGTCGGCGGCCACCGCGAAGCCGAGCGGGATCTCGTGGGTGCGGCACGGCGCGTCGCGCGCGTCGCGCTCGACGAGACGATCGACCGCCATCTTGGCCATGCGCCGCCAGGTGGTGAGCTTCCCCCCGGTGATCGTGATCATCCCGCTGGAGGTCTCGTAGAGCTCGGCCTTGCGCGAGATGTCGACGGACTTGCCCGGATCGCCCGTGGAGATCAGGGGCCGCACGCCCGCGAAGGCCCCGGTGATGTCGGCCGTGCCGAGGCTGGTGCCGAAGAACCCGTTGGTGGCCTCCAGGAGGTACTCGAGGTCCTCGGGCGCCGGCTGGACGTGGTCCAGGCCGTGCTCGTCCTCGGGGTCGAAGTCGTTGTCGGTCGTCCCGATCAGGGTGCTGCCCAGCCACGGGAGCGCGAAGATCGTCCGGCCGCCCCCCGCGGGTACGATCGCGCCGCTGACGAGCGGCACGTCGCGGGCCGACAGCGTGATGTGGGTTCCGCGCGACGGCCGGATCCGCGGCACCTCCGCCTCGTCGTGCAGCTCGTCGGGACGCAGCCGGTCGGCCCATACACCGGTCGCGTTCACGACGTTCTCCGCGCGGACCGGGAAGGTGTCGCCCGTGGCCACGTCGCGCACGTGCACCCCGGCGGTCCGCCCGTCCTCGTCGAGCAGCTCGGTCACCTCGAGTCCGTTGCAGCACACCGCGCCGAAGCGCTCGGCCTCGGCGAGGACGGTCATCACCAGGCGGCTGTCGTCGGTCTGGCAGTCGTAGAACAGGTAGCCGGACGTCGGTTCGCGGTCCGCCAGCGCGGGAAGGCGCTCGACCACCTCCTCGCCGCTGATCACCCGGTGGCGATCCGGTGCCCAGTCGGCGAGCCCGTCCCCGTCGAGATCCTCGACCGCCTCTCCCCGGCCGCGGCGGCCGCGGCGAAGGCGGACCTTGTCGAGCGACATCACGTCGTACAGGTTCAGCCCGGCGCCGACCTTCATGTCGAGGCGCTCGTCGTTGAAGGCCGCGACGACGAGCGGGAGCGGCTTCACGAGATGCGGCGCGAGCCGGACCATGATCTGGCGCTCGAGCAGGGCCTCGCGGACGAGGCCCAGGTCGAAGTTCTGGAGGTACCGCAGGCCCCCGTGGACGAGCTTGGAGCTGCGGCTGGAGGTACCGGAGGCGAAGTCCGCCCGCTCGACGAGCGCGACGCTGTACCCGCGCGTGGCCGCGTCGAGCGCGACCCCGGCCCCGGTGATGCCGCCGCCGACCACCACGACGTCGAAGCTGTCCGCCGCCAGCGCGGCGATCGCATCCTCTCGGGAGATCACCCGGCGAGTCTATAAACCGCCTGCGATCGTCAAGTCGCCGCGCGGTCTGCCGATAGGTGCAACATGAGGTACATCTCGGTCCGTGCCCTCGGCCTCGGCGCCCTCGCGTGCGCCGCCGTCGGGTTCCCCGCATCCTCGGCGGCCGCCGCACCGTCGCAGGCGCGTGCGCTCGGGCTGCCGCTGCCCGACGTGGGGCAGGTCGTCACGTCGATCGGCACGACGGCCGGTGGCACCGCGGACGCGATCCTGCCGGGGACCGGGACCCTGGTCACCGGGACCACGGGCGCTGTCGGCGGGATCATCACCGGGACGACCACGACGGTCACCACGACGGTCGACCAGACGCTCGGCGGCATCCTCGCCGGCTCCGGGCTCGGCACGGTGCCCGTTCCCGGGACCGGCGGCGGGAGCACCGGTGCTCCGACCGGGGGAACCCCGACCGGCGGCCTGCCGACCGACGCGCTGAACACGCTCCTGCAGACGCTCGGCATCCCGGCGTTCGGCGGGCCGGGCAGTGGCCAGGCGGTCGCTCCCGACGGGTCGATCGTCCTCGACGACCGGGCCCCGGCCGTGCGGTTCAAGGTGCTCTCCAGCCTGCGCGGCGTCAAGGCGCTCGGCAAGCTCAAGCTCCTCGTCACCACGGACGAGCCCGGCATCGTGGCGCTCACCAGCGCGATCCGCCCCGGACCGGCCGTCAAGCGGACGACCTCCTCGAAGCGCAGGAAGGCGACCTCGAGCGCCACGAAGCACTCGCGCAAGGTGATCCACATCCCCGCCGCCACGCTGGGGTTCCGGAAGGCCGGTCGGCTGAAGGTCACGGTGCAGCTCTCCCGCACCGCGCAGCGCAACCTGGGCAACAGCCGCAATGCGCGGATCTCGGTCGGGCTCCTGGCCGCCGACGCCGCGCGCAACCAGGTCGCCAAGCGCCTCAAGCAGACCGTGAAGCGCTGAGCGCGCGTCAGCCGGGTCGGCGCCAGACCTCCCAGTGCTCCCCCTGGTGGGCGAGCC
>NZ_JBFIGP010000293.1:0-4652 GCF_041602235.1 Paraconexibacter sp.
GAGCTCTTCCACGCCCTCGCCGGCCTCCCCACCCTGCTCGACCACCCGAACCTCGTCGTCGAGGTGATCCTCACGAGCGAGGACCACGTCCGCACCGCGACGACGGCACGCCGCCGGCGACGGCAGAGCGACAGCGGCGAGCGTCGCCTCGTCGAGGTCCTCGAGCGCGTCGAGCTGCGACGGCCCGACGATCTCCTGAGCGCGCTGCCCCCGCTCCCCGATGACGCGTTCACGACCCGCGAGCTGGCCGCCGCGCTGCGCTGCCCGGTCGCGCTCGCCCAGCGCGCCGCCTACTGCCTGCGGGCGCTGGAGCTCGTCGAGGCCGCGGGCAAGCGGGGGCACGCTCCGCTGCACCGGCTGCGCAGGGCTTCGAGCGACCGCTGATCGCGGCCTCGATGCCGGTGAACGCAACGAGTGCCGACCTATCTTGTGAAGTCGAGGGCGCGCACGTCGGTCTTCTCTGCGGCCGCCTCGCGCCGCCTACAGGCGCTGGGGCGCGAGCCTGGTCGGTTCGCCAGGTTGCCTCGGGCCGCAGTTCCCGCAAGGTGAGCCCGAGGAATGAAGGTCACGGGAGCGGCGCGTTAGCGTTACCCCATGCGCCCACGACGAAGCCTCGGCGTCCGCGTGCCGTTCCTGCGCTGGTCGTTCCTGCGGATGATGTTCGGGATCCGCACGCTGACCACCGAGTGGCAGGTCGGGGACGGGCGCGAGGCGGCGGTGCGCGACCACGTGCTCGCCAACGCGCCGGCCGGCGATCTCGACGCCGTGATCCGCGCGATCGACGAGTACGCCTACGAGGAGAAGTTCCTCATCAACGTCGGCGACGAGAAGGGCGCGATCCTCGACGCGGCACTGCACCGCGCGCAGCCGAGGCTGATCCTCGAGCTCGGTGCCTACGTGGGCTACAGCGGGCTGCGCATGGCGCGGGCGATGCCCGAGGGAGCGCGACTCGTGTCGGTCGAGTTCCTGGAGGCCAATGCGCAGATCACGCGCGACATCTGGCGTCACGCCGGGATCGACGATCGTGCGACGGTCGTCGTCGGTACGCTCGGCGACGGGGGTGCGACCCTCGACGCGCTTGGCGCGGAGCACGGGTTCGCCCCCGGCAGCGTGGACTTCGTGTTCCTCGACCACGACAAGGACCACTACCTGTCCGACACGAAGCTGCTCCTGGAGCGCGGCTGGCTCCACGCGGGGTCGGTCCTCGTCGCGGACAACGTGAAGTTCCCGGGCGCGCCCGCCTATCGGTCATTCATGCAGGAGCACGAGGGGACGGCCTGGCGGACGACCGAGCACGCGACCCACGCGGAGTACCAGACGCTGCTCAAGGACCTCGTGCTCGAGTCGGAGTACCTGGGTCCGGCGCCCACGGCGTAGGCGAGGTTCGCCACGAGGTCGTCACGGCGCCGCGACTTCTCTGCGTCGCCGCGTGCGTCGTGCGGCGCGCGAGCGCATTCTGGGCGCATGTTCGACCGTCCCGACGTCCCGACCAAGACCGACGCGAGCTGGATGTTCGTCTCCCGCGAGGATCGTGCCGCCCTGCTAGGGCACGGGATCGTCGTCCTTGCCGACGGCATCCAGCGGCGCAAGCGATGGGTGCTCCTGGCAGCCCGCGACCGCGACGCCGCGCAGACCCGCGGGCGTGCGGTGTTCGGACCGCGTGTCGACGTCACCGTGCACGCGGAGGGCCCGCGCCGGCTCGAGCCGCTCATCTGCGACGGATACATGGAGCGCGAGCCCGGCCGACTGCAGCTGCGCTATGCGACGACCCGCTCCCAGCACCTCGACGATGTCCTCGTGGAGGAGACCGACCTCGTGGTCGTGGTCTACGCCACGGTCTGCACCCCGACCTACAACGTCGAGCCGGAGGTCACGGAAGGCCCCGTCCACGTGTACCTCGCCGCACCGCTCGGGGACCGACTCGTGATCGACGGCGTCACCGGGCGCGCCGTGCCGTTCAAGGACGTGTACGCGGAGCTCGCCGAGGAGTTCGGTCTCGAGGTCGGTGGCTGCGATGAGGAGGTCGACCCGTTCGACGACGGCCCAACCGCGTACCCGCCGCGTGATACGCCATGACAGCGAGTGATACGGTGGCTGGCGTGCGCAGCCTGCGACTCGACCCAGAGCTCGACGAGCTGATCCGCCGTGCGGCCGCCCAGGAGGGCGAGTCGGTCTCCGAGTTCTTGCGCCGCGCCGCCGCTGAACGTGCACGGCGCACGCTCGCCGAACCCCGCCCAGGGCTGGCCGACGTGATCGGCGCCGTTCGCTCCGACGGTGGGCGGGCGAGACGGACAGGTGAGGCCTTCGGCGACCTGGTGACCGAGCGCCAGCGGTCGAGGTGACGCTCGTCGACGCTGGACCACTCGTGGCGCTGATCGACGCCGGCGAGCCCGACCACGAACGGTGCCAGCGAGCATTGGACACGCTGGCGCTGCCACTCACGACGACGTGGCCGGCCTTCACGGAAGCCATCTACCTGCTCGGTCGCGCGGCCGGATGGCCCGCTCAGGACGCTCTTTGGAAGCTCGTTCAGCGCGACCTCCTGGTGCTCGCGGAGCCGACGCCGGACCTCACGGCGCGCGCGATCGAGCTCATGCGGAGCTATCGGGACCACCCGATGGACCTGGCCGACGCGACCCTGATCGCACTCGCGGAGGCTCGCGGCGACAAGGTGATGTTCACGCTCGACGCCCACTTCCGTTCGTACCAGTTGCGCGGACGGCGTCACCTGCGCGTCATCCCCGACTGACGCACCCCGACGACAGCTGCCCCAGCCAGGCACGCCACCTGGTTTCGACCCCCTCAGCTCCGATGCACACTGCCCTCCGCGTGGTCGACCACGAACCCGGCGATCGTCTCGATCGGGGCGTCGCGCTTGCGGACCGTCGTCGGCGAGCGGAACGTCGCGCGCAACTCGTCGTGCTGAAGGTCGAGGACGCCGTAGCCGCGGCGGCTGAGCTGGGCGTACTTGAGGTGGGGGGAGTTGGTCGTCACGACACCGGCCTCCGCCATCGGCGTGAGTGAGCCGAACTCCTGCTCGAGTCCGAACGACGAGATCGAGCCGCCGACGAACTCCGTCGCCGCCGGACGTCCGCCGTCGGCGCGACCCCCGGGGTACACGTCGCCGGCGAAGAACGTGTGGATGTCCCCGGTGACCATCGTCACCCCGCGGACGTCGTGCCGGCGCACGTGGTCGAAGACCTCGGTCCGGTCGCCGGGGTAGCCGTCCCACTGGTCCGGGTTCAGGGGGAAGCCCGGGACGGAGTCCAGGCCCATCGCGACGACCTGGTTGGCCACGACCTTCCAGCGCGAGCCCGGGTCCGTCAGCGCGCCCTTCAGCCACGCCTTCTGCGACGCGCCCAGCATCGTCCGCGACGGGTCGGACATGCCCTCGCAGGGCACGACCTCCTGGTCGCAGGCCTGGTCGTCGCGGTACTGGCGCGTGTCGAGCAGCAGGACGTCGGCCAGCCCGCCGAGCCGGATCCGCCGGTAGGAGCGGAACCGCTCCTGCCGGATCGTGTTCCGCGGCCCGTACTCGAAGAACGCCGTGTACCCGTTGCGCTTGCGCGTCGCGGGATCGACCCGGCGCCGGGAGGCGGAGAGCGTCCCGGGCGACTCGCCGGCGTAGTTGTTCTCCACCTCGTGGTCGTCCCAGATCCCGGCGAAGGCCGCGGAGGCGTGCATGTCCTGCAGGTCCGGGTCGGACAGGTACAGGCGGTACTTCTGGCGGTACTCGTCGAGCGTCTCGGCCTGACCGTTCGGGCCGATCTCGTCGACGCGACCGATCTCCTGATCGGCCCCGCCGCCCTCGTAGATGTAGTCACCCAGGCACAGGACGAGGTCGAGGTCCTCGCGCGCGAGTCCCGCGTGCGCGGGGTACAGGCCGGAGGACCACTTCTGGCAGGAGAAGAACCCGACGCGCAGGCGCTCGCGCGAGTCGGCGGGACGCGCGGTCGTGAAGCGCCCGACCCGCGAGGAGCCCGCCCGCGTGGCGAACCGGTACCAATAGCGCTCCCCCGGCTGCAGGATCTTCGACGACCGCACGGTCGCGCGGGCCGTGAAGTCGCGCACCCCGGTGGCGAGCACGTTCTGGCTGTGGACCACGCGCTTGAACGACTCGTCGGCGGCGATCTCGAGACGCACGGTCCCCGACCGTTCGATCTGACCGACGTGCGTCCACAGCGTGATCGCGTGGCGACCCGGGATCCCGGCCATGACCCCGCAGTCGAACACGCCCTCCGTCAGCGGCCGGACCCTCCGACGCGCGGCGGCGGTGGCGCCGGACGGCAGCAGGAACGGGACGGCGCCGGCCGCGGCACCGGCGAGCAGGGATCGGCGGTCGAACTCATGGGTCCTCATTGCGGGTGATCGTAGGGGGTGCGCCTGCCTCCGCGGCGCACTTCCTGTGACCGTGGGCGCACGCCGCCGCTGCGTCACGGTCCGCGCCGGGTTCGCCGACCCACTGCGACGAGCTTCTGCCGCGCGCCACCGAGTTCAACGTCCACGGCCCGCAGCCCGCAGCGCGACCTCGATCCATTCGCTCGCGGGAAGGCCGTCCCGCGCACCGTCGGCGCGGTAGAGGCGGCAGTTCAGCCCGTAGTCGTCGCGCTGCTCGGCACCGGGCTCGACGTCGACGCCATTGACCCGTACGC
>NZ_JBFIGP010000294.1:0-4651 GCF_041602235.1 Paraconexibacter sp.
GACATCACGGGGAGGGTCCTGACGCCGGGCGCCGCGGGGTACGACGAGGCGCGCGCCCTCTTCAACGCGATGATCGACGTCCGGCCCGCGGTCATCGCCCAGTGCGCGGACGCGGCCGACGTCCAGACCGCCCTGCGCGAGGGTCGTGAGGCCGGGATGGAGATCGCGGTGCGCTCGGGCGGCCACTCGGTCGCCGGCATGTCCACCGTCGAAGGCGGCCTGGTCATCGACGTGCGCAACCTCAAGTCCGCGCAGGTCGACCCGGAGGCGCGCACGATGCGCTGCGGAGCGGGCCTGACGTGGGGCGAGTTCGACGCTGCCACCCAGGCGCACGGGCTCGCGACGACCGGCGGACGGGTCTCGACCACCGGCGTCAGCGGCTTCACCCTCGGCGGCGGCTCGGGCTGGCTCGAGCGCAGCTACGGGCTGGCCTGCGACAACCTGCGCGCCGTCGAGCTCGTGACGGCCGACGGCGAGATGGTTCGTGCCAGCCGCGACACGCATCCGGACCTGTTCTGGGCGCTGCACGGCGGCGGCGGGAACTTCGGCATCGCCACCGCGCTGGAGTTCGACCTGCACCCGGTGGGCCCGACCGTCCTCGCCGGCCTCATGCTGTGGCCGGGCGACCGTGGGCGCGACGTGCTCGCCGGCCTGCGCGCGATGATGGAGGACGCCCCTGACGCCGTGGCCTCGGCGTGCGTGTACCTCACGGGTCCGCCCGAGCCGTTCGTTCCCGAGCACCTGCAGGGGCAGCTGTGCTGCGGCGCCGCCTTCCTCTGGGCCGGTGACCCCGCCGACGGCGAGCCGTGGGCGGCGAGGCTGCGTGACATGGGTCCGGCCGTCGATCTCGTGGGGCCGATGCCCTACACGGAGTTCCAGTCGATGATCGACGACCCGCCCGGGCTGCGGAACTGGTGGACGGCGGACTACCTGGCCGACCTCTCCGACGAGGCCGCGGAGGTCTTCACGAGCCACTCCGAGCGCATGCCGGTGCCCTCGGTCTGCCAGTCGATCATGTTCCCCTGGGGAGGCGAGGTCGCGCGGGTCGACAAGTCCCTCACGCCGATGGCCAAGCGCGACGCGACCTGGGTCTCGCACCCGTTCGTCCTGTGGGAGGACGCGGCCGACGACGAGCGGCACATCTCCTGGGGCCGGGGCATCTCGGCCGACCTCAAGCCGTTCACCACCGGCGGTGTGTACCTGAACTTCATCGGCGATGAGGGTCAGGATCGCGTCCGGGCCGGGTTCGGGGACAGCTACGACCGTCTGGCCCGGATCAAGCGCCAGTACGACCCGGACAACGTGTTCCGCGGCAACCAGAACATCGCGCCGGCCTGACCGGCTTGCAAGGCCCCGGCCGGGTCGGCGCGTTCCGGCCCGACCGGGAGCCCTGCGCGCGACTAGAATCCGCGGCATGTCTCATCGCCTGCCCGAGCGCGACCGTCCGTGGATGATGCGGACCTACGCGGGACACTCCACCGCGCAGAAGTCCAACGAGCTCTACCGGTCGAACCTGTCCAAGGGCCAGACCGGCCTGTCGGTGGCGTTCGACCTGCCCACGCAGACGGGCTACGACCCGGACCACGAGCTCGCCCGCGGCGAGGTGGGCAAGGTCGGCGTCCCGGTCGCGCACCGCGGCGACATGGAGACGCTCATGTCCGGCATCCCGCTGGACAAGATGAACACGTCGATGACGATCAACGCCACCGCGGCCTGGCTGCTGGGGCTGTACATCGTCGCCGCCGAGGAGCAGGGCGTCGACCAGTCCCTGCTCCAGGGCACGACCCAGAACGACATCATCAAGGAGTTCCTGGCCCGCGGGACCTACGCCTTCCCGCCCGGACCGTCGATGCGGCTGATCGCCGACATGGTCGCCTACACGGTGACCGAGGTCCCGAAGTGGAACCCGATCAACATCTGCAGCTACCACCTGCAGGAGGCCGGGGCCACCCCGGTGCAGGAGATCGCCTACGCGATGAGCAACGCGATCGCCGTGCTCGACGCGGTCCGCGAGCGGGTCGACGAGGAGCTCATGCCCAAGGTCTTCGGGCGCATCTCCTTCTTCGTCAACGCGGGCGTGCGCTTCGTCGAGGAGCACGCCAAGCTGCGCGCGATGAGCGTCCTGTGGGAGGAGCTCGGCCGCGAGCGCTACGGCGTGACGGACGAGAAGCAGCTGCGGTTCCGCTACGGCGTGCAGGTCAACTCCCTGGGCCTCACCGAGACCCAGCCGGAGAACAACGTGCAGCGCATCGTGCTCGAGGCGCTCGCCGTCACGATGGGCCGCGACGCCCGCGCCCGCGCCGTGCAGCTCCCCGCCTGGAACGAGGCGCTCGGCCTGCCGCGTCCGTGGGACCAGCAGTGGGCCCTGCGGATCCAGCAGGTCCTCGCCTTCGAGACCGACCTGCTCGAGTACCCGGACATCTTCGAGGGCTCCAAGGTCATGGAGGGCCTCGTCGCCGAGCTGCTGGAGGGCGCGCGCGCCGAGATGGCGGTCGTGTCCGAGCACGGCGGCGCGGTCTCCGCCGTCGACTACATGAAGTCGGCGCTCGTCGACAGCCACCGCGAGCGCATCCGCCGCATCGAGGCGGGCGACCAGATCGTCGTCGGCATCAACAAGTACACGGAGACCGAGAAGTCGCCGCTGATCGACGAGGAGGGCGGCATCCTCGTGGTCGACCCGACGGTCGAGGCCCAGCAGCGCGAGGCGGTCGCCGCCTGGCGCTCGCAGCGCGACCAGGCCGCGGTCGACGCCGCCCTGGAGGAGCTGACCCGCGTGGCCGGCACCGACGAGAACATCATGCCCGCCACGATCGCCGCGGCCCGCGCGGGCGCGACGACCGGCGAGTGGTCCGCCGCGCTGCGCGAGGCGTTCGGCGAGTACCGCGGACCGACCGGCGTCGGCGAGGCGGCGGCCGGCACCGACGACCCGGACATCGAGGAGCTGCGCGAGGAGGTCGACCGCGTCAGCGAGGCCCTCGGCCGGCGCCTGAAGATCCTCGTCGGCAAGCCGGGCCTGGACGGTCACTCCAACGGCTCCGAGCAGATCGCCGTGCGCGCGCGTGACGCGGGCATGGACGTCGTCTACGAGGGCATCCGCCTGACCCCCGCGCAGATCGCGTCGAGCGCGCTGCAGGAGGGCGTCCACGTGATCGGCCTGTCGATCCTGTCCGGCTCGCACCGCGAGCTGATCCCGGACGTCATCACCGCGCTGCGCGAGGCCGGGGTCGATGCTCCCGTCGTGGTCGGCGGCATCATCCCCGAGCAGGACGAGCAGCCGCTCAAGGACGCGGGCGTCTCCGCGGTCTACACCCCGAAGGACTTCGACATCCGCAAGATCATGCGGGACATCGTCGCGCTCGTCGCCGAGACGAACGGCGTCGAGGCGACAGCGTCGGCGTGAGCGCCCGGTGATCCCCGACGGCGGCGAGTTGGGAGCTCGGCTGCGCGACGGCGACCTCGACGCCGCGCCCGCCGTGCTGAACCTCGTCGAGAACCGCACGCCCGAGGCCCGCGAGCAGATCGCCACGCTGCTGCGCGAGGTCTCCCCCGCCGCGCTGGGCGGTGAGGCGCCCGGTCACGTCGTCGGCGTCACCGGCCCGCCGGGCGCGGGCAAGTCGACGCTCCTGAGTGAGCTCGTCCGCGAGTGGCGCTCGCGGGACCGCTCGGTCGCGGTGCTCGCGGTGGACCCGTCGTCCCGGCGCTCGGGCGGCTCGCTGCTGGGCGACCGCGCCCGGATCATGTTCGACCCGAAGGACCCGCGGATCTTCATCCGGTCCACCGCGGCGGGCGAGCGGCTCGGCGGCCTCGCCCCCG
This sequence comes from Paraconexibacter sp., assembly GCF_041602235.1. Lineage (GTDB taxonomy): Bacteria > Actinomycetota > Thermoleophilia > Solirubrobacterales > Solirubrobacteraceae > Paraconexibacter. The sequence goes on from NZ_JBFIGP010000294.1 coordinate 3,814, forward strand.
CCACGCGTGCCGCCGCCCACGCGCTGGCCGCGGCCTTCGACGTCGTCGTCATCGAGACGGTCGGCGTCGGGCAGTCCGAGACCGAGGTCGCGGAGGTCGCCGACACGGTCGCGGTCGTCGTGCAGCCGGGGTCCGGCGACGCGCTGCAGTTCCTGAAGTCCGGGATCATGGAGATCCCCGACGTGCTCGTCGTGACGAAGGCCGACCTCGGGGACATCGCCCTGCGCGCCCGCCGCGACCTCAGCGCCGCTCTGCGCTCGGCCGGGTCCCGCGACACCGCGGTCGTCGCGGTCTCCTCGATCAGCCCTGTCAAGGGGATCGACGAGCTCGTCGACGCGCTCGACGCCCACCGCGAGCGGCTCGACGTGAGCAGCCGGCGCCTGGACGCCCGCCGCGCCAGCGCGCTCGCGGACTTCACCGTCGAGCACGGCGAGCGCGGCGTCCGCGCCCTCGGGGGCCGTCGTGCCGCGCAGCGCTTCCTCGCCGAGCAGGACGCGGGCGCCGACGTGCCCGCCTTGATGACCGCCCTCGAAGACCGGGCGGAGGCCCACCCATGAAGATCGACGCCCTCATCCTGCTCGCCGCGTTCGCCGTCGGCACCCTCGTCGCCGAACTCGCGGGCGCGGTCAACCTCGGGACCGCGCTGGCCTTCGGTCAGCTCGCGTTCGCCATCGCCCTGGTCCTGGTCCTGGTCCGCCGCCCCTGAGGAGGCGGGTCAGGGCGCGCTCGACTCCGGCGGCTGCGGCTGGGGCTTCGCCAGGGAGGAGATCCGCCAGTTCCCGCCCTGCAGCACGAGCTCCAGCGTGTCGTCCGAGGGCTTCTGGTTCTTCGCCGTGGA
>NZ_JBFIGP010000295.1:0-4606 GCF_041602235.1 Paraconexibacter sp.
GCCTGGACCTTCACGTGCACGGGCTCGTAGAGGTAGTTGTCCGCCAGCTTGCGGATCGGGGGCGCCATCGTCGCGCTGAACAGCGCGGTCTGCCGGCTGTTCGGGGTCAGCGACAGGATCTTCGCGACGTCGTCGAGGAACCCCAGGTCGAGCATCTCGTCCGCCTCGTCGAGCACGACGAACCGGCAGTCGTGCAGGACGAGCGAGTGGCGGCTGATCAGATCCAGCACGCGTCCGACCGTGCCGACGACGACGTGCCCGCCGGCCTTGAGCTGCGCCTGCTGGGTCTTGATCGGGGCGCCGCCGAAGACCGCGACGACATCGACGCCGCGGGGCTGGCCGTAGCCGCGGATCGCCTGGGTGACCTGGATGCACAGCTCGCGCGTCGGCGTGAGCACGAGCGCCTGGACCTCCTGGACCTCGGGATCGACGTACTCGACGATCGGCAGGCCGAACGCGGCGGTCTTGCCGGAGCCGGTCTGAGCCTGCCCGATCACGTCCTGCCCGCCGAGCATGGCGGGGATCGCCTGCTCCTGGATCGGGGAGGGCTTCTCGTACCCGACGTCCGACAGGGCCTTGAGGGTTGCCTCTGAAAGCCCGAGGTCGGCAAAGGTGGTCATCTCGTTGCAGAGTAGACGGAGATGCGATACCGCGCGGGTACGTGGGCGGCACGGGCCGTCATCGCCGCGGTCAGCGCGACACGTCGAGCAGGAGCTTGCCCTGGGTCCGGCGTGCCGCGAGGTCGACCTGCGCCTGGCGCGCCTCGGTGAGCGGGTACGTCGCCCCCACGACGACCCGCAACCGGCCGGCGGCGGCCCGCGCGTACAGATCCTCCAGCGCGGCGGCGACCATCCCCGGGCGGTCCAGGCAGTGACCGAACCAGAACCCGGTGACGGTCAGCGACCGCCGCAGCAGCTTCCCCGTCCGGACCTCGTTCTGCTCCTTCGAGCTGATGCCGTAGGCGATCATCCGCCCGAACGGGGCGAGAGCGCCGAGGCACTCCTCGAAGACCGCGCCGCCCGCCATCTCGAAGACCACGTCCACCGGCTCGCCCGCGTTGGCACGCAGGATGCGGTCAGTGAGCCCGTCCGGCGAGGTGTCCGTCGCCGCGTCGGCCCCCAGCTCCAGGCACAGCGCGCGCTTGTCCTCCGTGGACGCCGTCGCGATCACCCGGCCGGCGCCGAACTGGTGGCCGAGCTGCACCGCCAGCGATCCGACCCCACCGGCCCCGGACACGACGACGACGCTCTCGCCGTCCCGCACGTGCGCCTGGTCGTACAGCAGCCACGCCGTGAGGCCCTGGATGAGCAGCGCGAGCGCCGTCGCGTCGTCCACGCCCTCCGGGATCGGGAAGCAGCGGTCCTTCCGCACCGCCGCGAACTGCGCGTACCCGCCCGCGCCGCCGGTCATCGCGACGACCCGCTCGCCGGTGTCGCACCGCACGCCCGCGACCTCCGCGCCGGGGACCAGCGGCAGGTGCGACTCCTGGACGTAGGAGTTCTCGCGCGTGTGGGTGTCGGCGAAGTTCAGGCCGGCGGTGCTGACCTCGATCAGCACCTCCCCCTCGCCCGGTTCGGGCACCGGGATCTCGACGAGCTCCAGGACCTCGGGGCCCCCGAAGGCGGTTTGACGGACGGCACGCATCGTTCGCATCGCCGCGGACCGTACCGGCGTCGCCCGCGGCGGCTCGATAGCCTCGCCGACCTATGAGCGTGACCGTGGTCGGATCCATCGCCTTCGACGCCGTGAAGACCCCGTTCGGGGAGCGCGAGCGCATGCTGGGAGGCGCAGCAACCCACTTCGCCCTGGCGGCGTCGTTCTTCGACGAGATCCGTGCGGTCGGCCCCGTCGGCGAGGACTTCGACGACGCGGCGTTCGAGGTCCTCCGCACCCGCGGCACCAACACCGACGACGTCGAGCAGGTCGCGGGCGGCAAGACCTTCTTCTGGAAGGGCGAGTACGGCTGGGACCTCAACTCGCGCGAGACGCTGGACACGCAGCTGAACGTCTTCGAGCACTTCGAGCCCAAGCTCTCGCAGGCCTCGAAGGACAGCGAGATCCTGTTCCTCGCCAACATCGTGCCGGCGCTGCAGGCGCAGGTCCGCGAGCAGGCGACGGGGGCGAAGTGGGTCGCGCTCGACTCCATGAACCTCTGGATCGACATCGCTCGCGACGACCTGCGCAACGTCATCGGCATGGTCGACTGCCTGATCCTCAACGACGCGGAGGTGCGGCAGCTCGTCGCGAAGCCGAACCTCGTGAGCGCGGCCCGTGAGCTGCTGACGTGGGGCCCGAGCGCGGTCGTCGCCAAGCAGGGCGAGTATGGCGCCGTCCTCGTCACCGCCGACGGCTTCTTCTCGCTGCCCGCCTACCCGCTGGAGTCCGTGGTCGACCCGACCGGCGCCGGCGACACGTTCGCGGGCGGCTTCGTCGGGTACGTCGCGGCCCACAGGGGCGAGCCGGTCACCCACGACCTGCTCTGCCGCGCGATGGCATACGGCACGGCCCTCGCCTCCTACAACGTGGAGGAGTTCGGGACGGACCGCGTCGCGCGTCTCACCGGCGAGGAGATCGCGGCCCGCGTCAGCGAGCTGCAGACGATCACCGCGTTCCAGGACGCACCGGTCGCGCTGCGCGCCTGAGCGCCGCCCGGCGCGTTCACCTCCGGGTCTTCGCCGGCGGGCGGATCTTCAGCGTCACGCTGAGGGTCCGCTTCTGGCGTCTCCCGGCGGGGTCGGAGACCGCGATCACGACGCGCATCGTCGCCCTGCGGGCGCGGCGGATGCCGTCCCGCTGAGCCTTCGTCAGGCGCACGGCGACCAACCGCTGGCGCCCGGCGGCCAGGGAGAACTCCGCGCGGCGCAGGCTGAAGGCCCTGAGCTTCTGCGCCTTCCTCCTCGAGGCGCGCGTGACGCGAGCGCTGACCCCGGCGTCGCAGGCGGTCTCGGGGCAGGCCAGCACCATCAGGGACACGATCGCCGCGTCGGGCACCGTCAGGGTGCCGCGACCGGTGCGGATCGCCCGGTCCACGTAGATCACCCCCGGAGCCGGCGCCTTCTGCAGGCGCACGACCTTGGACCCGATGACCTTGCGGGCTGCGGCGAGGCGCTCCGCGCCCGTCGTCGGCGCGGGTGTGGGTGCCGAGGGTGCGGGTGCCGGCGGCGGCGCGGGGGCCACCGCCTCCGGGGCGGTGACGGCGGTCGGTGGCGGGCTCGTGAACGCCACCGGCACGCCGACCGTCTCACCGTCGAGCGTGGCGGTCGGGGCGCCGTCACCCGGATCGACCCCCGACGTGAGGACCGCGGCAGCCGCCCCCGATCTCGTCGGAGCGGTGGACGGGGCCACGCTGCCTCGGGCCGAACCGAAGGCGATCGCGGTCCCGTCCGGGAACGCCGCCCCGGTCGCCGCCCCGGAGCTGTCGCGGGAGAGATCGGCGGTGAGCTGGGCGGTCGCGCCCCCCGTCGGGATCGACGACGCGGACGACAGCAGTCGCAGTACGAGGTGCGGCGTCGTCGTGATCGCCCCCGCGCCCGCGACCGTGTCGCATCCCGCGGCGCCGGTGCCCGCGTTGCAGCCCCACCACACGCTCCGGGCCTGCAGCGGGACATCGCTGGTGATCCCCGTGCCGTTGTCGACGACCCGGCTGGCCCCCACCGCGGGCGCCGGGACGAGCCCGTCATCCGACACCAGGTCACCCACCAGCACGCCATGGGCCAGGCCGGTGATCGTCGAGCCGTGGATGACGCCCTGCGTGGCCTGCGCCGTGCCCCCGCAGGTCGCGTCGCAATCCAGCACCCCGACGCCGACGCCCGTACCCGCGACGCCGGTGATCGTGCTGGACAGCACGTCCACGCGGGGGGCGGCGACCGCACGCACCCCGTAGCGGTTGCCGGCCAGCGTGCTGCCGACGACGGTGACCCCGGTCGCGGCGCTGCGGTCGGCGAGCACCGCTGCCCCGCCGGCCGTGCCGGCGTCGAGCGACGGGTCCGCGGCGCAGGCCGCGCAGCGGACGTTGCTGACCGTGCTCGCGCGGACGACGCCACCGGCCCCGCTCTCGAAAGCCACGCCGTTCTGCTGGGTCGCTGAGTCGCCCACGATCGTCACGCCGTCTACCGCGACGCGGGCGCCCGTGCGCGCACGGACCCCACCAGCGGCCGTCCCCATGTCGAGGCGCAGCGCGGAGATCGTGACCTCGACGGGCCCCTCGACCCGGATGAGCGCGTCGAGCCCGGGGGTGCTCGGCGCGATGCGCGATCCCGCGCCCTCGCCCTGGAGCCGCAGGTCCTTGGTGATCACGACCGTCTGGTCGTAGGTGTCCGCCGGAACGAGGACGGTTCCCCCGACCGGCGCGGCATCGATATCGGCCTGCAGGTCGCGTGCCGCAGCCGCGCTCGACGGAATGGCGAGCGCGACCACGGTGAGCAGGATCGGCAGGCCGACGCGGATCATCGGCGGGATGATCCCGCACCTGCCGAGGTGGTGATGCGGCGGCTACTGGCCGCGCATGAACGCCATGACGGTCCGTGCGGCCTTCTTGCCCGACAGCCCGCCCGCGACCTCGGGCAGCATCCCGAACACGAGGCCGCCGAACGCGGCGACCATCAGC
>NZ_JBFIGP010000296.1:0-4596 GCF_041602235.1 Paraconexibacter sp.
ACCTTGCCGTCGTTGAAGCTCGCGACCGCCTCCTTCTGCTCCTTGGGCGTGCGGAACCGGCTGACGTGGTCGATCGTGAACGGGTAGTCCTTCATCCGCTCGGAGAACGACCCGAAGTGCTGCTGCGCGAGGATGGTCGTCGGAGCCAGCACGAGCACCTGCTTGCCGTCGTCGGCGGCCTTGAACGCGGCCCGCAGCGCGACCTCGGTCTTCCCGTAGCCCACGTCGCCGCAGATCAGGCGGTCCATCGGGCGGCCGGACTCCATGTCGCCCTTGACCGCCTCGATCGCGTCCTTCTGGTCCGCCGTCTCGGTCCACGCGAACCGCTCCTCGAACTCGCGCATCCACTCGGAGTCCTCCGGGAAGGCGTGGCCCTGGCGTCGGCGCCGCTCGGCGTAGAGGTTGATGAGCTCCCCCGCCAGCTCCTGGGCGGCCCGCCGGGCACGGGACTTGAGCGTCTCCCACGACTTGCCGCCCAGCTTGGACAGGGCCGGATGGGAACCGCCCGCGCCGACGTAGCGGCTGATCTTCTGGAGCTGGTCGACCGGGAGGAAGACCTTGTCGGACCCCGCGTACTCGAGCTCGAGGTAGTCGCGTGTGACCCCCGCGACGGTCTTGGTCTCGAAGCCGGCGAAGCGCGCGACGCCGTGGTCCTCGTGGACGATGATGTCGCCGGTCCGCAGGTCGGCGAAGGAGCGCAGCGCCCCGCGCTTGATCGCCCCCTTGCCGCCGCCCCGGGTCGCGTCCTCGCGCTGCTGGCGGCGGCGACGGAACAGCCGGTGGTCGGGGATGACCGCCAGGTTGATCCCGGGCGCGATGAAGCCGTCGCGAAGGCGTGCCTGGACGAAGGTGACCACCGGGGGTCCCTCGAGCTCGCGCTCCTTGGGGGAGATCCAGCGGCCGACGTCGTCCGGGTCCAGCCAGTCGGCCTTCAGCCGGGCGAAGTTGTACGCGGCCCGCTCGCCGTCGCCGCGGCGGGGGAACGCGACCACGGTCCGGTAGGAGGACCGCACGAGCTTCTCGAGCTCCGGCTCGGCCTCCTTGAGCGACCGTGCCGAGGTGTCGGCCGCCTGCGCGCGGAACTCCATGTCCTGGTCGCTGCTGATCGACGACAGCCGCACGTGCGCGCGCTCGGTGAGCGCCGCCGTGATCGCGTCGGGCGCCACGTACAGGTGGTGCGCGTCGGTGTCGTGGAACGCCGCGCAGACGTCCTGCCAGTGGTCGGCCAGCGCGGGCGCGACCTCCTCCTCGGCGGCCAGGTACACGACGGCGTCCTGCGGCGCGAGGTCCAGGAACGCGTGGAAGCGGTCGACGGGCAGCAGTTCGGCGATGTCGGGCCGGTCGTCGGCATCGAGCACCGTGGCCGTCTCGGCGTCGGAGCGGTGCTCCGCCGAGAGCTCCGCGGCGGGCGCGATCTCGATCTCGGCGAGGTCGTCCAGCGACCGCTGCGTGAAGGTGCTGAACCCGCGCAGCGACTCGATCTCGATGTCGAAGAGGTCGACGCGGACGGCCCGGTCCTCCGTCGCCGGGTAGACGTCGAGGATCCCGCCGCGGACAGCGAACTGGCCGCGGTCGTCGACCTGATCGACCCGCTCGTACCCGGCCGCGACGAGGTCCGCGGACAGCTCGTCGAGATCGACGAGATCGCCGACCTTGAGCGTGAAGCTCTTGGGGCGCAGGGCCGGGTCGGGGACCTTCTCCGAGAGCGCGACCGCGCTGACCACGACCACGGGCGGCTCGGCCGCCGCGTCGTCCGCGTCCCAGGAGACGAGCGCGTCGAGCGCGGCGATCCGCAGCCCGACGAGGTGCGGTGGCGGAGCGAGGTGCGACTCGTAGGCCACACCACGCGACGGGCAGAAGCGCACCGGACGCGGGTGCAGCCAGGCTCGGAGGTCCGCGGCGATGTCACGGGCCTGGCGATCGTCGCCGGCGACCACGATCGCCGGACGGCCGGCGGCGGCCGACCCGTCGACGCCGTCCAGCAGCGCGGCCACGAGATACGGGCGCAGGGACTGGGCGACGAACGCGGAGCCGCCCTCGCGCGCCAGGCGCACGCCGTCGTCGGAGCCGTTGAGGTGGTTCAGGAGGGGGCGCAGCGACATCAGAGGGACCTTCCGGACACGCAGACGGGCCGCGCGGGGCCCGCGCGGCCAGGTCCCAGGACGATAGCGACGCGGGCGTCGCGGCCCCCGCTCGCGGGCGCGCGTTCCCCCTGAACGCGTGCGGCAAACATCCGATCCGCGTTTGGCGGCGCAGATATGCTCGGTGCGGACTTCCGCGCCAGGAAGTGCTCTGACCGCTGCCCGCTCGCGTAGGCACCCTCAGATCCGCAGGACAACCCGTCACAGAAAGGCAGCACATGTCAGAGGTCAACAACCACATCTTCGACACGATCGACCGCCAGAACGCGGATCGCTCGGCGTCGACCCGTCGCCAGCTCGTCAAGGGCACCGCCGCGGCGATGGGCTCCCTCGGGATCCTCGGGTACGCCACCAGCGCAGCGTCGGCGAAGGTCGACACGAACCCCGCGAACTCGATCGAGAACATCGCGGCGGTCGCCGCGACGGCCGAGGTCCTGGCCACGATCGTCAACACCGTCGGCGTCGAGAAGCTCGGCAGCAAGATGGATCCCGTGACCCGTCGCAACGTCGCGACCGCCGCGCAGGAGGAGAAGCTCCACTACGAGCTGCTCACGTCCTCCGCCGTGGGGGGCAAGGAGGTCACGAAGACGATCTACGTCCCGAACTCGATCTTCGCCTCGGTCGACAACCTGCTGACCGCGCTCGTCGTCGGTGATCAGGTCTTCATCAACGCCTACCTGCTCGGCACGACCGTGTTCGCGCGCCAGGGCACGCTGACGGGGTCGAAGTTCGCCCGCTACGCGGCGGAGATCATGGCGACCGAGGCGGTGCACCGGGCGCTGGCGCTCCAGTCCCTCGGCCGCCTGGGCAACGACCGCGCTTACGCGCGGTTCACCACGCGCGAGGACGCCCCGGGCCTGCCGACCACCGGTCGCGGCGGGTTCTTCAAGATCGGCGACGCCGTCACCGCGCTCGAGGAGCTCGGCTTCGGCTTCGGCAAGCCGCACCCGTCGATCCCGGGCACGGCGTACGAGTACGACGCGGTTGCGGCGCGGACGCCCAAGGACCGCGACGTCAACACGCTGTCGATCGCCTAGGTCTCCGGGCCTGGAGCGACGTGGTCCCGCGGCCGCCGGACGTCGCGGCGGTCGCGGGGCGTGCGGCGGCGCGGGGCTCCCGTCCCGCCGCACGCGAGGCGCCTGCGGCTCAGGCCGTGGCGTCGATGTTCAGCCGGATGTAGTCGATCGTGACCGGCGACCCGAGGCCGGCGACCACGCTCTCGGTGAACGGCACGCGGAGGTCCTCCGGGAGTTGCTCGAGATGGGCGCCGAGGATGATCGTGTGCAGGTAGGTCTTGGGGTCCGGCGGGATGACCGGCTGTGGCGCCAGCCAGCACTGCGCGTCGGAGAAGCCGGCTGCGAGCAGTCGCTCCTCCGTCTGCTCCGGGGTCGCGAAGTTCCACGGCCCGTCCCACCTCTCGAGGTACTCGGCGAACGGCGGCATGTCGGCCACCGCCCCCGCCGCGGCGTGGACGCGCGCCACGTTGCCGACGCCACCGCACTGCGCCACCAGGCGCCCGCCGTCCTTCAGCGCCCCACGCAGCCGGGCGAACAGCCGCGGGTGGTCGGCGATCCAGTGGAAGGTCGCGGTCGAGAGGATCGCGTCGACCGGTGCGTCGTCGCCCAGGTCGAGATCGACAAGGTCCTGGACGCGGATGTCCGCGTCGGGTCCCAGGCGCCGCCGTGCGGCCGTGAGCATGTCCTCGGAGCCGTCGATCCCGATCACGTGTCCGCGCGGGAGCCGCGCGATGAGCGCCTGGGTGACCCGTCCGCTCCCGCACCCCGCGTCGACGACCGTCTCGTCGCCACGGAGGTCGAGGCGCTCGAGCACGGCGAGGCCCATCGCCTCCATGGGGGCGCTGATGCGGTCGTACGTCGCTCCGTCCCAGTCGCGCGATGCCATGCGCCAACGCTACCACTCGTACGTTATGACGTACAAGCGTCTCCTCCGCCTCAGGCGGGCGCGTCGGCGGGACCCTCCGGGGTCTCGGGTGCGGCGAGGATGATCCGCTCGGCCTCGTCGGCCGCCGCGTGCACGAGGTCCCCGACCTCCTTGGCGGTCTGGCGCCACCGTCCGAGCACGTAGCCGGCGACGACCTCCGGATCGGTCGAGTCGGGCCGTCCCACCCCGATCCGGACGCGGTGGAAGTCCGGCGAGCCGAAGGCCGCCTTCAGCGACTTCAGCCCGTTGTGCCCCGCGAGCCCGCCCCCGAGGCGACTGCGGACGTCGCCGAACCGCAGGTCGATCTCGTCGTGCAGCACGAGGACGTGGTCCAGCGACACCTTCAGGGCGCCGCGGGCCGGCCCGGCCGCGCGCCCGGACTCGTTCATGAAGGTCTGCGGCTCCAGGAGCCCGACGCGGACGAGCGTCGAGCCCGGATGACCGATCCTGCCCTCGCGATAGCGGCCGGAGAACTTCGCCTTGGGCTTGGACATGCCCCACCGCTCGGCCAGCA
>NZ_JBFIGP010000297.1:0-4593 GCF_041602235.1 Paraconexibacter sp.
CCACCTACCGCGAGGTCGGCGACCGCTGCGACCTGCTCGCCGCCGGACTCGCGTCGCTGGGCGTCGGCGAGGGCGACCGCGTCGGCACGTTCATGTGGAACTCGCAGGAGCACCTCGAGGCCTACTACGCCATCCCGGCGATGGGCGCCGTGCTCCACACGCTGAACCTGCGGCTGTTCCCCGAGCAGCTCATCTACATCGTCAACCACGCCCAGGACAAGGTCATCCTGGTCGACGACTCGGTCATCCCGCTGCTGGCGCCGCACGCCGACAAGTTCGAGACCGTCGAGAAGTTCATCGTCGTGGGTGACGGTGACGCCAGCGCCCTGCCGCAGGACAAGGTCATCCGCTACGACGACCTGCTCGCCGAGCAGTCGCCGGGCTTCGAGTACCCGGAGCTCGACGACCGCGCGGCCAGCGGCCTCTGCTACACGAGCGGCACGACCGGCAACCCCAAGGGCGTCCTCTACTCCCACCGCTCGACGTTCCTGCACGCCATCGCCTCGGGCATGGTCGACTCGCTCGGCGTCAGCGGCAACGATCGGATCCTGCCGGTCGTGCCGATGTTCCACGCGCAGGCGTGGGGTCTCGCCTACGCCGCACCGCTGGTCGGGGCCGACCTGATCATGCCGACGAAGTTCCTCCAGGGTGAGCCGCTCGCGAAGCTCATCGAGGAGGAGAAGGTCACGGTGGCCGGCGCCGTCCCGACGATCTGGATGGATCTGCTGCGCTACGCCGACGCCAACAAGCCCGACCTCTCGTCGCTGCGGTGCGTGCCCTGCGGCGGAGCGGCGGTGCCCAAGTCGCTGATGGAGGCCTTCCAGGACCGTCACGGCGTGCCGATCGTGCAGGCCTGGGGGATGACGGAGACCTCGCCGCTCGGCGCGGTCGCCCGCACGCCACGCGGCGTGTCGGAGGAGGACTCCTGGCAGTACCGAACGACGGCCGGTCGCGTCGCCGCCGGCGTCGAGGCGCGGATCATCGACGACGAGGGCAACGAGGTGCCGTGGGACGGCGAGTCCACCGGCGAGCTCGAGGTCTGCGGTCCGTGGATCGCGAGCGCCTACTACGAGGCCGACGCGCCGGAGAAGTTCCACGACGGCTGGCTGCGCACCGGTGACGTCGCGGCGATCAACCCCGAGGGCTACATCCGCATCACCGATCGGGCCAAGGACGTCATCAAGTCCGGCGGTGAGTGGATCTCGTCCGTGGACCTCGAGCTCGAGCTGATGGCCCACCCGGCCGTCCGCGAGGCCGCCGTGATCGCCAAGCCCGACGAGCGGTTCACCGAGCGGCCGCTGGCGTGCGTCGTGCTCGACGAGGGGCAGGAGGTCCAGGCCGACGAGCTCGCGTCGTTCCTCCTGGACCGCGTCGCCAAGTGGTGGATCCCCGACGAGTACGCCTTCATCGGCGAGGTGCCGAAGACGAGCGTCGGCAAGTTCGACAAGAAGGTGCTGCGCGCGCAGCTCGCCGACGGTGAGCTGACCGATCGCCACACGGTCGACAAGATCGAGGCAGCGCCCGCCGCAGCCGAGTGAGCGTCACCTCCGGCGCGCGCCGTCGCGTGCGCGTCGACGGCGGCCTGATCGAGACGCTGGACCTGCCGGGCGACGAGGACCGTCGCCCGGTGGTGCTCCTGCACGAGGGCCTCGGCTCGATCGGGCTGTGGCGTGCGTTCCCGCGGGAGCTGGCGTCGGTGACCGGACGGCGGGTCGTCGCGTACTCGCGCCCGGGCCATGGGCGGTCCGAGGCGCCGAGGGCGCGCAGGACCGCGGCGTTCTTCGGCCACGAGGCCGACGTGGTCCTCCCCGCGGTGCTCGGGGACCTCGGGGTGCGGGAGCCCGTGCTGGTCGGTCACAGCGACGGCGCGACGATCGCGCTGCTCCACGCCGCCCGCCACCCCGTCACGGCCGTCGTGGCGATGGCGCCGCACGTCACGGTCGAGGTCGAGGCGCTGGCCGGCATCCGCGACGCGGTACGGGCCTTCGAGGAGGGGGACCTGCGGGAGCGCATGGCCCGCCACCACGACGATCCCGACCACGTCTTCCGCTCCTGGAGCGACCTGTGGCTCGACGAGCGCTTCGCCGGGTGGTCCGTCGAGGCCGAGATCGAGTCCCTGACGGCCCCGCTGCTGCTCGTCCACGGCGCCCACGACCACTACGGCACCGAGGACCAGCTCGACCGCATCACGGCGCGGGTCGCCGGACCGGTCCAGCGCCTCGTGGTCGCCAGCGGGCACAGCCCGCACCTGGACGTGCCCGAGGTCGTGCTGGACGCGATCACCGGGTTCCTGGCCGCCTGAGCGGCCGGCCTCGGGCACCAGTGCGGCGAAGGCCCACCGTTCGGGGGACAACCTTCACCCCGACGAGTGGTGGTCGGGGGTGGCGCCGACCCACGCCGGCGTGAGAGCATCGGTGGTCGTCGGCGCGCACACGTTGACCGCATGTCCGTCCGTCTACCGACCGACACCCACGAGGAGAGAGACCCGATCCATGTCCGTAACCACGGATCCCGCTGCTGATTCCACCGCTGATGTGCTGGGAGGGGCGGCCACCCTCTGCGAGCTGTTCCAGTCCACCGCCGCCAGGATGCCCGACGCTCCCGCGCTCCGGACCGTCGGCGGCGGCACCGAGCTGACATGGGCCCAGTACGCCCAGCGCGTCGAGAGCATCGCCGCAGGGCTGGCCAAGCTCGGCGTCCAGCGCGGCGACGCGGTGGCGCTGATGATGACCAACCGTCCCGAGTTCAACCTCGTCGACACCGCCGCGATGCACCTCGGCGCCACGCCGTTCAGCGTCTACAACACGCTCCCGGCCGAGGAGATCCAGTTCCTGTTCTCCAACGCGGGCAACAAGGTCGTCGTCTGCGAGGCGCAGTTCGCCGACCGCGTGCACGGCGCGACCGAGGGGACGGGTGTCGAGCACGTCATCTGCCTCGAGGACGACGTCGAGGGCACCGTGTCGCTCGGTGACGTCGAGTCGGCGCCAGGTGACGGCTTCGACTTCGCGGCCGCGTGGAAGGCGGTCTCGGCCGACGATGTCCTGACCCTGATCTACACCTCGGGCACGACCGGGCCGCCCAAGGGGGTCGAGCTCACGCACGCGAACATGCTCGCGGAGCTGCGCGGCATGCAGACCACGCTGCCGCTGCAGCCGGGCGACCGCACGATCTCGTTCCTGCCGCATGCGCACATCGCCGACCGGTGGGCCACGCACTACTCGGCGATGGTCCACGGCATGACGATCACCGCGGTCGCCGACCCGACCCAGCTGCTTCCCGCGCTCCACGAGGTCCGTCCCACGGTGTGGGGCGCGGTCCCGCGGATCTGGGAGAAGTTCAAGGCGGCGCTCGACGCCGGCATCGCCGCGGAGACCGACCCGCAGAAGCAGGCCGGCATCCAGAAGGCGATCGACGTCGGTCTGCAGGTCGCCCGGCTCCGCGAGGCCGGCGAGGAGGTCCCGGCCGAGCTGGCGGCCGCCCACGCCCAGCTCGACGAGCTCGTGCTGTCGAAGTTCCGGGAGAAGCTCGGGCTCGACCAGGCCCGGCACATCGTCGTCGGGGCCGCGCCGTCCCCGCGGGACCTGCTCGAGTTCTTCGCGGCGATCGGGGTCCCGATCCTGGAGCTGTGGGGCATGTCCGAGCTGTCGTGCTGCGCGACGGTGAACCCGATCGGCGGGAACCGGATCGGCACGGTCGGCAAGCCGATCGGCGGCGTCAAGGTGCGGCTCGGGGAGGACGGCGAGCTGCAGGTCTTCGGCGACATCGTGATGCGCGGCTACCGCGGTCAGCCCGACAAGACCGCCGAGACGATGAGCGACGACGGCTGGCTGCTGACGGGCGACATCGCCGAGATCGACGAGGACGGGTACGTCAAGATCGTCGACCGCAAGAAGGAGCTGATCATCAACGCGGCGGGCAAGAACATGTCCCCCGCGAACATCGAGAAGCACCTGAAGAGCGCGCACGCGCTGATCGGCCAGGCGATCGCGGTCGGTGACGGGCGGCCGTACAACGTCGCGCTGCTCGTCCTGGACCCCGACGCGGTCGCGGCGTTCGCCGCCAAGCACGGGCTGACCGGTGAGGAGGCGACGGCCAGTGCCATCGCTGCCCGCGAGGACGTCCGCGGCGTGATCGCCCAGGCGGTCGAGGACGCCAACCAGCACCTCGCGCGCGTGGAGCAGATCAAGCGCTTCGCCCTGCTCGGGGACGAGTGGATGCCCGGTGGGGAGGAGCTCACCCCGACGATGAAGCTCAAGCGCAAGCCGATCGCGGCGAAGTACGCCGAGGAGATCGAGGCGCTCTACGCGGCCGGATGAGCCGCTGACCCGGGGCCTGTGCCTCTCGTGCAGACATGGTCTGCACGAGAGACGCAGCCCCAGGCACGGCGTACCGGATGCGCGGGCGCTACGGTCCCGCTGTGGCGAAGCGCAACCAGAACCGGGTCGTCTACTCGTCGGACGACGGGGACCTCCGAAAGGCGCGGGATCCCGACAAGGTCCGCGCCGCGGCGGTCACCGGACGCGTGAAGGTGAAGCGGGAGACGGCGGGCCGGCGGGGCAAGACCGTCACGACCGTGTCCAACCTGCCCCTCGA
>NZ_JBFIGP010000298.1:0-4549 GCF_041602235.1 Paraconexibacter sp.
CAGGCGCCGGGCATCGGTCAGTACTACGGCGTCCAGGGGATGACCTGGCGAGCCCCGCCGATCCTCGACAACCCGTCGGAGAAGCGCCGCATCAACGGTCGCACCTATGAGCTCTTCTTCGACGGGGACCGGTTGCGCCTGGTCGCGTGGCGCACGGAGCGCGCCGCGTACTGGGTGCACAACACCCTCCTGCAGTCGCTGACCAACACGCAGATGCTCGGAATCGCGACCTCGCTGACCCGCGTGGGGGCGAAGTAGGGCGCTCGATCGCTACCCTTCCCCGCCTCATGGCAGACCGAGAGCCCATCGGCGTCATCGGCACCGGCTACGTCGGACTCGTCACTGCGGCGGGTTTCGCGGAGCTGGGCAGCGACGTCCACTGCATCGACATCGACGCCGGAAAGATCGAGCGGCTGAAGAACGGCGAGGTGCCGATCTACGAGCCCGGCCTCGCCGAGATGATCGCGCGCAACCGCGAGCGCCTGCACTTCTCGACGGACATCAGCGACGCCCTCGGCGCCGCCCGGCTGCTGTTCGTCGCGGTCGGCACGCCGCCGACCTACAGCGGGGACGCCGACCTGTCGGCCGTCCACGCGGTCGTGGCGTCCATGCCGGCGTCCGACGAGCACGCCCTGGTCATGAAGTCGACCGTCCCGTGCGGGACCGGCCGCAGCATCAAGCGGCTCTTCGAGGAGCAGGGCAAGAGCGGCTTCCGCTACGTCTCCTGCCCCGAGTTCCTCAAGGAGGGCTCGGCCATCGACGACTTCCTGCGGCCCGACCGCGTCGTCGTCGGTGACGACGGCGACTGGGCCGGCGACGCCGTCGTCGAGCTGTACCGCCCGCTCCTGACCGCCGAGCACGGCGGGGAGGGTCCGGGCGAGCTCGTCCGCACCGACATCGCCAGCGCCGAGATGGTCAAGCTCGCCGCCAACGCCTTCCTGGCGACGAAGATCTCGTTCATCAACGAGATCGCCAACGTCTGCGAGGAGACCGGCGCGGACGTCATCGAGGTCGCGAAGGGCATGGGGCTCGACACCCGCATCGGCCCGAAGTTCCTGCAGGCGGGGATCGGCTTCGGCGGTTCGTGCTTCCCGAAGGACGTCACCGCGCTCAAGCAGCTCGCCGGCAACAGCGGCTACCACTTCCAGCTGCTCAACTCGGTCATCGAGGTCAACGAGCTCCAGAAGCGGCGCGTGATCGGCAAGCTCGAGAAGCACCTGGGCGGCCTGGTCGGCAAGCAGATCGCGCTGCTCGGGCTCGCGTTCAAGCCCAACACCGACGACATGCGCGAGGCCTCCTCGCTGGTGCTGTCGGCACGGCTGCAGGCGGCCGGGGCGCGCATCAGCGCGTTCGACCCCGTCGCCGAGGAGGAGGCCCGCAAGCTCATCACCGGCGTGCGCTTCGCCGGCGACGCGATGGACGCGGTCCGGGACGCGGACGCCGTGGTCCTCGTCACCGAGTGGGGCGAGTTCGGTGAGCTCGACTGGCCGGCGGTCGCGGACGCGATGGCGGGCACCACCGTCATCGACGGACGCAACTTCCTGGACCCGGCCGCGGTCACCGCGGCGGGGCTCGTCTACGAGGGCATCGGCCGGGGCTGACCAGCAGATGCAGGCGGTGATCCTGGTCGGCGGCGAAGGCACGCGGCTGCGACCCCTCACCTCGGGCATCCCGAAGCCGATCGTCACCCTCGTCGACCGGCCCTTCATGGCGTACATGCTCCAGTGGCTGCACGGCCACGGCGTCGACGACGTGATCATGTCCTGCGGGTTCCTCGCCACGAAGGTCAAGGAGGTCCTGGGCGACGGGTCGGACTACGGGATCTCGCTGCGGTTCGTCGAGGAGCCGGAGCCGCGCGGCACCGCCGGCGCCCTGAAGTACGCGGAGGAGTTCCTCCAGGACCGCTTCCTGATGCTCAACGGCGACGTGCTGACCGACGTGGACATCGGGGCCCAGATCGCGCAGCACGAGCGGTCGGGCGCGACCGGGACCCTGGGCCTCGTGCCCGTCGAGGATCCGTCGGCCTACGGCCTCGTGCTCACGGAGCCCGACGGCGAGGTCACCGGCTTTCTCGAGAAGCCCGGGCCCGACCAGCTCGACGGCGTCGACGACTACCTGATCTCGGCCGGGATCTACGTGCTCGAGCGCTCGGTGCTCGACCTGATCGAGCCGGACCGCAAGGTGTCGATCGAGCGCGAGGTCTGGCCGGAGCTCGTCGGCGACGGCCTGTACGGCTACGCCGACCGCGACGCCTACTGGCTGGACATCGGAACGCCCCAGCGCTACCTGCAGGGCACGGTGGACATCCTCGCGGGCGAGGTGCGGACCGGCGTGCTGGACCGCCTGCACGACGGCCTGGCCGTCGACGGTGAGGTGGACCCGTCGGCCACGGTCCTCGCGCCGGCGATCATCGAGGCGGGAGCGCGTATCGCGGCCGGGGCGACGGTCGGCCCCGGGGCCGTCGTCGCCTCCGGTGCGCGGGTGCAGGCCGGTGCGGTCGTGGAGCGCAGCGTCGTCCTCGACGGGGCCGTCGTGGGCGAGGACGCCGTCGTCCGCGACGCGATCGTCGGCCCCCGGGTCACGATCGGATCCCGGACCGTCGCCGAGCAGGAGACCGTCCTGGGCGAGGGCGTGCAGCTCGGAGGGGACAATCTCCTGAGCCGAGGTGTCAAGGTGTTCCCCGGGGCGACCGTCGGCGACGGCGCGATCCGGTTCTGAAGGCGTGATCCCAGGTATGGGCAACGAGGCGGAGAAGGACGAGATGGGAACGACGGAGCAGCTCTCGCTCGACCGCGCGACGGTCACGCGGATCGACACGAGCGATCAGATCACCGACATCCTGGCGCTGCCCGAGCACCTGCGCGACGCGCTGTGGAAGGCGGAGTCGGCGAACCTCGGTAGCTGGGACAGCCCCTCCGGGCTGGTCGTCGCCGGCATGGGCGGCTCGGGCATGGGCGGTCTGCTGGCGCGCGCCATCCTCGGCGACCACGCCGTCCGGCCGATCCTCACCACACGGGACTACGGTCTGCCGCCCTGGACGACGCCGGACACGACCGTCCTGTGCACGAGCTACTCGGGCAACACCGAGGAGGTGCTCGCCTGCTACGAGGCAGCGGGAGCCCTGGGCGCGCACCGCGTCGTCGCCACGACCGGGGGCAAGCTCGCCAAGATGGCGCGCAAGGACGGCGTCCCGGTCATCCCGATGGCGGGGGGCCTGCGCTCCCGGGCGGCGATCGGCTACGTGACGGTTGCGGCACTCGAGGTGGCTGCCGCCTGCGGCGCCGGTCCGCGCGTCGCCTCGGACCTCGACGTCGCCTCCGAGCACCTCGAGGAGCTGGTCGTGGCGTGGGGGCCCGACGGCCCCGAGGACGGCCCCGCCAAGTCGCTGGCCCGCGCGCTCGCCAACACGGTTCCCGTGATCGCCGGGTGCGGCACGACGGCGCCGGTCGCCTACCGCTGGAAGAGCCAGATCAACGCCAACGCCAAGCGGCCCGCGTTCGCCCACGAGCTGCCGGAGCTCGACCACAACGAGATCCAGGGCTGGGAGGGCACCGACGGCCTCGGGCCGTTCAGCGCCGTGTTCTTCGACGATGCCGACGCGCACCCGCGGATGAGCGGGAGGGTCGAGCTGACCCGGCAGCTGGTCGAGCCGCACGCGGCGTCGACCCACATCGTCTCGTCGATCGGTCACACCGCCGCCGAGCGGGTGTTCTCGCTCGTCCTCCTCGGCGACCTCGTCTCGTTGTACCTCGCGGTGCTCCGGGGCAAGGATCCGGGGCCGCTGCCCTCGGTCGAGCAGCTCAAGGGCGAGCTGGCCGCGTCGTAGCGGGAGGGCGCACCGGCCCTCCCAACCTTGACACGATCGTGGTAAGGTTGCCGCCGGATGGACGCGCTGACCATCAACGAGGCGGCGGAGACCACAGGCTGGTCCCCGCGCATGCTGCGCTACGTGGAGCGACTCGGGCTGATCGAGCCCGCACGCTCCGGTGGCGGCTACCGCCTCTACGGACCCGCCGAGCTCCAGCGGCTGCGCACCCTGCGCGAGTTGCTGGACACCCATGGTCTGGGGCTCGGCGAGATCGGTTTCGCACTACGCCTGCGCCGCGACCGCACCCTGCGGGACGCTGTGGAGGCGTGGTTCGAGGCCCAGCCCGCGCGTCCTGAGCACGTCCCTGCCAGCGACTGGCTGAGCTGGGAGCAGGACAAGCACTCGAGGCTCCTGGCCGCGGCCGGGGCGCCCCGCACCTGAGACGACCGACAAGGAACCGATGAGCACCAGCACCGTTCTGTCCCCGAGCGACTACAAGGTCGCCGACCTCTCCCTCGCCGCCTACGGGCGCAAGGAGATCCAGCTCGCCGAGCACGAGATGCCCGGCCTGATGAAGACCCGCGAGGAGTTCGGCCCCTCGCAGCCGCTCAAGGGCGCCCGCATCATCGGGTCGCTGCACATGACCATCCAGACCGCAGTCCTCATCGAGACGCTGACCGCGCTCGGCGCCGAGGTCCGCTGGTGCTCGTGCAACATCTTCTCGACCCAGGACCACGCGGC
>NZ_JBFIGP010000299.1:0-4523 GCF_041602235.1 Paraconexibacter sp.
CGGGACGACCAGACCGGTCCCGCTGGCGACCTGGATCGGCGCGGTGACCCCCGTCGACCGCCGGGTGATCGAGCGTCTCCACGGCCCGGTCCTCGACGTCGGCTGCGGCCCGGGCCGGCACGTCGCCGCGCTGCAGCGCCGGGGCGTCACCGCCTTGGGGATCGACGTGTCCCCCGCCGCGGTCCTCGTCGCGCGCAACCGCGGCGCTGCGGCCGTACGGGGCGACGTGTTCGGGCGGGTGCCGGCCGCCGGCCGCTGGGGCGAGGTGCTGCTGCTGGACGGGAACGTCGGCATCGGCGGGCGTCCCGCGCGGCTGCTGCGCCGTTGCGCGACGCTGCTGCGGACGCACGGGCGGGTGGTGGTGGAGCTCAGCCCTCCCGGCACCCCGACCGTGCGCGTGCGTGTCCGGCTCGAGCACGGGCGCGAGACGAGCGCCTGGTTCCCCTGGGCCCACGTCGCGGCGGACGACATCGATGTGGTGGCCCGGTCCGCCGGACTGCGGGTGACCGACCGGTTCGAGGAGGGATCGCGGTGGTTCTGCGGCCTCGTCGCAGCCTGAGCGAGACCCTGCTGAAGGAGGGCGCGATCGGCGAGGCCCTCGAGCGCGAGCTCGGGCACCTCCGCACCGGGCCGTTCGACGAGGACGCGTTTCCGTCCCGGCTCCACGACGAGCGCCTCGCGTCGTTGCTGGGCATCGCGCTCGGCGTGTGCTTCATGACGTGCTTCGCGACGGGCCTCGTGTCGCACTTCGCGCAGGACCCCTGGGAGATCGGGATCCTGTCCATGCCGGCCGCGCCGGCCTGGCTCTACCGCGTCACGCAGGGACTCCACGTCGCCACGGGCATCGCGGCCATCCCGCTGCTGCTCGTGAAGCTGTGGGTCGTCTACCCCAAGTTCTTCACCTGGCCGCCGGTCCGCGACCCGGCCCACGCGCTGGCCCGCCTCTCCCTCGTCCCGCTGGTCGCCGGCTCGATCTTCCAGCTGTTCAGCGGCCTGCTGAACACCGCCCGGTGGTACCCGTGGGAGTTCGCCTTCACCGCGACCCACTACTGGACGTCGTGGATCGTCATGGGGGCGCTGCTCGTGCACATCGGCGCCCAGCTGTCGATCGTGCGACGCAACGTGGGCCGGACGGGGAAGGCGCGCAGCGCGGCCGTGTCCC
Source organism: Paraconexibacter sp. (assembly GCF_041602235.1). Classification (GTDB taxonomy): domain Bacteria; phylum Actinomycetota; class Thermoleophilia; order Solirubrobacterales; family Solirubrobacteraceae; genus Paraconexibacter. The sequence continues at coordinate 1,163 of NZ_JBFIGP010000299.1, forward strand.
CGGAGCCCCCGGGTGACGGGCTGAGTCGCCGCGGCCTGCTGACCGCGACCGCCGCGGCGGTCGGCGCGGTCACGCTCACCACGGTCGGGCAGACCGTCCGGCCGCTCAAGGGCCTCGCGGTCCTGGCCCCACGGCTGCCCGACAGCGGCCCGCAGGGGGTCCCGGTCAACAAGAGCGCCGTGGGTGCGCGCGTCACGGACCTGATCCGCGACCCGGCCTACCGGCTCACGGTGGGCGGCCGCGTGCAGCGCGAGCTCAGCTTCACGCTCGAGGAGTTGCGCGCCCTCCCGCAGCACGAGGCCGATCTCGCGATCACCTGCGTGGAGGGCTGGAGCTCCGGGGCTCGCTGGTCCGGCGTCCGGGTGCGCGACCTGCTCGACCGGGCCGGCGCATCGCCCGACGCCGAAGTGCTCGTGACCTCGATGCAGCCCCGTGGGGCCTATCGCCAGAGCGAGCTCAACGTCCCCCACGCCCGCCACGCGGACACGCTGCTCGCGCTGCGCCTCAACGGTGAGGAGCTGCATCCCGATCACGGTTTCCCGTGCCGGCTGATCGCCCCGAACCGCCCGGGGGTCCAGCAGACGAAGTGGGTCACCTCACTGGAGGTCCTGTGATCGCGCGCCGCCTGCTGAGCGTGACCGGGGCCGCGATGATCGTGTTCGGTCTGGTCGGGCTGCTGCGGCACGCCGACGAGACGGCGCCCGGCAGCTGGGTCGTGTTCTTCCTCGGCGGGCTGGTCGCGCACGACGCGCTCCTGGCTCCCGCGGTGATGCTGCTCGGGCTGCTGATCGGCCGTGCAGTGCCCCGCCGCATCCGTCCCGTCGTGCAGGGCACGCTGCTCGTGGCCGGTGCCCTGCTCGTGATCGCGATCCCGGTGCTGACCGGGAACGGGCGCCTGGGCAACAACCCGTCGATCCTGCCCCAGGACTACTGGGAGGGTCTGCTCACCGCGCTCGGGGTGCTCGCGCTGGCGGGGGTGATGCTGCTCGCGCGCGCGCTCCGGCATCCCGCGGCGCCCGCGCCCCCCGAGCCACCGCCGCTGCCCACGGCTCGGCCGGGGTGGTGAAGCCGCCCAGCGCGGTCAGCTCGTCCACCGCCTCCTCGAACGCGTCGAGGACCGCGGGGTCGAAGTGCGTGGCCCGGCCGCTTCGCACGATCCGCAGCGCGTCCGCGAGCGGCATGGCAGGCCGGTAGGGACGGTCGCTGATGAGCGCGTCGAACACGTCCGCGACGGCCGCGATCCGGCCCTCGAGCGGGATCTCCGTGCCTCTCAGGCCGCGCGGGTAGCCGGCACCGTCCCACCGCTCGTGATGGCTCAGGGCGATCGTGGCCGCCATATCCAGGAGCTCCGACCCGGACCCGCTCAGGATCGCGTGCCCGATCTCGGCGTGGCGCTGGATCTCGACCCGCTCCTCGTCGGTGAGCCGGCCCTCCTTCAGCAGGATCGCGTCCGGGGTGGCCACCTTGCCGATGTCGTGCATGGCGCTGGCGATGCGTAGCAGCTCGCAGCGCTCGGGCGGGAGGCCGAGCGTCCGCGCGATCACGCTGCTGAACTGGCTCATCCTGCGGACGTGGTCGGCGGTGCCGCCGTCGCGGAAGTCCACGGCGGTCGCGAGACGCTCGATGGTCTCCTCGCGTGAGCCCACCAGTTCCGCCTGACCGCGGGCGAGCGCGACGGCCTGGCAGAGCTGGCGCGCTATCGCCTGGCAGAGCTGGACCTGCTCACCGGTGAAGGGCTCACCGCGGCTGCCCAGGACGACGACCCCCAGGTCGGTCCCGTCGTTGCGCAGCCCGATCACGATGCCGTCGTCGCGCACGATCGTCCGGTCCTCGCGGGCCGCCACCTCGACCGCGTCCTGCGGGACGCTCGGCGGATCCCCGACCGTCACCGGCGGAACCGTGGGCCCGCCGGCCGGCGTGGACGCCCGGAACTGCGCCCCCGCCACACCGGTCGCCTCGACGCACCTCGCGAGGATCTCCTCCATGACGGTCGCCGGGTCCGTCGCGCGGGCGAGCGTCTCGGAGATCCCGGTCAGGACGGCGAGCTGCGCGTCTCGCCGGGTCAGCTCGTCCTCGAGGCTGGAGTGCTCCGCCGCCTGGTGCGCGAGGGCGCGCCCGAGTCGCTGCGCATGCAGTTCGTCGTAGTCGGCGGTCGTGTCGACGGACACGGGCGGGTCGACGAGCGCGCGGCGCACGGCTTCGAGGATCTCGGCCATGTCGGGCTCGCGCGTCACGTAGCCCACGGCCCCGGCGCGGACGGCCAGGTCGCGGTCGGCCTCCTCCACGAAGACCGACGACGCCAGGACGACGGGTGTGCCGGCCGTGGCGCCGTGATCGGCGATGCGCCGACACAGCTCGAATCCGTCGAGGCCGGGCATCAGGACGTCGGTGAGGATCAGGTCGGGGACCTCGCGTTGCGCGAGGTCCAGTGCGGAGAGCCCGTCGCCGCACTCGAGCACGTCGTAGCCCGCGTCGCGGAGCCGCAGGACGGTGAGCTTGCGCTGGATGTCCGTGTCATCGACCACGAGCACGCGGGCGGTCCCCCGTGCCACGTCGTTCCCCACGGCGGGGAGCCAGGCCTGCACGGCGCTGAGCAGCGCGGAGGGCTCGACGGGCTTGCGCAGCCGGTCCGCGAAGCCGGCGGCGGAGGCCTGATCGCCGAACAGCCGCTGCGCGTACCCGGAGATCGCGATGACCGGCGTGTCCGGTCGCCGCTCCCGGATGCGCTCTCGGAGCGTCAGTCCGTCCATGTCGGGCAGCAGGAGGGTCTGCACGACGAGATCCGGCGCGTCGTCCAGGCGGTCGACCGCGGAGGCTCCGTCGCGGGCCTCCAGGACACGGCACCCGTAGCTCTCGAGGGTGATCCGCAGCAGCTTCCGCGTGCCCGGATCGTCCTCGACGATCAGCACCGTCTGCGCGCTCATGCCGCCTCCCGCCGACCGAGGTAGCCGGCGAGCTCCTCCGCGAGGCCGCGGGTGTCCAGTGGCTTGAGGATGACCCCCTCGCACCCCGCGTCCAGCGCGCGCTCGCGGTCGGACTCCATCGCGGCGGCCGTGAGCGCGACGACCGGGATGTGCGTGGTGCGAGCCTCCGCCTTCAGACGGAGGGTCAGCTCGATGCCGTCGACCTCGGGCATCTGGAGGTCCATGAGGATGAGGTCCGGGAGGTGCTCGGCCAGCCGGTCGAACGCCTCGCTCGCTCCGCTCGCCGTGTCCGCCTCGTGTCCTTCGGTCATCACCGCGAGCCGGGCGAGCTTCAGGTTCATCGGGTTGTCGTCCACGATGAGTATTCGTGCCCCCACGACCGCCTCCCTATCCGACCGGGACCGCGTGCTCGACGGGTCGCACGACGCGGGGCAGGA
>NZ_JBFIGP010000300.1:0-4514 GCF_041602235.1 Paraconexibacter sp.
AGGCGGGCTCCGGCGGGAGCACGATGCTCTCGCTGAAGGCGACGCCGATGATGCGGCACGACTACACCACCCTGTTCAAGCTCGAGCACATGCTCAAGGATGTCCGGCTGTGCCTGGAGCAGGCCGAGCAGGCCGGCGTCGCGTACCCGGCTGCGGCGGCCGCCTGCGACGCGCTGCTGGCGTGCGCTGAGCGTGGGCTCGGCGACGCGGACTTCGGTGCCGTCGTCGAGGCTGTGGAGACGTCACAGGGCGTCCGTCTCTGACCCCCTGTCGCCCGACGGTCCCTCGGACTTGTCCACGGTGTACAACAGACGAGCGTCTACGCGCCTGATCAAGCGTCAACGCGCCAGGAAAACCACCCTGAAATGTGGCGATTTGCAGGGATAGTTGGCACAACGCACGATCGTTTGCGAAGATGTTCACGTCCCGCGTCGTCGTCCAGGAGGTTCCGGGCGTCGCACCGCGGGATCGTTGTTGTCATCTCCCCCTCCCCCCGGAATTATTTATGCCTATCGCGTTCAAGGAATGGGCGGTCACCGTCCGCGCGCTCGCCGAGGGCGAGCAGCTCCTCACCCTGCGCAAGGGTGGCATTCGTGAGCCGGAGAAGCACTTCAAGCTCGATCACGATCGCTTCTTCCTCTACCCCACCTTCGACCACCAGAAGAACGACCTCGTCCGCGAGTCGCACATGCCCGAGATGCGGCGTGCCCTCGAGGAGGGCGTCTGGGCGGACGGCGAGCCCCCCGTGCACGCGCTGACGCGCGACGGCGGGATCGCGCAGCCCGAGCGCGTCCGCATCCGTGCCTGGGCCGAGGTCGCCGGTCACTTCACGATCGAGGACCCGCGGGTCGTCAGCGAGCTGTCGCCGTTCTACGTCTGGACCACCGACTACGCCGAGAAGCGCCTGGCCTGGAAGCGTCACCACCCGCTCCACGTGCTGCTCCTGCGGACGTACCGGATCCCTCGTCCCGTGACCGTCAAGGTCCGCGACGACTTCGGCGGATGCCGCTCGTGGCTGGAGATCAACCGCGACCTCCCGTTCGAGGGCACCCCGGTGCTGTCCGACGAGGAGTTCGAGCGTGCCACCGAGACCATCGGCGCGATCTGCAGCGGCCGGGTGCCGGCGCTCGCCTAGCCTGTCGTCACACGCAGTGTCCCCCGATCCCCGTTCGTCCATCCAGGCGAGCGGGGATCGTGTCGTTGACGCCCCCCTCGCGATCGACCGGGTCCGCGCCGCCGAGCGCCTGCTCGTCGTCGGCATCGGCGGCGGCGGCGACGTCGTGGGAGCGCTCGCCGTCGCCGAGTCCGCCCGCTCCCTGGGCACGGACGCGGTCGTCGGCGGGTTGACCTGGGAGCGGCGGCCGGTCGATCCCACCCCCGGCCCACGGCGGATCGACGAGATCGTCGACGCCGTGGAGATCCTGCACCCCGCCGTCGCGCTCGCCGGGCCGCGCACGAGCGGACGGTCCGGATCCAGTCGCTTCTCCTTCGCCGAGAGCCGCATGGCTGCCTTCCTCGGCGAGCACGTCGTCCTGCTCGACCCCAACCCCGGGCCCGCCGTGATCGCCGACGGCTTGGCCACCGCGGCCGCGGCGCTCGCGTGCGATCTCGTGGTCCTGCTCGACGTCGGGGGCGACGTGCTCGCGCACGGACACGAGTCCGGCCTCGCCAGCCCGCTCGCGGACGCCCTCGTCCTCGCAGCCGCCCCGCGGCTCAGCACGCTCGGCATCGACGTCATCGCCGCGGTGTTCGGCGCGGGGTGTGACGGCGAGCTGCACCCCGACGAGGTCGCGGAGCGCCACCAGGAGGTCGCCGCCGCCGGGGGCGACCTCGGAGACCTCCCCTTGTCCGGCGAGCACCTCGACCGGCTCGAGTCGGCGATCACGACGGTGGTCACCGAGGCGAGCGCGATGGCCATCCGCTGCGCCCGCGGCGAGACCGGTGAGGTCCCGATCCGCTCGGGGCGCCGCACCGTCGTGCTCACGCCGGACGGCGGCAGGATCCGGTGCGTGGACCCGCGGGTGGCGATCGACAGCGCGGCGCGGCTGGCCAAGCTGCTGCTCGACGCCACCGATCTCGAGGACGGCCACCGGCGACTCACGGACCTCGGGATCCGCACCGAGCTGGCCTACGAGCGCGACGCAGCTGCGGGCCTGCTCTGAACCGGGTCGGGCGCAGGACCGCGGCGGACGACGCCGAACGCTGACAGGTGCCCTGGGTCGAGACGAGCAGCCCCCACTTCCACGCCCGTCACGAGCTCGCCGACGACGACGACGTCGCCGGAGTCCTGGAGCTGCTGGAGGACACGCGGGAACGGCTCGCCGGGACCTTCCCTCCGATCGAGGGCGACATCACCGTCATCGTCCACGGATCGCTCGGAGCGCTCTCCCTCGCGCAGCCCTACTTCCCCATCCTGCGGCGGACGACCGCTCCGGCGGCCAGGCGCTACCTCGCGGGCTGGACGACGGCCAACGAGATCCACCTGCTCGCGCCGCGCCGTCTGCGGGATCGCGCGTCGAGCGTCCCCGGATCGCTGGAGATGGCGATGCTCGCGCCTGCGGGTCTCTACGCCCAGCTCGTCGTCGGCCGCGGCAACCCGAGCCTGGCGCCTCCGTGGCGCCCCGCGGCGACGCTGCGCACCTTCCGGTGGGCCTGGCTGGCGCTCGGGGCCGGCCAGTACTTCGGCGGCCAGACGGCGTACGCCCGTCCCGCGGTCGGACGCCGCCTGCGCGAGGGCTCCGAGCCCTCGTTCCCCCCAGGCCTGCGCGACGCCATGCTCCTGGGGGGCACCGTGCTCGACCTCCTGGCCCGCGAGGCCGGCGAGGACGCCGTCGTGCGTCTGGTCTCCCACCTGCACGCGGACGGACCGCGCAGCGCACTGGAGGAGGCGTTCGGGCGGGATCTCGTCCACACCGGCGGCGCCTGGCGCGCCCACCTCGCGGCGCTCGGAGGCGCCGCGGGCTGAGCCGTCAGCCGGCCAGCTCGGTGGCGAGCCAGATCACGAGCGCGGCCCCCGCGAACAGGCCGACGAGCCACGCCAGCAGCCGCGCCGGCGGTGGCCCCGAGCCCTGGGTGTCGGACACGAGCTCGGCCTCGAGGAGCACCTCGCGCGCGGCGCTCACGCCCGATGCGGGGACGAGCACGTCGCGCGGGCCGGCCGCCAGCATGTCGGGGACGTCGAACCCGCGGCTCCTGCGGATCAGGCTCGGGATCCCCTCCTCGAGGAGCATGCCCGCGATGAACTCGGCCTCGGCCTGATTGCGCCCACCCGCGACCCGGACGAGCTCACCCTCGGAGAGCTGGGGCTTGATCTTCCGCGCCCGCTCGTGGGCCTCGGTGATCGGCTGGTCCACGCCGTCGGCCCCGGCGTAGGTCAGCGGCATGCGGCAGTCGGGGCAGAACCGCTCGGTGAGCGGGTGGGTCGAGGCACATCGGGGGCAGACCAGCGGACGGCTCACGACGTCCACGCTACTCCGTCAGCAGCTCGACCTCTCGGTAGTCCCCGTCCTCGATCAGCCACGAGCGGACCTCGGGCTCATCCTGCTGGAGGCCCACGATGATCCACTCGACGCCGGGCCAGTCGCGCCCGAAGTTGAGGTCCGTCTGGGAGGGCTCGGGCGCCGACATGACGTGGGAGTGGTAGATCCCGCCGAGCTCCTCCCCCCGGTCCTCGAGCTCGAAGAGCAGCTTGGCGAGCACGGCCCCGTCGACCTCGAACCGGCGGCGGTCGTGCGCGAGGTTCTCCAGCTCGTAGACCTCGACGGCGACGCCGTCACGGGTGGCGACGACGCCGCAGCACTCCTCGGAGGTGTCGCGGCGGGCGTGGTCGACGATCCGCTCGAGCAGGTCGGGGGCGATCTTCATGGACGCTGCTGGGTGTCGGCAGGGCGAGGGACGTACCGCGAACGACGGCTCAGTCAGCCTTCAGCGCACGCTCGTCGTCGTCGTCACGGGAGTCGCCGGAGAGCGAGTCCTTGAACTCGCGCATCCCCTTGCCGACCGAGCGGCCGACCTCCGGGAGCTTCTTCGGTCCGAGCACGATCAGTGCGATGGCGAGCACGATCACGAGCTCCATGGGTCCGATGTTCGGCATCAGCGGTGTGTCCTCTTCGGTCGGGTGCGCATGACGGTTGCAGACCTTCCTACGTCCGCTACCACCAAACGGTTGAGTCGAGGTTCTCGACCTCGTCGACCGGCAGCGTGTAGATGCCGCTCGACAGGTACTTCCAACCGTCGTCGCAGACGATGAAGACGACGTTGCCCTCGTCCATCTCGTTCGCGATGCGGACGGCGACGCGCGCGATCGCGCCCGAGGAGACCCCGGCGAACAGCCCCTCCTCGTCGAGGAGCTTCCGGGTCCAGATGATCGCGTCGCGGTTCGTGACGAAGATCTTGCGGTCCAGCAGCGAGATGTCGATGATCTCGGGGATGAAGCCGTCGTCCAGCGACCGCAGGCCCTGGACCGGCTCGCCCTGCATCGGCTCCGCGGCGACGATCTTCACGCGGTCCCCGAG
>NZ_JBFIGP010000301.1:0-4494 GCF_041602235.1 Paraconexibacter sp.
CCCGGGCGGATCTCGAGGTCTGGACGGAGGCGACCGAGGTCGCCCGACGGCTGGGTGTCGCGGGGGAGTTCGGGGCGGCCCTCGGGATGGTGGCCGGGGGGACCGCCCTCGCCCGCCGGTGCGGCATCACCGAACGTCCGGACACCCAGGCCCGCATGCGGATCGACGGCGACAGCCCCCTGCTCCGCTGGATCGACCGCGTGCGGCGCACGCCGGGGCGGGGCGCACGTGCCCGCCTGGTGTTCGATCTGATCGTGCCCTCACCGGCCCTGCTGCGCACGAGCGAGCCGTTGGCGCGCCGCGGCCCGGTGGGTGTGGGGCTCGCGTACCTGCACCGGCCGGTGCGCCTGACCGCGAAGTACGCGAGGTGGGGGCTCGCCGGGCGGCGCGTCACGGCAGTCGCGGGCGTGCCGCGCGGCGCGGCCTGGGCGATCCGCGAGGTCCGCGCCTGCCGGCGTCAGCTGCGCGCCGGTCCGCTGGACCGCGTCCGCCTGTCGGAGCCTCCCTCCGGGCGCGGCACGGCCCGCGGCGTGCGGTGGGGCCTGCGCCTCGCGCGTCCGAGCTGCCTGGAGCGGTCGCTGGTCCGGCGCACGTGGCACCTCGGCCACGGACGGGACCGGCGGGTGGTGATCGGGGTCAGCGGCCCCGGCGAGCCGTTCGGGGCGCACGCCTGGCTGGAGGGTGACGGCGACGGCGCGGGGCTGCTGGAGCTGCTCCGCTGGCCGCGCTGACCGCTGCCGCGCGCGTTTGGCGGACGAGAGGTCCGGGCATCCAGGGTGTCCCCGGAGAAAGGACGCGATGAGCAACGCGCTGGCGGTGTACCTCAACGACCATCTCAGCGGCGCCACCCTCGGCGTCGATCACGCTCGAGAGCTGCAGGCCACGCTGGAGGACACCGCGCACGGACTGGACGTGGCGCGCGTCGCCGACGCCATCGCGGAGGACCGCGACACGCTCGTCGATCTCATCGACCGGGCGGGGATCTCCCGCAACCCGGTGAAGCAGGCGACCGCCTGGGTGGCGGAGAAGGCGGGCCGGGTGAAGTTCAGCGGCCTCAGCAGCGGGGACCGGGACCTCGGCACCTACCTCGCGCTCGAGACGATGTCCCTCGGCGTCGCGGGCAAGCAGTCGCTCTGGGAGGGCCTGCGCCAGGTCGCCGGGTCCCACGAGGTCCTCGCGGAGGTCGACCTCGACGAGCTGATCGCGCGGGCCCGCGAGCAGCGGGAGTTCCTCGAGGACCTGCGGCTCACCTTCGCCAGGCTGGCCTTCGGACCGCAGAGCCTGGCGCGCGAGTCGTCCTGACCCGCGCCGGGCCGCGAGCCCTTGACGCGGCCCACCCGCAGGCGCACACTCGGTCGGTCAGCACCCCGATCGATGGGAGGACAGATGGAACGCGTCATGGCCGACTGTCGCCGCTTCGAGAGCGACAACCGGTGTCAGCTCACCATCATCGGGCCGGAGGACGACGTGATCGCGGCGGCGGCCCAGCACGCCGCGGCCCAGCACGGTCACCAGGACACCCCCGAGCTCCGGGCGGAGCTGCGCAGGATGCTCGAGCCCGAGAGCGCCTACGTCCCGGGTGAACGTACGCCCGAGCCGTTCCCGGCCTGAACAGGAGCCCGTCTCCGTCGCCCGGCGGTTCAGCGACCGGGCGGCGGGCGGCGCAGGTTGGGGGTGGTTAGCCCGCGGGCGCAGCGTGGGTAGGTCGTGATCGTGGACGCACCACGCTCCTCCTCGACCTACGCGCGTCTGGGGCTCGGCATGGCGGCGTTCGGGTCGGCCACGCCGGTCTCGAAGATCGTCGCGGGCGCGATGCCGGTCTTCGTCGGGTCCTTCGCCCGCGTGACGATCGGCGCGCTGGTGCTCGCCCCGTTCCTGTCGGACCCGCGCAAGGCGGTGGCGGCCCTCACCCGCCGCGACTGGATGCTCGTCGCCCTGATCGCGGTGTTCGGGATGTTCGGGTTCTCGGCCCTGATGCTGTACGGGATGCGCGAGGTCCCCGGAGTGGTGGGGGCCGGCGTCATGAGCACCGCGCCGGCCGTCACCGCGGCGGCGTCGATGCTGTTCCTCGGCGACCGGCCGACGTGGCGCAAGCTCGCGGCGATCGCGCTCGCCGTGGGGGGCGTGATGATCCTCCAGCTCGGGGGCTCGACCGGGTCCGGCGGTGGCGACCTGGTGCTCGGCTCGGCGCTGGTCTTCGCCGCGGTCTGCTGCGAGGCGGCCTACACGCTCCTGGGCAAGCTCGTCTCCGAGCACGTCGACCCGGTGCTCGTGGCGTTCCTGGCTGCCGCGCTCTCGCTCCCGTTGTTCGCTCCCCTCGCGGTCTGGCAGCTCGGCGACTTCCATCCCGGTGACGTCGACGCGGACGCGTGGCTGGCGCTCGGCTGGTACGGCGCGGGCACCCTGGCGCTCGGGACCTGGCTCTGGTACTCGGGGATCACGAGGACCGAGGGGTCGGTCGCGGCCGGATTCATGGGGGTCATGCCGGTCTCCGCCCTCGTCCTGTCCTACGTGCTGCTCGGCGACGCGCTGCGGCTCGTCCACCTCGCCGGGTTCGTCGTGGTGTTCGCCGGGGTGCTGCTGGTCTCGTGGGAGCACGCGAGGATGGACGCCCAGGAGTGAGCCTCGCCGGCCGGCTCAGTCGGCGGCCTCGACGCGGTTCCCGCCCGCGGCCTTGGCGCGATAGAGCGCTTCGTCGGCCGCGAGCATGCACGCGCGCTGGTCCCCCCTGAACTCTGCGACGCCGATGGTCACGGTCACGCCCTCGCGGTGGAAGGCCCGCGCGACGGCCTCTCGCGTGCGGTCCGCGATCACCGCGGCGGCCTGCCGGTCGGCGAGCGGGAGGAGCACGCCGAACTCGTCGCCCCCCAGGCGCGCGGCGAAGTCCTCGCCGCGCAGCGCGTCGCGAACGACGCCACCGACGCGCTTCAGCAACGCGTCGCCGACGAGATGGCCCCCACGGTCGTTGACGGCCTTGAACCGGTCGAGATCGAGCACGAGGATCGAGAGCGGTTCGCCGGCGGCCGCGAACCGCTCGTCCCAGGCGCGCCGGGTCGGGAGCCCGGTGATCGCGTCGGTGAGGGCCATGGCCCGGTAGGCGTTGGCGCGCCGGGCCTGCTGCCGTGCGAGGTTCGCCAGGTCCGACGTGACGCTCGCGAGGTGCCGGTCGGAGGCGCTCGTGACGCGGCCGCGCGGTTCGTCCGGCCGGACGAACGGGACCGGTGGCACCACGGGGCCGGCTGCGATGAGCCCCTCGGTGACCGCGACCACGCTCTCGGCGTCGCGCACGTACCCCGCGTAGGTCCGCAGATCCTCGGGGATCCCGCGTCCGCCGAGCATCACCGACACGGTCGGATCGGTGCTCGTGACCGCCACGACGGCCAGCTCCAGCTCGGCCAGGTCCTGCGGCATCGTGAGGGACAGCCCGACCACGTGCGGCCGGACGCGCTCGACGGCGTCGACGATCGCCTCGATCGGCGTGTCGGACCCGAGGTAGGTCGAGTCGAAGCCCGCGCCCTCCAGGATGTCGGAGACCGCGCGCAGGCCGATCGAGTGCAGCTGGCCGGCGACGCTCGCGAGCAGCACCCGGATGCCGTTGGGGACGGCGTCCTCGATGAGCATCGGGTAGATGGAGGCGAGCGCCCGCTGGCTGATGCCCGAGGCGATGTGCTCCTGCGCGACGGAGAGCTCACCGCGCTCCCAGTCCGCGCCCACCTGCTCCAGCGCGGGCTGCACGACCCGCGTGAACGCCGTCGCCGGACCGATCCCCATGGAGAGCGCCTTGCGCAGCGCTGCTTCGGCGCCGTGCGCGTCCCCGCGGCAGATCGCGTCGAGGTACTCGGCGCTGAGCAGCGACGCCAGCTCGTCGTGACGGCGACGCATCGGGTGGGTCCGCTCGGTCACGAGCATCTCTCGGAGGACACGCTTCGACTATCGGCGGGCGCGGGCACCCCTACAAGGGGGAGTTTCCCGGACCGTGCTGCGGACTTGGCCGGGCTTCAGCCGTCCGCTCGCGCGACGGGGAGGCCGAGCGTCACCCAGTCGTGCATGCCGCCACGGTAGTACCGCAGCGTGGCCGGCGACCACCCGGCGTCCAGCAGCGCGGCCACGGCCTTCGGGGTCGCGGTGCACTGCGGCCCGTTGCAGAAGAGCACGATGGGCAGCGGTCCGTCGGGCGGGGCGAGATCCGCGACGATGCGCTCGTGGGGCACTGCGGTCGCCGTGGGGATCGTGCCCTCGTCGACGTACTCCTGGTGGCGGCAGTCCACGACGCGACCCCCGTGGCGCAGGTGCTCGATGACCTCGAGCTCACCGACGGTCACGACGCCTCCCGGCAGGTGGAGCGGCTGGATTACGCCCCAGGTCGCGTCGACGCTGAACCGCCCCGGCTCACCATCGACGGGCCGGGGGACCCGGTCGACCGTCTCGCGGCGCGGCAGGCGGGGCATGAAGGCGTCGGTCATCGCCCTCTGGTTCTACCGGATGCGCGGGCTC
>NZ_JBFIGP010000302.1:0-4442 GCF_041602235.1 Paraconexibacter sp.
CCGAGCGTTGACGTGCCCGGCTCCCGTAGCGGACCCGGCCCGATCTGGCCGATCGTACGGCCCGGGTTCCCGGGTCATCCACGGTTCGGCCAGGTTCGACGGGTCGGGCTGACCGACAGCGGGAGCACACCCCGATACCCGGAGCGTGCCACGCCTGCTCCTGACCCTCTTCACCATCTTCACCGTCCTGTCGCTCGCGGCCGGACCCGCCACCGCCGCCAAGCGCGGCGGACGCCTGGCCGACCGCATCAGCGGCAACTCCAAGGACAACACGCTGTCCGGAGGCGGCTCGCGCGACGTCCTGTTCGGTCGCGGCGGCAACGACCTGCTGCTCGGCGGCACCGGCGCGGACCGCCTGTACGGCGGCTCCGGCGACGACCGGCTCGAAGGCGGGTCCGGCGACGACCGGCTCGTCGGATCCAGCGGCAACGACCGGCTCTACGGGGAGACCGGCAACGACACCATCAGCGGGGGCGCGGGCGACGACGTCATCGACGGCGGCGACGGCGACGACTCCGTCCGCGGCGGCTCGGGCAACGACCTGATCGTCGAGTCACGCGCCGGCGACGACCGGCTGCTCGACGGCGGCCCCGGCGACGACTACATCCACGGCAACCTCGGGTCCGACCGGCGCATCCTGGGTGGATCCGGCAACGACATCCTGTTCGGTGGCTCGGGCAACGACGCGATCGACGGCGGACCCGGCGACGACCGCATCGACGCCGGGGCAGGCCAGAACCCGGGTCGTGCCGTGCGCGGCGGGGAGGGCAACGACGTCCTCACCGACGACGGCGGCAGCGCCGACCTCGAGGGCGGCCCCGGGAACGACGTGATCCACGGGTTCGGTGGCGCGGACCGCATCCTGGGTGGCGAGGGCGACGACACCATCAACGCCGGAGGCGGGGAGGACGACATCGACGCCGGCCCCGGGAACGACCTCGTCTACTCCGGTCCCGGCCTCGACACGATCGACTGCGGAAGTGGCCAGGACGTCGCCTACGTCTCGTCGCAGAGCGAGGCCGACAGCGCCCGGAACTGCGAGATCCTCGTCCTGCCGAACCCCCTCGACGGCCCGCCCGTCGCCGTCAGCGTCGACATCCGCGGAGCGACCGGCACGCGGTCCGCCTCGCGCGCCGCCGGTCCGCGCGCCGTGCGCCTCCCAACCGGCATCCACGTCATCGGCGACGTCAGCGTGGGCTCCGTCCTCGCGACGGTCGCCCCCGTCATCACCCCGGGCGGCGCCGTCTCCGACATCCTGGCCGACACCGCCGCGGGCATCGGCTCGCTCGTCGGCGGCACCGTCCACCTCGCGGGCGAGGATCCCACCACCGACGTCGACCCTGAGCGGGCGCGGCGCGAGCTCCTCTCGACCGGGTGGACCAACGCGGCGGTCACGACCGCCGGCACCGCCGGCGAGAACCTGCTCGCCGCCGTCCGCGCCGAGGAGTCCCGGGTCATCTGCTCCTACCGCAAGGGCTGCCGTGGCAACACGTCCGCCGACGAGCGCATCATCGGCACCTCCCGCCGGGACGTCCTGCGCGGCGGAGGCGGCTCGGACTTCCTGGAGGGCGCAGGAGGCAGCGACCGGCTCTACGGCGGACCCGGCAACGACCAGCTGTTCGGGCGCTTCGGCAACGACCGCCTCTACGGGGGCGCGGGGGACGACGAGCTCGAGGGGGGTCGCGGGAAGGACATCCTCAAGGGCGGCCCGGGTGACGACCATCTCAACGGCGGCTACGACCGCGACCGGCTCTACGGCGGGTCCGGCAACGACACCATCCGGGCGGTTGGTGGCGGCCGCGACTTCGTGGACTGCGGGCCCGGCCGTGACGTCGTCTTCAAGGACAGCAAGGACGTGGTCCGCAACTGCGAGATCGTGGGGTGAGCCGTCGGGCCTACACCGCGACCATCCCGCGCTTGCGGCTCGCCAGGAAGTAGCGCTCGAACGCCAGCTTGGCCCAATGGGCCTGCGGCCCCGCCATCACGTGCGGATGCTCCGGGGTTCCGAGGATGTGATCGGCCCGGAAGATGATCCCCGTGTTCCCACCGTCCAGGACGCAGACGGCCCCCAGGTCCTCCAGCGGGAGCCTCCGGCGCTCGCCGCCCTGCATGTCGGACGCCATGTTCTGCGCCGCGACCTTCGCCATGTGCTCGCTCATGTGCCCGGTCTTCGGCACACCGGCCGGCACGAGCGTGGGCTGGGGAGGCGCGATGGCGACGTCGACGCCTGCCGCGTAGACGCGCTCGATGTCCGCGTGCCGGAACTCCTCGTCGATCGGGACGAAGCCCGCCGGGTTGCCCAGTCCCTCGGTCTCGCGGATCACGTCGACGCCGGTGAACGGCGGGACGATCATCGAGAAGGCGAACGGCAGCACCCGTCCCCCTTCCAGCGCGATCTCGCCCTCGCGGACCTCGGAGATCACGGTGTTCGGGATGCCCTCGATCCCCAACCGGTCGAAGAAGCGCTCGACGCGCCGCTGCGAGTCGGACACGCCGCCCAGTCCGAAGTGCCCGAGGAACGGCTCCGCGGTGATGAACGTCACGGGCGCGACGTCCTCCAGGCCCGCCTTGCGTATCCGGTGCTTGGCGTTGAGCAGGAACTCGTAGGAGGCCCCGAAGCAGGAGCCTCCCTGGGCGGTGCCGACCACCACGGGTCCCGGGTTCTCCAGGAACCTCTCCCACGCGTCGCCCGCCCACTGGGCGTGTTCGAGGTTGCACACCGACTGGGTGTGGCCGGTCTCCGGGCCCAGCCCAGCGATCTTCTCGAACGCCAGCCGCGGCCCCGTGGCGAGCAGCAGGGTGTCGTACGCGATCTGCTCTCCCCCGGCGGTCGTGACGCTGCGGGCATTGATGTCGATCGCGGCGGCGGCATCGTTGACGAAGCGGATCCCCTTGCGTGCGTACAGGGGCGCGAGCGGGAAGGTGATGTCGTCCGCCTCGCGCAGGCCGAACGGCAACCAGATGAGCGAGGGGATGAACGTGAAGTCCGGACGCGGGTCGAGCACCACGATCTCGTGGCGGTCATCGAGCCGCTTGCGCAGGTCCAGCGCCGCGGTCAGCCCGGCGAAGCTGGACCCGACGATGACGGCGCGCTGGGGAGCGGAGGGTCTGTCGAACATCTCGGCCTTTCAGGAGAGGACGCCCTCGATCGTGCACCGGTACAGCGACCGCCGCATCGGGTCTGAGCCGCTTGCCGTTCCGTAGTTCCCCCCGATGGCGGATCGCGACGCCGCACCCGCGCCGGTCGGGCCGCCCGGACCCGTCGTCGGGCACGGCTCAGCTCACGGCGCGCACGACCCGCGCCCGCTCGGCGGTCGCCGCCGCGGAGGCACGGTCGATCTCGACGATCCGCTGCCGGTAGGCGCGGATGGCCCCCGTCTGCCAGCGGGCGCGGTCCGGCTCGGGATCGCCCGCCGCGCTGAAGCGGTCGAGCAGGCTGGTGATCGCCGGCTTGTCCTGCGCCGCGATCGCCCGGATCAGGCGCAGCGTGAGCGAGCGCGTGTTGGTCAGCAGGCGCAGCTGCGTCTCCTTGGCGGCGGCGAGCGCCGGGGGCGGCCGCAGGCGCGTCAGCTCGTCGCGCAGCCCTCCGACACGCCGCGCGTAGGCCCGCAGCGCGCGGGTCTGGCGCTCCAGGCCGCCGGAGACCCCGAGGTCCTTGCGCAGCTCGCGCCGGGCGCTGTTGAGACGGGTGACGATCCGCTCGGCCCGCGGCACGAAGAACGCGAGCTGGCGGGTCTCCGCGGCCATGAGCACGTTGAGCTGGTAGGCCCGCAGCACGAGGGTGTGGAGGCGACGTGCCGGGACGGGCGGCTCCAGCGTGGCGATGCGCTGGCGCGCATCCTCGATCCCGAGTTCCGCGCGGCGCAGCTCGAACTCCGCCGAGGAGCCCTTGAGCGTGCCCTCGGAGAACTTCTTGTAGGTGTCGTTGGCGGTCCGGAACTGCGGTCCCGCGCTCTGATAGACGTCGTCGACGTCGTCGAAGTACGCGCGAACGCGATCGGCGTCGCTCGTTCCCCCGCATCCGCCGATCAGCGCCGACGCCAGCACCACCAGGACGACCGGGAGCCGCCGCCTCATCGCTTGAGCAGGTCGACCTTCGAGACGCTGCCGTCGCGGTGACGGAACTGGAGCTTGACGAGCCCGACCCCGGAGGCGAACCACGAGCGCCGCACGCCGGAGCCGAACCGGTAGCCCTTCTGCGTGAGGCGGCTCTCGACCAGCAGCGCCGTGAAGCGGCCTGCCGGGGTGCGCACGCGCTGGTATCCCACGACCTTGGAGCGCCCGGTGACCCCGAACACGGCGTAGTCGCGACCCGCCTTGTTCGTCTTCCAGGTCTGCCCCTTCTTCGGGTAGGCCGGGACCACCGGGTTGATGCCGAACGTCATCAGGTCGAACGGCGTGAACAGATGACGCCGGCGGCTCTTGGGGAGCCGCTTGGGGCC
>NZ_JBFIGP010000303.1:0-4401 GCF_041602235.1 Paraconexibacter sp.
CGGAGCGTCCGGGGCAGCTCGGCGATCGCCTGCTCGAGCGGCTGGTCGGCCACCGCGAACGAGCGGGCGGTCGTGTTGAAGTCCGTGATGAGGTTCTTCAGCTGGTCGGCGTTGCGGTCCAGGGCGGCCGCCGTGGCGCCGGCGTCGCGGACGTACCCGCTGAGGTCGCGGCTCGCCGTGCCCAGCGAGGCGTCGTTGACGATCGCCGAGTCGCGGTAGGCCGACTCCCAGAAGTCGATCGAGCGGTTGTATCCGCGCCCGCCCTCGCCGTCGAGCCCGGACCCGAGCTCCTGCAGGAGCTTCTGCAGGTCCTCGCGCGTGTCGTTCTGGAGCGCGGTGAGGATCTGGTCGAGCTGGACCGGAGCGGAGGTCTGGTTGATCGGGATCGTGTCGCCGTCGGACACCGTGGGCGCCGAGGGAGACCCGGGCTGCAGGTCGACGAAGAAGTTGCCCTCGAGGAAGATGCGCGGTCGGATCTGCAGCTTGGCGTCGCGATGGATCGGGAGTCCGTTCTCGTCGATCGCCATCACGACACGCGCCGCCTCGGCGCCCGGACGCACGCGCTCGACCGCGGTGACCTTGCCGACGGTGACACCCGCGACCCGCACCGGCGAGTTGGTCCGGATGTTGTTGGAGCTCGGGAACACGGCCTGGAGCTCGAACGGCTGGTTGATGAACGGGACGTCCTTGCTGAACCCCAGGTACGTGCCGATCGCGATGATCACGATCGTGATCAGGCCGGCGCCGAAGTAGCTGATGCCGCGCTTCTGGTTGCGTCTCATGGCTCGGGCACCCCCGATGCCTTCTCGGGCGGGAGCCGCGGCACGTCGACGCCGCGACCCTCGGGCCGGTAGCTGAACGTCTGACCGGCGGGCACCTCGTCGCGGTTGCGGCCGATCCCCTTGCCGTTCTTGTCGTACTTCTTGAAGGTCGAGCCCACGCGCGGGACGTTGTCGACGTTGGGCGTCTCCACGAAGACGTCGCGGTACGGGTCACCGGGCAGCGTGCGGTCGCGGTACGGGTTGTGGCTCTGCGCGTAGCCCTGCTGACCGGCGCCGCAGTTGGCCTTGCCGTCCTTCGTGATCGCCGGGCCGAAGAGCGCGTTGTGCAACCGGGTCTTGACCGATCCGGGCTCCGGGCTCTCCTTGCCGTGGGCGAACTCGTTGGCGCCGATCTGCGTGACGCCGTCGCCGCCCGGGAAGTTCTCGGGGGCGGTGTTCAGCATCGCCCGCTGCTGGCTGCCGGTGTTCGTCGGCGCGCTCAGGTGCTCGGCGGCGAAGGTCCAGAAGGAGTTCCAGGAGTTGCAGACGGTCACGTACGGGCCGAGGAAGCGCAGGGTCGGGTTCAGGGACGTCACGGTGGCGGTCAGGCCGCGCAGCGCCCCGTTGGTGGTCGGCGCGACGGCGAGCCCGCGGAGCGCGTCCATCGTGTCCTGCAGCTGATCGTTGAGCGTGACGGAGCGCGCCAGCACGGGCGTCGCGACCTCGACCGCGCGGTTGATCGTGGGCAGGGACGCCCGGAGCTCACGGCTGACGCCGTTGAGGTTGCGCGAGAGCCGCGTGAACCGACCGAGGAACGGGCGCTGCACGGCGAGGGACCGCGTGCCGACCTCGAGGGTGTCCACGTTCTTGCTGATGGTGGCCTTGAGCGCCTCGGGGTCGCGCCCGATCGCGTCGAAGGTGTTGGCGAGGAACGTGAACGTCTCGGCGTTCTGCTTGGAGACCGGGGCGACGATGCGGGCGGCGTCGCCGAGCTCCGCGAAGAACCGCGGCAGGCGCGTGCGCGGGTCGTTGAGGTTCGTCATCACGTTCTTCAGCGACAGCACGAGCGCGGGCGCGACACGCAGGGTCTCGTTGATGCCGGCGCCGCGACCGCTGAACGCGTCACCGAACCCCTGGAGGTTGTCCTGGTTCGCCTGCCGCGTCTTGGCGTCGAACGTGCTGAAGACCTCGTCGAGCTCGGTCGACGCGCGGGTCTGTGCCAGCGGCAGGGTGCCCCCGTCCGGCAGCTTGCGCCCCTCCTTGCCGATGTGGAGCTCGACGTACTTCAGCCCGAGCGCCGACCTCGGCCGGACCACGACCGTGGAGTCCGTCGGGATCTCGCCCACCCGGTCGTCGAGCTTGAGCTTCAGGAGCGCCCCGACCCGACCGTTCGGGAGCGAGATCGGCTTCATGTCCTCGACGACGCCGACCCGGTAGCCGCCGGAGCGGACCTCGTTGCCCGGCACGAGGTTCGCCCCGTTCGCGAGCTGCACGTTCAGCGCGCGGGTCGGCACGAACGGCAGGCCGTTGTTGGCGTTGTAGGCCAGGAAGACCGCGACGACCACGATCAGCGTCGTGACCGCGCCCACCAGGACCGGGTTCGCGACGATCGAGGGGTTGTTGCGCCGGCCGGTCACTTGGTGAACAGGTAGTTGAGGAACGCGTCACGGGCCTCTGGGCTCTCGCTACGCAGCCCGGTCTCCGGCAGGCCCTTGCCGCTCCCGATCTTCACGTCCGGCAGACCGGGCAGGGGCGGCAGCTCCACGCTCGGCACGGGCAGCGGCACGTCGATCGACGGGCGCTTGGGCTTCTCGGCGTCGGCCGGCTTCTGCTCCTCGTAGGGCAGCGCGTGGGCCGGGACCGGCTTGCGGGCCTCCGGGGCCAGCTCGCCCTCCACCCGACGGCGCACCTGAGCGGGGCTCGGGTCCCCGGCCGACGGGTCGAAGAAGTTGATGCCCGGCTGGTTGGGGCCGAGGATGCTCGGGCAGTCCTTGGTCTCCGGGTCCTTGGCCCGGGCGACGTCGGCGTAGCCCGCGCACGGGTCGTTCGGCGGGATCAGGCTGATGTTGAGGACGTGGGCGTTCTGGTCGTAGATGTTGACCGACATCACCTGGTCGAAGACGTACGTGAGCAGCGCCTCGAAGCCCGTGTAGCCCTTGCCGCCGGGGCTCCGGGGGTCGTCCTCCACGCCGTGCTCGCGGTCGTCGAGATGCTCGAGCACGAAGCGGAGGTTGTTGCCGACCTCGGGGGCCTTCTCGCTGAACCTGTCGAGCTCCTCGACGGTCGACTTCGCGGCGCTGAGGGCGCCACGGCCGGTGTCGGAGGCCTTGCCGAGCGACGAGATCGCCGGGCGGGAGGACTTGGCCAGCGGGCCGAGGTTGCCGACGAGCCGCTCGAGCTGCTTGGCGGAGGCCTGCAGGTTCCTCAGCGCCGGCGTCTGGGCGTCCGCGGTCTCGCCAAGGGCCTTCATGGTCGGCTGCAGCTCGGCCAGGAAGCCCGGCAGCTTGCGGAACCCGGCGGCGATCGCGTCGCGACGCTCCGCGGAGGCGGCTGCCGTGTCGCGGGCCTCGAGCACGAAGCGGCCGACGTCCTTGCGGTTGGACGCGAGATCGCCGACGACCACGTCGGCGTCGCGGGCCAGGTCCGCGAGGATGCGGTTCTGCTTGGCGAGCGTGCGCAGGACCTTGTTCGTCTCGCGCAGTGCGGGGCTGGCGCGGCGGATCGCGTCGTTGAGGTTCTTGCCGTTCCCGGCGACGCCGGCGCCCAGCTCCCCGAGGATGATGGCGAGCCGCTCGCGGTACGGCCGGCGCAGGACGTTGTTGACGAGATCGCCGGGGATGGTGGACACCGTCCGCGCGACCGGGATCGTCGAGCCCGGCGGTAGCTCGGCCTTCGCGGTGCCGGGCAGGCAGTCCAGGAAGTACTCGCCGATCAGGGACTGCGGGCGGGCCTCGCAGGTCACGTCCGTGCGCAGGGACCCGAAGCCGGTCTCCGTGACCTCGAACGTCACGATCGCGCGGTTCGTCTCGGGGTCGAGGTCCAGGTCGGTGACCTTGCCCGCGCGCACGCCGGCGACCTTGAGGTCGCCGCCGGTGACGAGCCCGAACGCGTTGTCGAGCTCCGCCTTGTAGGAACGGGAACCCGACTCGCCGTCGCCGGCGCCGGTCCCGACGACCGCGAACACGGCACCGAGCACGAGGATGAGGATCGCGGCGAGACGTCTCATGGGCCGGGGGGCACCTGGGTCTCGTCGCAGTTGTAGTCGGGGGTCGGCTTCCAGATGCCGCCGCGCTCGAGCGCCCCGGGGCAGCGGTTGAGCTGCCCGACCTGCGCGCCTGCGCGGAAGGCCTGCTGACGCAGCTCCGGCGGGATGAACTGGAGCTGCCCGCCGACGAGCGTGAAGAGGTTGGCGTGGAGCGCCGGCCGGCTCGATCCGCCGAGGGCGTCGTAGATGCCCGAGTGGCTGAAGTCGTCGAACCAGCCCGTCAGCTCCACCGCGTAGGGCCGGGCGTACGCCAGCTCGGGCGTCGACCCCTGCAGCGCCTTGACGGTGGCCGGGAAGGCGCCCTCGCGGGTGGCGCCGTTGCGCTCGGCGCTCTTGGTGGCCACCTCGTTGAGCGGCACGGCGGCCTTCGTCAGC
>NZ_JBFIGP010000304.1:0-4390 GCF_041602235.1 Paraconexibacter sp.
GCGGACGCGGCCCGACGGCGATCTAGAGGTGGCCGTCGGTACGCAGACGCTCGAGGAGTCCCCGGCAGCCACGCTCCACGACGTCCAGCACGATGTCGAACCCGTCCGGGCCGCCGTAGTACGGGTCGGGGACGTCGGTGTCACCGGAGGCCACCGACTCCTCGTCGAGCTCCCGCAGCAGCAGGACCTGCGCGCGCGCCTCCGACGACGGCGCGAGTGCGAGCAGGTCGCGTCGGTTCGCACCGTCCATCGCGACGAGCAGGTCGTACTCGTCGAAGTCCTGGACACGCACCTTCTGGGCCTGCCCGCGCAGGTGGATGCCGCGACGTGCCGCCGCCGCGGTGCTGCGCGCGTCGGGCGGCTCGCCCGCGTGCCAGCCGCCCGTCCCGGCCGACGCGACCTCGACGCGACCGCCGAGCCCGTGCTCCTCGAGCAGCCGGACCATCACCGCCTCGGCGGTCGGCGAGCGGCAGATGTTGCCCATGCAGACCATCAGGATCCGCACCGGCCCAGCCGGCCCGGACGAGCTCACCGACCCGGCGGGACCCACCCGCCGAACGCGCGCTCGAGCTCCAGCGCGACCGCGACCGCGACGTGGTCCTGGTCGCGCGTGGCCGCCACCTGCACGCCCAGCGGCAGCCCTTCGGCGTTGAGCCCGAGGGGAACCTGGGCGACCGGGAGGCCCAGGAAGTTGAAGAGGGCAGCATGGTGGATGGACCACGGCTTGCCGACGGTACGGCCGTGGCGAGGCGCGACACGACCGAACGGCGGGTGCAGGAGCACGCCGTCACCCATCGTCTCCTGCACCTGCTCGGAGAGCCGCTCGCCGAGCGCGATCGACCGGCGGGTGGCCGCCGCGGGGACCAGGACCGAGGCGCGCTCGCTGGCGAGGAGCAGCACGCTGGCGATCGTGTGGGGCCCGCGGCCGCGGAAGGCGCCCGCCATGGCGCGGCGCACGGTCACGCCCTCGCCGAGCGAGTCGCCGAAGGTCACGCCGGCGCCCTGCTGCAGGGCGGTGATGTACGGGTCGAGCGCGCGGCGCAGCGGTTTCAGCGACACCTCGCGGACGTTGGCGCCAGCCGCCTGGAGCGCGGCGGCCGCCCGGTCCCGTGCCTCGCGCAGGTCCCGTCGCAGCGGCCAGGCACTCGTGTCCTGCGTGACCACGACGTCGAGCCCCTGGATCGCGACGTCGGCCGGATCGCCCAGCGGCACCGCCCGGGCGTGGGTGTCCTCTCCGTCCGGTCCGGCGATCAGCCGCAGCAGCGGCATCAGGTCCTCGGCCCGCCGCGCCAGCGGACCCATCGTCAGGAGCCGTGCGGCCTCGCCGTGCGTGACCGGGAACTGCCCGGTGTTGGGGACCACGCCCGGCGAGGGCTTCAGGCCGAACACCCCGTTGAAGAACGCGGGCAGCCGGATCGAGCCCCCGACATCCGACCCCAGGCCGAACGGCGACCCTCCGGTGCCGACGGCCGCGCCTTCACCGCCCGAGGATCCACCTGCCGTCCTGGTCGGGTCGTAGGCGTTGCGGGTCCGGCCGTAGACGTGGTTGTGCGATTCGATCCACATGCACAGCTCGGAGGTGTTGGTCACCCCGACCGGGATCGCCCCGGCGTCGAGCAACCGCTGCGCGGCCGGCGCGGATCGCTCGCTGCGATGCGTACGGCGGCTGACCAGGCCGGCGCAGTTCGGCATCCCCGCCAGCTCGATGGCCTCCTTGATGGTGCACGGCACGCCCAGCAGCGGGGGGAGCTCGTCGAGGGTGCCCGTCTCCCGCGCCGCGGCCACGCGCCCGTCGGCCGCATCCGCGTCGGCCAGGGCCGCGTCGTAGCGGTCCGCGGCGACCGCGTTGACGCGCGCGTGCGTGGCGCGGAGGACCGCGAGATGCGCCTCCACCACCTCGCGCGAGGTGGTCTCCCCCTCGCGGATCGCGCGAGCGAGATCGATGGCGGAGCGCTCGGTGAGCGTGACGGTGGTGGTGACGGGCGGCATGTGAGGCCCTCAGCGTAGACGGACCGCTACCGTGCCGGTGTGTTTCCGCGCAGGCTCCTTTCGGCTCGACCCTCCAGGCGCATGTCCGTGATGACGGTCGGCGTCGTGCTCTGCAGCGCCGCGATCCCCGCCGCGACGCTGGCCGGCCCGTCGCGCGCGTCCCAGCCGTCGTACCGCGTGAGCGCCTTCACGCTCACGCAGGTGAACCAGGAGCGGCGCCAGCTGCCCCCGGGCGGGCAGGCGGGTCTCTGCCAGGCCATCCCGTTCACCGAGCTCGCGCCGCACGTTCGCTGGAAGGGCGTCTCGCGCCTGCGCGCGGTCGTGGAGCTGAGCGCGCCCGGTCACCGGGACCGGCGTGTCCGCCGCACGCTGCGGTCCTCGCGTCGCTCGGGCGTGCAGCGCGTGACCTTCACCCCGGGCTCGCTGGACGACGCCGCGTTCCCGGAGGGCCGCTACGTCGTGCGGGTGCTGGTCGGGGGCAGGGTCCTCGCCCGAGGCGACGTGTCGCTCGTCGCGCCCACCCAGCGGTCCTGCTGACCGTCCCTCGGACGCCGGGTCACGTCCCGCGGCGGACGCAGGTCCGGTAGCTGCGGCGGTCGGTGACCAGGCGCCCGCTCCGCAGCCGGATGCGGACGACCACCTTGACGACCTGGCGGGAGCGGCCCCGAAGGTCCACGACGACGCGCACCGTGCGCCCCGAACGCGTGGACCTGACCCGCTTGCCGCCGACGATCGCGCTCACGCGCCTGATCCGCGCGCTCCGGGCCACGCGGACCCGGATGGCGAAGCGGCGCCGGCTGGCGCAGCGGGGCTGACCGGTGCCCTGGACCGCGGCGTCCCACACGTCCTTGTCGATGCGCACGTTGTAGAAGCCGCTCGCGCCGTCCGAGTACCAGACCTCTCTGCGCTCGGGAGCGAACGCGGGCTGGGACATCGCGAAGGAGCTCGCCTGGAAACCGTTCTCGACCCGAGCCTTCGTCGGGGCGACGAAGTACGCGATCTCCTTCGGCGAGGTCAGGCTGCTGATGTCGAACACGCGCAGACCGGAGGCGATGAACGAGCACGCCACGAGCTTGGGGTCCACACGGGTGGGCAGGTTGCAGTAGTGCGCGGCGTACCCCTGGACCGGGCTGAACGCTCCGGGATCGTCGGCCGCGGCCTTGTGGTCGGCCGCCTGGTTGACCTGCAGCCGCAGGTTCGAGATGACGCGGGGCGCCTTCTCGTCGGACACGTCGATGATCCGCGCGGCTCCGACCGCGTCCCTGTCGCCGCTCCCGGTGGTGCCGGCCGTGTACTCGTCGAACTCCAGGACGTAGGGGCGGCCCTTGACCGTGAAGGGGATGGCGTTCTGCGGGATCGACGCGTTCTCCCACGTGAGCCGTGCCACCTCACGGGCCTGCGGGTCGGGCTTGCGGGCCTGGATCTCGCTCGTGTCGAGGATCAGCATGTTGCCGTCCGGGTCGGCGATGTACGCGCGGTTGCCGTCGTCGCTGAGCGTCAGGCCGTGCGAGGTGACGTTGCCGTGCCAGACCGGGCGCGGCGCCCTGGGGTCGGTGACGTCGATCGCCGTGATCGCCGCGAAGGCGGTGCCGTTGGCGTAGAAGGTCTTCCCGTCCTCGGAGAATCCGCTCTCGTGACCGATCCGCGCCACCGGCGCGACGGACTGCAGGACCGGGTGGCGGCAGTCCTGGCTGGCGTCGTAGATCGCGACGAGCCCGGGGTACGTCGACGGGTTGCCGAGCACGGCGGCGATGAGGCCCCGCTTGGGGTTGAGCGCCAGGGACTCGTGCGGGGAGAGCATCGGCAGCGCGGTGAGCGTGTCGGTCTGGACCGGCTTGGCCGGGTCGCTCATGTCGAGCACCGCGACGCCGAGCGAGTCCTGCGAGGCCTTGAACGCGTTGAGCGGGAAGAGCAGCGCGGTGTCGTAGAAGGCGCACTCGCGCCCCGCCGTGTCGACGTAGCGCAGCACCTTGAACCCCCCGGAGGTCCCCTGACGTGCGACGAGCGCCGCGTTGCAGGCGAGCCCGTCCTTCGCCGCCCCTGCGGGCACGCGGCCCTGGATCCCCGGCTCGACCTTCGATCCGGCACGGCAGCGCGCGCGCTGCGCGGCGACCGGGGTGGGCTCGTCCCGCCGCACGACCGCCACCTTCTCGGGCGTCTGCCCACCGGCCTGCCCGAGCGCGAACAGGTCGTTCAACGGGCCCAGCGGACCCTGCCGCAGCGTCGTCTTCATCGACGCCGGGTGGGCCAGGGCACCGGGCGGCACGAGCGTGATCCCGGCGATCGTGGCCATGGCCGCGATCGCGATCCGAGCAGGGAGGCGGCGGTGCATGGCGCGAGACCGTACCGACCCGCGGCGTACCAGGCGCCGCCGGACAGCACCCCGACCGGGGACCTGCGA
>NZ_JBFIGP010000305.1:0-4350 GCF_041602235.1 Paraconexibacter sp.
GCCTGTACTCCGACGTCGTGCTGCCGGCCGCGACCTGGTACGAGAAGCACGACGTCTCGAGCACGGACCTCCACCCGTTCGTCCATCCGTTCAACGCCGCGATCCCGCCTCCGTGGGAGGCCAAGAGCGACTGGGACGCCTTCAACCGCATCGCCCGGTCGTTCTCCGAGCTGGCCCGGGAACGGCTCGGCACCCGGACCGACATCGTCGCCGGATCGCTGCTGCACGACACGCCGGACGAGCTCGCCCAGCCGTTCGGGGAGGTCCGCGACTGGCGCGCGGGCGAGTGCGACCCGGTCCCCGGGCGGACGATGCCGAAGCTGGTCGCGGTCGAGCGCGACTTCGGCGCGGTCGCCGAGAAGATGACCGCGCTCGGGCCGCTGGTCGAGAAGCTCGGCGTCGGCGCCAAGGGCGTGACGTTCGTGCCCGACGAGGAGGTGCAGCGGCTCGGCGCGGCCAACGGCATCGTCCCCAGCGGAGCCGGGGCGGGTCGGCCGGCGCTGGAGCGCGACGTGCACGTCGTCGAGACGATCCTGGCGCTGTCGGGAACCACGAACGGCCGGCTGGCGGTCGAGAGCTTCCGCAACCTGGAGGGACGGGTCGGCAAGCCGCTGGCGCAGATCCCGGCGGCACGTGCCGAGGAGCGCCTGACGCTCGCGGAGATCACCATCCAGCCGCGCAAGGTCATCGCGTCGGCGGAGTGGTCGGGGCTCGAGTCGCACGAGCGGCGCTACTCCCCGTTCACCCAGAACGTCGACCATCTCATCCCGTGGCGCACGCTCACCGGGCGCCAGCAGCTCTACGTCGACCACCAGTGGATGCTCGAGTACGGGGAGGCCCTGCCGGCCTACCGCCCGCCGGTCGACAGCGGGCAGCTCGAGGGCCTGGGGGGATCGCCCGAGGTGGGGCCGGGGCGCGAGGTGACCGTCCGCTATCTCACGCCGCACTCGAAGTGGTCGATCCACTCGGAGTTCCAGGACAACCTCCACATGCTCACGCTGTTCCGCGGTGGCCCGGCGATGTGGATCTCCCTCGAGGATGCGGCCGCGATCGACGTCGCCGACAACGACTGGCTCGAGGTCTACAACAAGCACGGCGTGGTCGCCTGCCGTGCGGTGGTCAGCCACCGCGTGCCGTCCGGGGCGGCGCTCTTCTACCACTCGCAGGACCGGCACGTGAACGTCCCGCTGTCGGAGGTCTCGGGCACGCGCGGCGGTACCGACAACTCGCTGACGCGCATCACGATGAAGCCGACGCATCTCGTCGGCGGCTACGCGCAGTTCTCGTGGGGCTTCAACTACTACGGGGCCTGCGGACCGCAGCGCGATCAGCTCATCATCATCCGCAAGCGCGCCGGGAAGGTGGCCTACCGATGAGGATCCGGGCCCAGATGGGCATGGTCATGAACCTGGACAAGTGCATCGGGTGTCACACCTGCTCGGTGACGTGCAAGAACGTGTGGACGAACCGCAAGGGCACCGAGTACGTCTGGTTCAACAACGTCGAGACGCGCCCCGGCCGCGGGTACCCGCAGGACTGGGAGGACCAGGACCGCTGGCGGGGTGGCTGGGAGCTCGACCGCCGCGGCAAGCTCAAGCTCCGGGCGGGCGGGAAGGTGCGCAAGGCGCTGAACCTGTTCCACAACCCCGACCTGCCGTCGATCGACGACTACTACGAGCCGTGGACCTACGACTACGACACGCTCATCGGGGCGCCGCCCAGCGAGCACCAGCCCGTCGCGCAGCCGCTGTCGCAGATCTCCGGCGAGCCGCTGGACCTCAGCTGGGGCCCCAACTGGGACGACGACCTGGCCGGGTCGCTCGAGAACGCGGCCGGCGACCCGAACCGCCGCAACGGGCTCGAGGAGCAGGTGCGGATCGAGTTCGAGCAGGCGTTCATGATGTACCTGCCGCGGATCTGCGAGCACTGCATCAACCCCTCGTGCGTCGCCTCGTGCCCGTCCGGAGCGATGTACAAGCGCGAGGAGGACGGCATCGTCCTCGTCGACCAGGAGGCGTGCCGGTCCTGGCGGCACTGCGTCTCGGGATGCCCGTACAAGAAGGTCTACTTCAACTGGAACACGGGCAAGGCCGAGAAGTGCACGTTCTGCTACCCGCGCATCGAGGCGGGGATGCCGACCGTGTGCGCGGAGACGTGCGTCGGGCGGCTGCGCCACATCGGCGTCGTCCTCTACGACTCCGACCGCGTGGAGGCGGCTGCATCGGTCGCCGACGAGCACGACCTGCTGGACGCCCAGCTCGGCCTGTTCCTCGACGCGCAGGACCCGGAGATCCGTGCGCAGGCGCTGGCCGACGGGATCCCGGAGGACTGGATCGAGGCCGCCGCGCACTCGCCCGTGTACGACCTCGCGGCACGCTGGCGCATCGCCCTGCCCTTGCACCCCGAGTACCGCACGATGCCGATGGTCTGGTACGTGCCGCCGCTCTCGCCGGTGACGAGCCTCGTCGAGGCGTCGGTCGACCCGCAGGCGGATCCGAGCGCCGTGTTCGCCGCGATCGAGGAGCTGCGCATCCCGGTCGACTACCTGGCGAGCTTCCTGTCGGCGGGCGACCCCGAGCCGGTGCGGACATCCCTGCGGCGGCTGACCGCGCTGCGCGAGTACATGCGCGCGCAGAACCTCGGCGTGGCCGCCGATCCGGCGATCGCGTCCGGCGTCGGCATGGAGCCGGCCGAGATGCAGGCCATGTTCCGGTCGCTGGCGATCGGCGACTACAACGAGCGCTACGTGATCCCCAAGGCGCATCCGGAGATCGACATCGACCCCGCCAAGCTGCAGGGCAGCTGCGGACTGGACTTCGCGGGCGGCCCCGGGGACCTCATCGGCGGGGCTGGTGCGGGTGCGACGACCCCCGATCCGGCCGGCGCCGCGAACGACTTCGACCTGCGGGATCTCATCACCCACGTCGATCGGAGGCCCTCGTGACCGGCGTGGTCCACCCGCTCAAGCTCGCGTCACTGCTGCTGCAGTACCCCGACGGCGACCTGCTCCACGCCCGCGGGGAGTTGGCGGCGGCCGCGGAGGGGCTCGGACCCGGCCCGCAGGCGGACGCGATCCGCGCGTTCACCCGGTGGGCGACGGGCATCGAGCCGGCCGAGCTGCAGGCTCGCTACGTCGAGACCTTCGACTTCTCCCGGCGGGCCAGCCTGTACCTCACCTACCACACGCTCGGCGACCGCAGGCAGCGCGGCATGGCGCTGCTGGCCCTCAAGCAGCGCTACGCCGCTGCCGGCCTGGACCCCGCGCAGTCCACGGGCGAGCTGCCGGACTACCTGCCGATGCTGCTGGAGTTCGCGGCGCTCGAGCCCGAGCCGGGGCTCGCCGCGCTGGCCCGCCACCGCGAGGCGCTCGAGCTCCTGCGCGCCGCCCTCCATGCCGAGGACAGCCCGTGGGCGCCGCTGCTCGACGCGGTGGTCCTCCCGCTCCCTGGGCTCACACGCGACCAGCTCACCCGCATCCGTGAGCTCGCCGCGGCCGGTCCCCCCGAGGAAGAGGTCGGCCTCGAGCCGTTCGCGCCGCCCGCGACCATGCCGGGGGTGGGGTGATGGAGCGGGGGGAGCTGCTGCTCTACGGCGTCCTGCCGTACGCCGCGATCGCCGTGTTCCTGGTCGGGCACTGGTGGCGCTACCGCACCGACCAGGTCGGCTGGACCGCGCGGTCCACGCAGATCCTCGAGAGCCGGATGCTGCGGGTCGGCAGCCTCGCGTTCCACGTCGGCGCGCTGGCCGCGATCGGCGGCCACGTCCTCGGGATCCTGGTGCCCGCCAGCTGGACCGACAGCGTCGGCGTGAACGAGGACGCCTATCACGTGATCTCGGTCATCGGTGGGTTGACCGCCGGCATCGCGGTCGTCCTCGGGCTCCTGGTCCTGGTCTACCGCCGTACGACGAACCACCGCGTGCGCCGCACCACCACGCGCATGGACGTCGCCGTCTTCGCGATGCTCGCCGTCGCGATCGTCACGGGCCTCTGGGTCACGGTGCTCAACGCCGTCGACGAGACGCACTACCGCGAGCACGTGGCGCCGTGGTTCCGCGGCATCCTGACCCTGGACCCGCAGCCGGAGAGGATGGCCGAGGCCCCGCTCATCCTGCAGATCCACGTGACCCAGGTGTGGTTCCTGTACGCGCTGTGGCCGTTCAGCCGCCTCGTCCACGTCTGGAGCATCCCGGTGGACTGGTTCCGCCGCAGCCCCATCCTCTACCGCAGCCGCGGCGCTGCTGTCGGCCGTCCGGCCGGTGGGCGGCGTCCGCACGCTGCATCAAGGCGGTGACCCCCATGCATGAGCGTTCCAGCCCCGCGACGGGAAACACCACGGCACTCGTCGTCGC
>NZ_JBFIGP010000306.1:0-4334 GCF_041602235.1 Paraconexibacter sp.
CCGTACATCCGCCGAGTCGGACCGGGGGTCAGGCGACTTCGACCACGTGGCCCTGTACCCGCAGGGGGTCTTCGTGTGTAGTTCCGCCGCGATGTTTCCGTCGTCCTTCGCCGTCGCCGCGGTCGCCGCCCCGTTCGGGAGGGACGTGCACGCCACGATCGACGAGGTCGGCCGGCTCATCGACGACCTCCGTCCCCGCGGCGTACGGCTGCTCGTGCTCCCGGAATGCGCGCTCGGCGGCTACGTCACCGAGCCGGGCATCGACGACGACTTCGCTCCCGAGGTCGGCCCCACCCTCGACCCGTACGGCGCGGAGATCGAGCGCCTGGCCGACCTGGCCGGAGACGTCGTCGTGGTGGCCGGCTTCACCGAGCGTGGCGCGGACGGGACCCGGTACAGCTCGGCGATCTGCGTCAGCGGGGCCGGGGTGCACGGACTGCACCGCAAGGTCCACCTGCCGCCGACCGAGCGGTTCATCTTCACCGCGGGCGACCGGTTCGCGGCGTTCGACACGCCGCTCGGGCGGATCGGCATGCTGCTCTGCTACGACAAGTGCTTCCCGGAGGCGGCACGGACCCTCGCGCACGACGGAGCCGAGGTGCTCGTGTGCCCGGCCGCCTGGCCCGCGGACCGCCTGCACCCGGCGCCCGACCTCGAGCAGGACCGCCAGATGGTCACCTACGACGCGCTGGACGTCGCCCGGGCGGCCGAGAACCAGGTGGTCTTCGTCTCGGCGAACCTGGCCGGACGGCAGGGCGCGCTGCGGTACCTCGGCAAGGCCCGGGTGGTCGGCCCCCACGGCCTGGTGCTCGCGCAGACCACGAGCGCGGGCGGTGTCGCGGTCGCCGACGTGGCGCGGGCCGATATCGCCGAGACGCGTTCGGTCATCAGCCATCTCGCCGACCTGCGCCCCGCCACCTACCACGCGGGACTCGGCGAGGCCGGCGCGGGCGTCGCGTCCTGACGCCGGACGGTCCGACCGGCGCCGGCGGGCCGCGACCGGCGACCGTGCCAGCGGGCGGGACGCCTCATCCGGTGGTGAGCCCGTGGGTCCCGAAGGCCTCCGGCACCGGTGCGGGCCGGCCGAGCTCGAAGCCCTGGGCGAAGTCCACTCCGGCACGGGCGAGGTAGCGCCGCGTGCGGTCGTCCTCCACGAACTCGGCGATCGTCTCCTTGCCGAGCCCTTGAGCGATCCGGACGACCGCGTCGATCACGAGCTGGTCGGTGCGGGAGTTCAGGCAGTTGGACACGAACTCCCCGTCGATCTTCAGGTAGTCGAACGGCAGGTGCTTGAGGTAGTAGAAGGACCCGAACCCGGCACCGAAGTCGTCCAGCGCGAAACGGCAGCCCACGTCGCCGAGCCGTTCCGCGAACCTCCGTGCGTGGTGGATGTTCGCCACGGCCGCCGTCTCGGTGATCTCGAAGATGATGGTCTCCGGCGCGACGTCGTGGCGGCGCAGCGCGTCCTGGATCTTGTCGGCGAGCTCGGGGTCGATGAGGGTCTTGCCCGAGAGGTTGATCTCGAACGTGAGCGGCCGCTCGGCGACACGGACCTCGGACGCGATCGTGAAGGCCCGCTCGATCACCCAGAGGTCGAGGCGGTCGACGATGTCGAAGCGTTCCGCGACGTACAGGAACGCCGCGGGCGGCACCTCCGCCCCGCGCTCGTCGACCATGCGCAGCAGCAGTTCGTACTGGGTCACCTCGTTGGTGCGCAGATCGAGGATCGGCTGGGCGTGCAGGGTGAAGCGGTCCTCCTCGAGGGCATGCACGATCCGGTCCACCCAGGCGACGCGTGCCTTGGTCCGGGCCTGCGCGTACCGCGCCGACGCGAAGTGCGCGAGCCGGTCGCGCCCGGCCTCCTTCGCGTCGTACATCGCGAGATCGGCGTTGACCAGGACGTCCTCCCCGCACGTCGCGGCGCCGTCGAACATCGCGACCCCGAAGCTGGCGGTGATCGTGCGGGGCCGGGCGCCGCTGAGCACGCTGGCCGACCTCCTGATCGCGTCGCCGAGCGAGGTCGCGACGTGCTCGGCCTCCTCGCGCGTGGCGTCGGGCAGGAGGACGGCGAACTCGTCGCCGCCGAGCCGCGCCACGGTGTCCGACGTCCGCAGCCTGTTGGACAGGATGCCCGCGACGGAGACGATCAGCTCGTCGCCGGCGTTGTGCCCGACCGAGTCGTTGACGACCTTGAAGTGGTCGAGGTCGAGCACCAGGAGCGCGCCCGCAGGCCCGTAGCGTTCGACGTGGGCGTGCTGACGCTCGATCTGGTCGGCGAAGTACCGCCGGTTGTAGAGGCCGGTCAGCGGGTCGTGGTCCGCGAGATGCCGCAGCCGCTGCTCGTACCGTCGCTTGTCGGAGATGTCCTGGCTCTGCGCCAGGAAGTGGAGCGGCTCGCCGTCGGCGTTGCGCAGCAGGGTCACGTGGGTCGAGACCCACGCCGGCTCGCGAGCGGTCCCGCGCAGGAACCGGTGCTCCGTGTGGGCCGAGGCGAGCTGGCCGGAGAGCACGCTCTCCGCGGTCTGACGCATCGGCCCGAGATCGTCGGGATGGATGATCGACTGCCAGGAGGTCCCGAGCAGCTGCTCCTCCGAGTAGCCGGTGATCGCGCACATCGCCGCGTTGATCCGCAGCACCTCGCCCTCGATCGACATCAGCACCATGCCGAGCGGCGAACCGTCGAACGCCAGGCGGAAGCGCTCCTCCGCGAGCCGGGCGTGCTGCTGCGCCCGCTTGACGTCGCTGATGTCCACCGTGATGCCCCCGATGCCGACGAGGTCGCCCTGGTCGTCGTGGACGCCGAAGCGGCTGGCCAGCATCGTGTGCTCCGTGCCGTCCGGGTGCTCGACGCGCTCCTCGTGGAGGATGGGCGCTCCGCCGGCCCGGACGGTCCCCTCGTCCAGGTCACGCAGCGCTGCCGATCCGGACAGGACGTCGTCGACGGTCCGCCCCAGCATGTCGTCGCGGGCGAGGCCGAACTGCGCAGCCGCCGGCTCGTTGACGAACAGGAACCGGTCCTCGGCGTCACGCAGGCAGATCGCGGCCGGCGAGTTCTCGACGATGCCGTTCAGGATGGCGTGGTGGCGGTGCGTCTCGCGTTCGGCCGCCACCCGCGCCCGGTCGATGCGCCCGGCGGCGAGGACGGCCGCGGAGACCACCGCCAGCAGCGCCACGGTCATCATCGTGGCGAACAGGGCGAGTCCGAACCGGCCGTCGTAGAGGCCCAGGACCTCACCGACCAGGCGCAGCCCGCCGATCACCGCCGGCCCGAGCAGGGCGACGGGCAGCAGGCGCCGGGCCATCACGCCGTCCACACCCGGCCGGGAGAACCACACCAGCGGGGCGCGGTGCGCACGCAGCAGCAGCAACGCGGCGACCAGCATCGACGAGGCGAGCGCGGTGTGCGGTGCCATCCCGGTCACCGCCGACAGTCCGTACAGCTCGTCGACGCCGTAGAGGTACCCCAGGTCCCCCAGCAGCACGACGAAGGCTCCCGCCAGGGTCAGGCCCAGCGACCATGGGCCGAAGGTGCCGCCGTCCCGGACCAGGGCGACCACGGTCGCGCCCAGGAGGATGAGCGCCGCGGCGCTGTGCGGCGAGGGACGCAGCGGATGGTCGATCGAGCCGGCGTGCGGCAGCCAGCCGTCGATCCCGAGCGAGATCCCCGAGACGTACTCGAAGGTGACGAGCACGCCGATCAGCACCGCGGCGGCCCCCGCCGCCAGGACCAGCCGGCCGCGGTGCCCTCGGGTGAGGGCGCGGATGCCGCCCGCGGCGAGCACGAGGCCCGCCGCCGTGAGCGGCACCATGGCGGGAAGGCCTGGGACCACACGCGGCACCTCGACGACGCCCACCACCCACGCGAGCAGCACCGCGACCCCGAGAACGACGACGAAGGTCGAGCACGCCTCGGCGGCGGTCCGCGCCCACGGCGGAGTCTCCTGCGGCCCGGCTCCCGCCGGGAGGGGCGAGTGCTGAAGAAGGGAGGTGGGGGTGGAGGCGGTCAAAGGGGTTCCGTCGTTCGGAAAGCCCCCTTCCGCGATACATCATCGGCGCGCCAGCTTGCACCGGCCACTACGACATCCGTCCAGAGCCGGACCGGTCCGGCTGCGCCCGGTCATCGTATACCCGGGCGCGCTCGCTGTCAGTCTTCGGCCGGCGGTGGCCGGAACACGATCCGGTTGAGCTCCCCGATCGCGCTTCCGCCCAGCCGCAGCGCGGTCATGAAGCCCTCCTCGCCGACCTTGGCGTCGTCGACGGCACGCCGCAGCTCGTTGACCGCCTCGCGCTGCTCCTCCGCCACGAGGTCCTTGGGGACGTCGATGAAGATGAGG
>NZ_JBFIGP010000307.1:0-4322 GCF_041602235.1 Paraconexibacter sp.
GACGTCGTTGTCGAACGTGCGGACCGCGTTCGGGCTCCGGATGACGGCGTTCTCGGTGAGCCCACGTCGTGGCGGGTCGCACTTCTCGCCCAGGTCCCCCTCGAGCTCCTCGACCGACCAGTCGATCCCGGTCACGGGCTCGAGGTCGGGCCCGATGTGCCGGGCCATCTCGCGGAGCGCCACGTGGGCACCCCGCGAGCTCCAGTGGGTGTCCGTCTTCGGATAGACGATGCCCTCGTGCTTGGCCGCGACCAGCGCCGGCTCGAGCAGCGTGACGGGCTGGGAGACGTGCGCCTGCACCTGGTGGATCGGCCGGTCGGCGACGGGCCGGTAGGGCAGGTGCTCCGGATACACGCTCTCCTTGTCCGGGGCGATGAACGTGAAGTACCGGATGTCACGCGCCGAGGCCCGTTCGGCACGCTGCTCGAGCGTGGCGGCCCAGCGATCGAGGTCGCGTCGGGTCAGCCGGCGCCGACCGGTGTGTTGCTCGACGACGCGGTTGGAGTCTCCGTCGAGGAAGAGCCAGCCGTCTCGTCCCTCGAGCGCGGTCGGGCGGTGCCGCTTCGGTGATATGTGCACAGCGTCCGAGCATACTCACGCGTCGGCGCAGCCCGGCGCCGAGCATTTACCCGGTCCGCGCGCGTGCTCCGGACCCCGGTCGGGACGCGCAGCTCAGCAGGCGCCCCATCGCGATACGCTTCCCGGTCCATGACCCAGACCATCACACCAACTACTGAGGCGAAGGTCGTCGAAGGTTCAGACGGCCTGCTGCTCGAGATCGACGGGCAGATCGTCCCGAACTACGACGCGACCTTCTCGCCGTTCGAAGAAGGCGAAGTCGTCTCCGGCATCGTCGTCCGCATCGACAAGGACGAGGTCCTCGTCGACATCGGATACAAGAGCGAGGGGGTCATCCCCAACAACGAGCTCTCGATCCGCAAGAACGTCGACCCCAACGAGGAAGTCACCCTCGGTGAGGAGATCGACGCGCTCGTCCTCACCAAGGAGGACCAGGACGGTCGCCTGATCGTCTCCAAGAAGCGTGCGCGCTTCGAGAAGGCCTGGCGCCGCATCGAGGCCGCCGCCGAGTCCGGCGAGCCGGTCGAGGGCACCGTCATCGAGGTCGTCAAGGGCGGCCTGATCATCGATCTCGGCGTCCGTGGCTTCCTTCCCGCATCCCTGGTGGACATCCGCCGCGTGCCGGACCTCGATCAGTACATGAGCACCCAGATCGAGTGCAAGGTCATCGAGCTGAACCGCTCGCGCAACAACGTCGTCCTGAGCCGCCGCGCGGTCCTGGAGGAGGAGCGCAAGGAGCAGCGTCAGGAGATCCTGGACCGTCTGCAGCCCGGTCTGGTGGTCGAGGGTCAGATCTCGAACATCGTCGACTTCGGCGCGTTCGTGGACCTCAACGGCATCGACGGCCTGATCCACATCTCCGAGCTGTCCTGGTCGCACGTCAACCACCCGAGCGAGATCCTCAACATCGGCGACACCGTCGCCGTGAAGGTGCTCGACATCGACCGCGACCGCCAGCGCATCTCCCTCGGTCTCAAGCAGACCCAGGAGGATCCGTGGCAGCGCGTGGTCGACACCTACAACGTGGGTGACGAGCTCGAGGGCACGGTCACGAAGGTCGTCACCTTCGGTGCGTTCGTCGAGATCCTCGACGGCGTCGAGGGCCTCGTGCACATCTCCGAGCTGGCCGGCCACCACGTCGAGAACCCGCGCGAGATCGTGCAGCCGGGCGACGACGTGCGCGTGAAGATCCTCGAGATCGACTCCGAGCGTCGCCGGCTGTCCCTGAGCGTCAAGCGCGTCGAGGGCCAGGAGCTGCCGCGTCGCGAGTGGGTCGACGACGGTGAGGGCGCGGGCAACCTGGACGACATCCAGGACCTGGGCCTCAGCGAGGACGTCTTCGTGGGCGAGGCCGGCCAGGCTCCGTCCATCGACGCACCGGTCGAGGAGGCCCCGGCCGCCGAGGAGGCTCCGGCCGCTGAGGAGGCTCCGGCCGCTGAGGAGGCTCCGGCCGCTGAGGAGGCTCCGGCTGCCGAGGAGGCTCCGGCCGCTGAGGAGGCTCCGGCTGCCGAGGAGGCTCCGGCCGCTGAGGCGCAGGCTCCGGCTGCCGAGGAGGCTCCGGCTGCCGACGAGGCTCCGGCTGCCGACGAGGCACCCGCGCCGGACGCCGACGAGCAGGCCTAGCCGCAGTGTCGGACCCCCGCGCCGAGCAGGCGCCGGTGCCCTTCGTGGGGTTGACCGGCGGGCTCGGTGCGGGGAAGTCCACCGCGCTCGCCGCGTTGCAGCGGCTCGGCGCCATGACCCTCTCCACCGACGCGGTGGTCCATGAGCTGTACGAGAGCGACGAGGTCCGTGACCTGGTCGTCGAGCGCTGGGGTCCCGAGGTGGCGCCGGGGGGCGTCGTCGACCGCTCGGCCGTCGCACGGCGGGCGTTCGCGCACCCCGACGAGCGGGCCTGGCTGGAGCAGATGCTGTGGCCGAGAGTGGGTGCGCGCGTGGTCGCGTTCCGGCAGGAGGCCGAACAGCACGACCCGCCGCCGCGGGCGGCCGTCGTCGAGACGCCGCTGCTGTTCGAGGCCGGGATGGAGGCCGCGTACGACGCGACGATCGCCATCACCGCTCCGGAGGACGTGCGGGCCGCTCGCGCCGCAGCACGCGGTCACGCGGCCGTCGACGAGCGAGCATCCCGCCAGCTCTCGCAGGAGGAGAAGGCGGCGCGCGCGACGTACTCCGTGGTGAACGACGGCGACGTCGAGCAGCTCGAGCAGAAGCTGTCGGCGGTCCTCGTCACACTGTCCGCAGGCCCATGAGCTCCCGCCCCGCCGCCGCCCGCCGCCTCGACCCGCCCCGGACGACCCCGGGGCGCCAGGCTGCGCCGGCGAAGCGGCGGGCGAGCGCGGTCGCGCAGCGCCGTCTCGGCGCGGCCCGACGGCGGCAGCTGCGCCGACGGCGGGCGGCGGTCATCCTCGTGGCGCTCGCCGCGGGCGGCGCCGGCGCCGCGGTGCTCGCACCGACGTTCAGCGATGCCGTGCAGGAGATCACCCTGCCGCTCAAGCACGAGGACATCATCCGTCAGCAGGCCTCCGACAAGCGTCTGGACCCGGCGCTCGTGGCCGCGGTGATCTTCGCGGAGTCGCACTTCCGCGACCAGACGTCGCCCGCCGGGGCCAAGGGCCTCATGCAGATCACCCCGGACACGGCGCACTACATCGCCCAGAAGTCCGGCGGCGTCGCGTTCGAGACCGCGGACCTCGCGACACCGCAGGTGAACATCGCCTACGGGTCGTTCTACCTGCGGTACCTGCTGGACCACTACGGCGGCAACACGATGCTCGCCCTCGCGGCCTACAACGGCGGAGAGGGCAACGTGGACCGCTGGGTGGCGCAGGCCCGCTCCGACGGCCGTGAGCTCCGTGTGCAGGACATCCCGTTCCCGGAGACCCGGCACTACGTCGAGAAGGTGCTCGCCGCGCGGTTGGACTACCGCGCCTCGTACGCGAACGAGCTCGGGCTGTAGACGGCGGGCCGGCGACGGCGCACGAGCGGGACCGGTCCCAAGCGCTCGCTACCCTCGTGCGATGCCGCCGTTCCGTCTGGACTCCGCCTTCAGCCCCGCCGCCGATCAGCCCAAGGCGATCGACGAGCTGGTCGACGCCGTGCAGGCCGGGGACCGCTTCACCACGCTGCTCGGGGCGACCGGCACCGGCAAGACCATGACGATGGCGGCGACGGTCGAGCGCCTGCAGAAGCCCACGCTCGTGATGGCGCACAACAAGACGCTCGCCGCGCAGCTGTGCAACGAGTTCCGCACGTTCTTCCCGGACAACGCGGTCGAGTACTTCGTCAGCTACTACGACTACTACCAGCCCGAGGCGTACGTCCCCAGCCGCGACCTCTACATCGAGAAGGACTCGGCGATCAACGAGGAGATCGACCGCCTGCGCCACGCGGCGACCGCGGCGCTCTTCGCCCGCCGCGACGTGCTGATCGTCGCCTCCGTGTCGGCGATCTACGGCATGGGGTCGCCCGAGACCTACGACGAGAACCTCCAGATCCTCCGCAAGGGGGACGAGATCGACCGCGATGCGCTGCTGCGCAAGCTGGTGTCGATCCAGTACACCCGCAACGACGTGGCGCTCGGCCGGGGCAACTTCCGCGTCCGTGGGGAGTCCCTGGAGATCTTCCCCGCGTACGCCGAATCCGCCTATCGCGCGACGCTGTTCGGGGACGAGGTGGAGCGTCTGCAGCACTTCGACCCGCTGACGGGCGAGTTGCTCGAGGACGATCTGGAGCACGTCTCGATC
>NZ_JBFIGP010000308.1:0-4232 GCF_041602235.1 Paraconexibacter sp.
GCCGGTCGGGGCGCTGCGGCTCGATCCCGCTGAAGTGGAAGAGGTGCCACGCACCCGTGGCCCGCTCCTCGAGGTTCCAGTAGGCGACGTTGAACCGCGGGTCGCGGAACACGTGGACGTCCGGGAACAGGGTCGGCGCGAGGTCCAGCCAACGCTGGTCGTGGTAGACGCCGCCGTCCGGGTCGAAACCGGCGGCGTGGCGCATGCGGTCGGACCACCACTCCAGGAAGCGCAGGCCCGTCGGGTCGGCTCGGACCGCGACGAGCCCCGCGTTCAGCGTGCCGGCGCGCAGCAGCTCGAGCTCGTGGGTGATGGCCTCGTGCTTGGGCGGCGGCGCGACGCGGTGCGGGGTGAGCACGACGCTGTGCCGGCGGCCCGCCTCGAGCAGCGGCGTGAGGGTGTCGAGCACGTAGGTGTCGGCGTCGAGGTAGAGCACGCGGTCGTGACCGGCGTCCAGCATCGCCCGGATCGCGGCCGGCTTCGTGCGC
Source organism: Paraconexibacter sp. (assembly GCF_041602235.1). GTDB lineage: Bacteria > Actinomycetota > Thermoleophilia > Solirubrobacterales > Solirubrobacteraceae > Paraconexibacter. Next base: position 489 of record NZ_JBFIGP010000308.1, read on the forward strand.
GCGGCGAGCTCCATCGGGCGCAGGGAGACGCGCAGCGCGGCCAGTTCAGGATCGTCGCGGGCGAGATCCGCGAGGAGGGTGACGCCGGGCTCGCTCGGCTCAGGGGTCGTGGCGCCGTCGAGGGTCGCGACGTGGACGACCAGGTCGGGATGATGGCGCCGTAGGGAGCGGGCGAGCGCCGCCACCTGGGGCAGCCGCTCGGCGCTGCTCACGGTGACGAGTGCCAGGCCCGCCTCCCCCACCGGCTCGAGCTCGACCGGCAGGCCGGAGTCCTCGCGGTTGGATCGCACCCAGGTGAGGAAGCGGGATCTCGAGACGCCCAGCAGGTCGGGGAAGGCCTCGCGCAGGTCGGGTCTGCGCTCGTACAGGCTGCGGTGCAGACGGGTGATCGGAGGCCGCACCTCGTCGACCGGCGTGGCGAGCCAGTCGCGGAAGGTGCCGGGGCCGACGGCGAACGGGTCACCGAGGCTCGTGCGGTCCGCGGACGGGAGGTCGCGGTAGGCCGCCCGCGCGCAGTCGGGGATCTCGACCCCGTCGTGCCAGCGCGCGTACCCGTAGTCCATTCCCTGGCTGCGGGTCCACCCTGCCGCCAGCAAGGCCCGTCGGTACCGGTCGAGCGCGGACGCCGCGGATCCGATGTCGCGCGGCGTGACCCGCTCCGCGTACCGCGTCATGCGATCGGGACGGTCGACGTCGTACCCGCTGAAGCGGATCAGGGAGCATCGCCGGGAGCCGACACGGATGTCGCTCCCGTCGGGGGACGCGGTCACCGCACGTTCCGTGATGTTCCAGTGCCCGACGTTGAACGCAGGGTCTCGGACGATGCCGACGTGGTCGAACAGCGAAGGCACCAGATCGACCCACCGCTGTTCGAAGTGCATGCCGTCCTGGACGACCCGGCGGCAGTGCTCGTCGAGCCGCGCGTCCCACCACCCTAGGAAGCGGCGGCCTTCGTCGCGGTTCGCGACCCCGAGGAACCCGAGGTTGTGCACGCCCGACAGCAGGATGTTCTGCTCCCGCGCCGGTCCGTCGTGACCCGGGAGCGGGCCCAGGAGATGCGGGGTGAGGACGATGTCGTCGCGGCGCAGCCGCTCGATCAGGGTGTCCTGGGGACCGCAGATCAGGCTTTCCTGCTTGTAGAACAGGACCGCGTCGTGTCCGCGGTCGAGCAGGTGCTCGATGAGGGCCGCGGTGACCGCGTAGGAGAACTCCTGCTGATCAGCCCGGAACGCCCGACCGACGAGATCCGGGCGTCCGAGGTCGCTCACGAAGATGCGCTCGCCCGGCCCCACCTCCGGCTCGTCTTCGCGCCGGGTGTCGGCGATCAGGGTCACGAACGGGACCTCCGGGTGCTCCGCGGCGAAGCTGCGTGCGACGACGCCGGCTGACGCGTACATCGGCCAGGCGGCGATGGTGCAGGCGCAGACGTTGAACGCGGACCCGGGCATCGGCGGCAGGATCGCAGGTGCGCTCCCGCCCGCTCGTCCGAGTCAGCGCACGAGACGCACCTCGAGCTGGGCCGCGGCGAGCCCGGCCACGTCCCCCGTGCCCAGGACCAGCGACAGGATCGTCGCTACGTACCTCCGTGTCTCCGCGAAGGGGCCCGCACACCGGCAGCGCTGCACGGCGCCAGGTCCCGCGTTGTAGGCGGCAAGGGCCATCGGCACCGCCCCGAACGTCGCCAGCAGCGTGCGCATGAGCCGGGCCTGCGCGTGGATGGACGCCTCGGCGTCGAACGGATCTCGCAGGCCGTACTCCCTCGCCGTCGCGGGCATGAACTGGGCGATGCCCTGCGCGCCGGCCGGGGAGCGGGCGTTGGGATCGAACCCGCTCTCCACCCGGAGCTGGGCGGCGAGCAGGACGGCCCCGACGTTGAAGCGCTGGGCCGCGGCGATGATGGCCGGTCGGTACCGGACGGGCACCCAGGTCGGCAAGGTGGTCCCGGCCATGCCGTCGGCGCTCTGGGCGGTCGCGCCCGCCGCGGCACGCGCCGGCGGGGCGCCCGCGCGTCCTCCGTAGCCGACGGAGGCAGTCCCGGCGCCGCGGGTGAAGCCGTAGTGCCACGGTTCCCAGGAGTACCGCTGGACGAACCCGAAGCGCCGCGCGTTGCGCGAGAGCCAGCCGTAGGCGGCGCGCGGTCCCAGATCCAGTTCGGTGCCGAGCCGGTGCAGGCTGTGCCCCGGCGGTGCGACCCACTTCGGGTCGGGGTTGCGGGCGAAGAGGACCGCCTGCTCGGCGTCGCTCCGGAAGCCCGAGACCACGAGCAGGCCGACGCCGTCCGCGCGGGCGGCGCGCGCCATCCGGTCGTACGCACGGGCGACGTCGGGCCGCATCGGTTTGCCGTCACGGTGCTCCAGGGGACCCCGGTACTGCCCGGCGGCGGCCGGACCCGTGGCGAGCACCGCCGATGGTGGAAGGGCCTCGGCCTCGGCGAGACGATCGCCGCGGCCGCGCGCGGTTCCGGTCTCGACCCGCACCCGCAGGGGCAGGAGATCCCCCGCCGCATCGGGGAAGGAGACGCGCACCGTGCCCACCCCGTTGCGGCTCGCGGTCCGACGGGCGGCAGCCCGTGCGCGGGTGAGGTATGCGTCACGGGTCAGGGAGTCCGGAGGCAGCGGCGATCCGTCTGCGACATCGCCGTACGGGATCACGACGTCGGGATGGTCCTCGGCCATCGAGCGGGCAGCCGCGAGGGCGGCGAGGTCGACGGCTCGCTGGCGGTCGGCGTCCCCGCTGCGGCTCCACGCCAGGGCGCCCGCCGCGTACGCCAGCAGGACGGCGAGCAGCAGGGCGCCGAGCACGGCAAGCAGCGCCTGTCCGCTGTCGCCACGGCCAGGACCGCTCATGCTTCCGTCGCCAACTCGGCGCCGAGGCGTCGCAGCGCCGGAAGCACGGGCACCCCCGAGAGCGCGAGTGTCCCGACCGTGGCCGTGATGTCGGTCCGCACCACCCGTGTCGGGCGCGGCTCGCCGTCGCAGGCCAGCGCCACGAGGGCCGGCGTCGCGTCCTGCGGCACGACCACGACCAGCGCGTCGGCGAACGCGAGCACGGCGTCGACGTCCGCGTCCCGGGGCCGCTCGGTCGCCACCACGAGCGGAGCGGTGCCGGCGAGCTGCGCAACCCGCTGGATCTGCGCGCTCGCCACGATCGTGTCGTCATCGATCACGCCGACGACGAGCCGTCCGGCCGCAACGGCCGGAACCCCGGTCTCCGCCGCCGACGCCGCGAGGCGTCGTGCTCCGGGCCGTCCGGGCGCGAGAGGTCCGGAGGGCCACGTGACGTCACCTCGCACCAGAACAGTCGCCGTGGAACATCGCCTCCCGCGCGCCAGTCCCTTCGCGAGCGCCACCGCGGCGGGCAGGCCGCGCCCCGCGCCCGTCAGCACGCCGATCCGGGGACCGACGCGCATCACGACCGCCCGCCGCGCCCACGCGCAGACGACGGGCGCGGGCCCGCATCCGCGCGTGCGGTCACCGTGAGCAGCTCCGATAGCGCGCCACTGACGGACCGCGGACGCAGGCGCACCGAGACCCGCCGCCCCTCGACCAGCACCCGCACCTCCGACCGCGACCACGCCGGCAGGGCGGCACGCGCCTCGCGGACCGGGTCTCCGCCCTGCAGGAGTGCGGCTGCTCCGGCGGTCGCCGCCGCGCCCGCGAGATCGCGGGCCCCACCGACCGCGAGGAACTGCGCGACGGCCAACGCCAGCACGAAGGCCAGCGGTATGACGGCGACGAGCTCGAC
>NZ_JBFIGP010000309.1:0-4198 GCF_041602235.1 Paraconexibacter sp.
GGCGGTACAGCAGATGATCGGCGCCTGCGGGTTGACGGAGGCGTCGCCCGTGAGCATCCCGACGTTGTCCGCCCCGAACGTCTCGCACAGCGCGAAGAACTTCTCGGAGACGAGAGCCTTGATGGGCGCCGTGTAGAACGTCGTGCGGTCGTCGGCCAGCGCGGCGAAGTGCGCCGCCACGGCCACGAGCGACTTCCCCGAGCCCGTCGGCGTGGCGAGCACCACGTTGCTCCCGCTGAAGAGCTCGATCGCCGCCTCGTCCTGATGGGGATAGAGCTCCAGGCCCTGCTCCTGAGCCCACGCCGTGAAGGCGTCGTAGAGCTCATCGGCGGTGGAGCCTCTGGGAAGGGCGTCGAGCAGGGTCATGCGGTTGCTCCCACGCTAGCGGTCGCCGTCCGAGCGCCGGTCCGGCCCCTCGGAGCCTGGTCGAGTGCCGCGCGGGTCGCGGTCAGGTGCGCTCCACGCGCGTCGAGCCCCGTCCGACCCTGAAGCGGGCCAGATCCTCGACCTGCGACCGAGGCTCGAAGACCGTCCTGGGCCGGCGGTAGGTGACCACGAGTTCATCGGGACGCACCTCCATCACGCCGTACCCGCGCGAGGAGACCTCGACGTACTCGATGTGCGGGTTCATCGCCCGCAGGCCGTTCTCGGTGACGACCGGGTCGGCGGGCACGCTCTCCCGGATCCCTGTCGAGGTGATCGAGCCACCGATGAACTCGGTGGCGGCCGGGGTCCCGCCGATGCGTCCGGTCGTCGTCACCGTTCCGGCGAAGAACGTGTGGATGTCGCCGGTCAGGACCGTGATGTCCTGGACCCCGCCCCTCAGCGCCTCCTCGAGCAGGCTCTGGCGCTCGGCGGCGTAGCCGTCCCACTGGTCGGCGTTGAACGGGATCCCCGTGGGCACGTCGAGCCCCATCATCATCACCTGGTTGGCGATCACCTTCCACGCCGCCCGGCTGTCCCGCAGTCCGTCGCCCAGCCAGCGACGCTGGCGCTCGCCCAGGATCGACCGTCCGGGCGCTCCGGCCTGGGGGCACGGCGAGGCGCTGGGGCACGCCAGGGCGTCGCGGTACTGGCGGGTGTCGAGCATGAAGATCTCGGCCTGCCCCACACGCATCGACCGGTACAGCCGGAAGCCGTCGTCGCGGAAGCGCGGCATCGGGAGGTGCTCGAAGAACGAGAGGTAGCCGGCCCGTCTGCGCTCCGCGAAGGGCACGCGCCGCTCGCGCAGGGGGTCACCCTCGTGGTCGGCCGCGTAGTCGTCCTCGGCCTCGTGGTCGTCCCAGATGGCCACGAGCGGGTGCGCGGCGTGCATCGCGCGCAGGTGCTCGTCGGACTGGTACAGCCGGTACTTCTGCCGGTACTCGGCGAGGGACTGCACGTCACCGTCACCCAGCGCGCCGGTCTCGTCCCGCCGATCCTCGACGAGGCGGCGCTCCGCCGGCTCCTCGTAGACGTAGTCGCCGAGGCTCACCACCAGATCGAGGTCGTCCTCGGCGGCAAGACCGGCGTGGGCGGTGAAGTACCCCTGGTGCCACTTCTGACACGAGAAGAACCCGATGCGCACGGGCTCCCGCGAATCGGGCGGCAGCGCCGTACGGAAGCGTCCGACCGGCGAGGAGCCATCCCGCGTCACGAAGCGGTACCAGTACTGCTCGCCGGGGCGCAGCTTCGACGAGCGGACGAGACGCTTGGCGCAGTAGTCGCGGATGGGAGCCGCGCGCGTGCGCTGGCGCAGCAGGACACGCCGGAAGTCCGGGTCCGACGACACCTCGATCTCGAGCAGCCCCGCTCGCTCGATGCCATCGACCCGCGTCATGAGCACCGCCCCGTCCGTGAGCGGCGCGCCGGAGATCACACCGGTCGGGAACGTGCCGCCGCGCAGGAGCTGCGTCCGCCGCCGTGCGCGACGCGCCGCGGCGGCGGCGACCGGATCCGCTGCGGCGAGTGCGGTGGCCCCGAGCGCGGTGCCCACGCCGAGGCGCAGGGCGGTCCGCCGTGTCATGTCCGCGGTCATGGGTCCGTATTCAGGAGCATCCGAGGGACGATCGTGTGAACGCGGCGTGAAACCGCGAGTCGGTGCCCCGCTCATCGGCGCCCGGCACAGGTCCGGTAGCGGCGGTCGTCGCGGTACACGCGCCCGTCGCTGCCCTCGGCGGTCACCGTCACGCGGTAGCGCCCCTTGCGCTTGCCACGCAGGTCGACGACTGCTGTCCAGCGTCCCCGGGAGCGGCGGACCTTCGCTGCACGCCCGTCGACCCGGACCCTGACGGATCGCAGCCTCACGCCGCGGCGGGGCTCGCGGACCCGGATGCTGAACCGCCGGCGGCTCGCGCACGCCCGCCGCCGCGCCAGCAGCGAGTCGTCCGGCAGCACGCCGAAGGTCAGGAAGCTCGGGGACCTGGGGTCCATCGCGACCGTGTTGACGGCACCGATCTGCGCCACGGCGTCGGGTGCCGTGGCGAGCAGATGCGGGATGTCCCCGTTCGTGAGCGCCAGGCGCAGGCGGTGCCCCTTGCGCAGCAGGGCGTTCGTGCCGAACAGCTCCACGTTGAGCGTCTCGAGCTTCCCCGGGGTGACCGGCTGCAGGCTCTCCCGGGTGAACGGGTGGAAGGGCGCCACGAGATCCCCGTCGGGCGTGACCGTCGACCGCGCGCGATCGACCGCGCGTCGCGAGGGCATCAGCCAGCCCATCGTCAGTTCGTTGGACTCGCCGGACGGGGCCACGTCGGTCACGGTGGCGATCCACGTCGTGTCCCGCGCCGTCGTCGAGGCCCGCAGGGTCAGTCCGAGCGGGCCGGAGACGCGGGTGTCCGCCCCGAGCGGCGGCGAGGTGAACACGAGCGCGCCCGTCTCGTTGACGCGGTTGTCGGACTCGCACTGCTGTCCCGGGGTGAACGCGCCGGCCGTCCACTGCGCGCTGGAGCGGGAGCAGACGCCCGCGACCGGATTGGCGGGGTTCGTGACGCTGGAGGCGCTCTCGGGCGGGCCCGAGGCGAGGGTCCCGTCGTTGACGGAGTTGCCCGACGTGCCGCTCTTCTTCGGCGTCAGGTACAGACGGCGGTACTCGAGCGCCCCCGGGTACGCGCGCTGCGTGGTCCAGCGTCCCGATCCGATCTCGTAGAGCGTCACCGGACCGAAGTCCTCGACGCCGTTGCGCTCGCCCTTCACCCACCGGTCGAACCACGCCAGCGCCAGGGTCTCGAGCGTGGGCGGCGTGTCCTTCGCGCCCAGACCTCGACCTGCGGTGATGTGGTACCAGGGCCCCATCAGGAGCTGCTTGCGGCCGGCGGGCAGGTCGAGCTGCTGGTACAGGAGGGGCTCACCGCGCTGGAACAGGTCCCACCAGCCGCCGACCACGAAGGTGGGCACGTCGATGCGGTCGGCGACCGTCCCCGGGGAGCGCTGGCGGTAGAAGTCCCCGTCGTAGGCGAGGTCGCCTCCCCCGGCCATGCTCGCGGCCGCGGGGACCTGGAAGCGGGCCGCCCCCTGGACGTGGTCCATGAGCGCCGCAGCGGCCTGGGCGGGATCGGAGGTGGCCGCGCCGACCGGCAGGGCCCCGAGCCCCGTGACGGCGCCCATCCACAGCGGGATGAACCCGGCGTCGATGCTGCCCCCGTGCCAGATGACGTCCCGGTAGACGTCCTGGGCCGGGATGATCGGGAACATCGCCTTCAGCCCGGCGGGACGCGCCGCGCCGGTGAAGAACTGGTTGATGGCCATGTAGGACGTGCCGTAGGTCGCCCACCTGCCGTCGGAGAACGGCTGTTGCACGAGCCACGCGGCGATCTCACGGGAGTCCTGCTGCTCCCGCGGTCCGAACGAGTCCCAGTGACCGCCCGAGTTCCCGGTACCGCGCACGTCGACGATCACGTGCACGTAGCCGTGCCTGACGAACGTCTCGACCACACCGCCGAACGCCGGGGAGTTCTTGTTGTAGGGCTTCTGCCCGAGCACGACCGGGAAGCGCTGCTCGACGGGGCTCCCATCGGCCCGGGCGGGCCGGTAGATGTCCGCCAGCAGCGTGACGCCGTCGCTCATCACGATCGGGACGTCGGCGGTCTTGTGAACGGCCGGATGGTCGTCGGGCCCCTGTGTGAGCTCGGGGCCTGCCGCCGGGGCGGGGGCGGCGAGGAGACCGCAGACCGTGACGAGCGTCACGGCTGTGCACCACGCGTCCCGCAGACGCGCTGCCGAC
>NZ_JBFIGP010000310.1:0-4158 GCF_041602235.1 Paraconexibacter sp.
GGCGGCGCCCGCGGCCACGCCGGAAGCCGTGTCGGCAGCCCAGGAAGCTGACGATGACGACGACTCGGGGAACACCCTCGGCGTCATCGGGATCGTCCTGGGGACCCTCGGCCTCACGGCCGGCGGTCTGGCACTCACCCGTACCCGGAGGGAAACAGCATGAGCAACGGACCGACGAAAGCCGAACGCAAGGAGCAGCGCCGCGCGGAGCGCGAGGCGGCTGCGGCCGCACAGGCGCAGACGCAGACGCGCAAGCGCAGGATGCAGCAGCTCGGGGGCGTGCTGATCGCAGCTGCGGTCGTCGTCGCCGTCCTCGTGGTCATCAGCAGCAGCGGCACGGACGATGGCCCCGCGAAGGAGGCCGGCGAGACCGTGGCCGGCCAGACCGAGGTGGCGCAGCGGTTCGCCGGGATCCCTCAGGACGGACTGTCCGTCGGTGATCCCAAGGCGCCCGTGACGCTGGTCGAGTTCGCGGACATGCAGTGCCCGTTCTGCGCCCAGTTCGCCCGTGACGGGCTGCCGGGCCTCGTCGCCGAGGAGGTGAAGAACGGCACCCTGCGCGTCGAGTTCCAGCCCCTGGCGTTCATCGGCGACGACAGCCAGAAGATGGCGCGTGCGATCGCCGGCGCGGCGGAGCAGGATCGCGCCTGGCAGGCGATCGACCTGCTGTTCATCAACCAGGGCCAGGAGAACTCGGGCTTCGCGACCGACGAGTTCATGCGCACCACGCTCGGGGCGGTCGAGGGCCTGGACGTGGACGCTGCGCTGACCGCTGGAGAAGGGGCCGCCGGTACGACGGCGCTGAACGAGGCGCAGGCGCTGGCGTCGCGGTTCGGCGTGCAGAGCACGCCGTCGTTCCTGATCGGGAAGACCGGTGGGGACCTGAAGAAGCTCGACGTCAAGTCGCTCGACGGCAGCGAGATCAGCGACGCCGTCAAGGAGCTCGCCGGCACGTGAGGGATCGGCTTCGCACAGCCACCTTCGCCGTGACGTTCCTCGGCCTCGGTGTGGCGGGCTACCTCACGTACGCCCACTACGCCGGGATCGACCCTGCGTGCGGGATCGCCCACGGCTGCGCCAAGGTGCAGGCGTCGGACTGGTCCAAGCTCGCCGGCATCCCGGTCGCCCTGATCGGGCTGCTCGGATACGTCGGCATCCTCGGTGCCCTGTTCGTCCCGGGTGAGAACGGCCGCCTGGCCGCGGTCGGACTCGCCTGGGTCGGCTTCGGGTTCTCCGGCTACCTCACGTACGTCGAGATCGAGGAGATCAACGCCATCTGCCAGTGGTGCGTCGCCAGCGCGTGCTGCATGACGGCCCTGGCCATCCTGACCACGGTGCGCTTCCTCCGCGCACCCGAACCGCAAGGACCTCCAGTCGCATGACCTCCCCCTCCGCTCGCCGCTGTCTCGTCCTCGGGGTGCTCGTCGCCCTGGCCGTCCCGACCACGGCGCTGGGCCACACCGGCGTGTCCAAGCGCTACCCGAAGCCCGGCACGACCATCTCGAAGGGGCCCAAGACCGTCTACGTCACCTTCAGCCAGCGGATCCTCGGCGGGGCGAAGTTCACCGTGAAGCGGCGGGGCAAGGTCCTGATGCGCGGGCGCAACGATCGCCGCCATCCCAACCGCGTGATCGGCAAGCGGACCAAGCGGCTCCCGTCCGGCGTCTACAGGGTCTCCTGGTCGGCGCGGTCCCTGGACGGGCACAAGCTGACGGGACGATGGTCCTTCCGCGTGCGCTGAGCGACGCCTCCGGGTCGCCGCGCCCGCCCCTGTGCCGCCACCCGGCGGGGGAGTGTTACCCTACGTAGGGCATGAAGAAGACGAGCCTCTACCTCGACCCCGAGCTCGACGCGGCCCTGGCCCGTCGCGCCGAGGACGAGGGGCTCTCCAAGGCGGAGTACATCCGCCGCACGCTGGAAGGGTCGCTCACGCGCCCCAAGCGCATCCGCCCGCGCGCCGTCGGCGTGGTCACCGGCGACGGCCTGCCGGCGGACCTCTCGGCCCGCGACGAGGAGTACCTCGCGAGCGACGTCGGCCGGTGACGGTCGTCGTGGACACCTCGTTCGTGCTCGCCGTCCTGCGGGCCGACGACGCCAACCACGCCGCGGCGACGGGGTGGTTGACGACGCTCGGCGAGGACCTCTGGACCTCGCCGCTCGCCGTCGCCGAGATGGACCACTGGGCCTCCCGCCTGGGAGCGGCCGAGGAGTTCCGGCAGGACCTGGACTCCGGCGCCTACAACGTGAGGTGGTGGGCCGACGCGCTGCGTGAGACGATCGGCATCGCCCGGCTCCGGCCCGACATCGGGCTCACGGACGCCTCCCTGGTGGCCGTGGCCGGCCGTCTGGGAACCGATCGCATCGCCACCTTCGACCACCACCACTTCCGCTCGCTGACCACCGCCGCCGGGAAGCCGTTCGTCCTGCTTCCCGCCGACGCCTGACCCGACACCGAAAAGGACCCACCACATGTCCGAGAACCCGAACTCCTTCGATGCCCGCGCAACCCTCTCGGTCGGCGGTCGAGAGCACACGATCTACCGCCTCGACGCGCTGCAGTCGCAGTACGACGTCGCTCGCCTCCCCTACTCGCTGAAGGTCCTGCTGGAGAACCTGCTGCGGACCGAGGGCAACGGCGCGGTGACGGCCGAGTCGATCAAGGCGCTCGCCACCTGGGACGCCAAGGCCGAGCCCTCGCAGGAGATCGCGTTCACCCCCGCGCGCGTGGTGATGCAGGACTTCACCGGCGTGCCGGCGGTCGTCGACCTCGCCGCGATGCGCGACGCGATGGCGGACCTCGGCGGCGACCCGGCGAAGATCGAGCCGCTCGTCCCGGCGGAGCTCGTCATCGACCACTCCGTGCAGGTCGACGTCTTCGGCACGAAGGACGCCTTCCGCCGCAACGCCGAGATCGAGTTCGAGCGCAACGAGGAGCGCTACCAGTTCCTCAAGTGGGGGCAGCAGGCGTTCGAGTCCTTCAAGGTCGTCCCGCCGGACACGGGCATCGTCCATCAGGTCAACCTCGAGTACCTGGCGCGCACGGTGTTCGTGGACGACAAGACCGGCACGGCGTACCCGGACACGGTGGTGGGCACCGACTCGCACACGACGATGATCAACGGCCTCGGCGTGCTCGGCTGGGGTGTCGGCGGCATCGAGGCCGAGGCCGCGATGCTCGGGCAGCCGATCCCGATGCTGATCCCTCAGGTCATCGGCTTCAAGCTGTCCGGGTCGCTGCCGGAGGGCGCCACCGCCACGGACCTCGTCCTGACGATCACCGAGATGCTGCGCGAGAAGGGCGTCGTCGGGAAGTTCGTCGAGTTCTACGGCGCCGGCGTCACCGCGCTGCCGCTGGCGGACCGCGCGACGATCGGCAACATGTCCCCGGAGTTCGGGTCGACCTGCGCGATCTTCCCGATCGACGCCGAGACGATCCGCTACATGCGGTTCTCGGGCCGCCCGGACGACCTGTGCGAGCTCGTGGAGGCCTACGCCCGCGAGCAGGGCATGTGGCACGACGAGAACGCCGAGGAGCCGACGTTCTCCGACACCCTCGAGCTCGACCTGTCGACCGTGGTGCCCTCGATCGCCGGCCCCAAGCGCCCGCAGGACCGCGTCGCGCTGAGCGACGCCGCGAGCGCGTTCGGCGAGGCGATCAAGACCTACCTGCCCGGGCCGACCAACCAGCCGGGCGAGCGGGCGATCGAGGACGAGGCGCCGGTCGCGACGCAGGCGCGCCGCTCCGCGCCGGTGACCATGTCCAACGGCAGCACGTGCGACCTCAAGGACGGCGCGGTCGTCATCGCGGCGATCACGTCGTGCACCAACACGTCCAACCCGTCGGTGATGCTCGCCGCCGGACTGCTGGCGCGCAACGCGGTCGCCAAGGGCCTGACCGCCCGCCCCTGGGTCAAGACCTCGCTGGCCCCCGGCTCGATGGTCGTCACCGAGTACCTCGAGCGCGCGGGCCTGATCGACGACCTCGAGGCGCTCGGGTTCCACAACGTCGGCTACGGGTGCACGACGTGCATCGGCAACTCGGGACCGCTGCCCCCGGAGATCAGCGCGGCGATCAACGAGGAGGATCTCGTCGCGGTGTCGGTGCTGTCCGGCAACCGGAACTTCGAGGGCCGCATCAACCCCGACGTGAAGATGAAC
>NZ_JBFIGP010000311.1:0-4157 GCF_041602235.1 Paraconexibacter sp.
ACCGACGACGAGGTCGCCTCCGCCCTGGCGGCGGCCGGGGAGGCGGCGCGGTCCGGCGGGGCGTTCGCCGACGCGGCCTGCGCCCTGGCGCGGGCCGGGGACCTCACCACCGACCCCGACCGGCGGGCACGCCTCCTGCTGGAAGCCGCGGCGTCCGCGGTCATCGCGGGCCGCCTGCCGTGGGGGCGGCAGCTCATCGCTCGGGCCGAGGAGAGCGTCCGCGATCCGCTCCTCGCGGCGGACCTGCGCGCGACCCTCGCCAGGGTGCAGGCCAGGGCCGGATCCCCCGGGCCGGGCGCCGATCGGCTCGTGGCCGAGGCGGAGCGCCTCCTCCCCGGCGAGCCCCAGCGTGCGGCGATGTTCCTGCTCGAGGCGGCGGCGATCGACATGGCCGCGGGCCGGCTGCACCGGCTGGTCGAGCGGGCCGCCCGCTCCCAGGAGCTGGCGGCCGACGTGCTGCCCGGCGTCGCGGGCCTCGCGCGGATCCTCGTCGCCGAGGCGCAGATCGCGCTCGGCGAGGGCGAGGAGGGGGACGCGGTCCTCGCCGCGGCGGAGGGAGACCTCGTGCGGTTCGTGCCCGGGACGGGACCGATCGAGATCGTGGCGATGGCGGCGCAGTCGTCGATGTGGGTCGAGCGCTTCGACCGGGCGGAGGCGATCCTCGAGCGGCTGATCAGCACGCTGCGGGACGCCGGGCTCGTGACCGAGCTCGTCTATCCGCTGGCGGTGCGCGCGCAGGTGCAGCTGCGGCTGGGGCGCACGCAGCGCGCGCTCGCCGACGCCAGCGAAGCCGTCGCGCTCGGGGAGGAGGGCGCGCTCGACACCGTCCTCGTGGTCGCGCTGGGCGTCCTCGCCGAGGTCGAGGCGACCCTCGGTCAGGACGAGGCGTGCTGGTCGCACGCGACCCGGGCGGTCGGTATGGCCGAGGCGATGGGCGCCCCGGCCGCCGCGCTCTACGGGCACGCCGCGCTGGCGCTGCTGGAGCTCGGGAGGGGACGCATCGAGGAGGCCGCCGACCACGGGCTCGCCGCCGAGCGGGCCGAGGCCCTCACCAACAACGACGAGGCCGCGATCGCCCGCTACCTCGCGAACCTGGCCGAGGCGCTGTGGCGGACCGGCGACAGCGCCGGGGCGCGCGAGCGCGCCGAGGTGCTCGAACGCCAGGGCGCGCGGCCCGGTCACAGCTGGGCCGCAGGGTGCGCAGCCCGGCTGCGCGGCCTGCTCGCCGCCGACGACGCGGTCGACGCGTGGTTCGCCGCCGCGCTGGAGCACCACGGCCCCAACGACCGTCCCTTCGAGGCGGCGCGCACGCGCCTGCTGCACGGGGAGCGGCTGCGCCGCGCGCGTCGGCCCGCCGACGCCAGGCGGCCGCTGCGTGCGGCGCTCGCGACGTTCGAGCGCATGGGTGCGCTGACCTGGGCGGAACGGGCGCGGGCCGAGCTGCGCGCCGCCGGCGGTCCGGCCCCGGCGAGGGACGCCGCGCCGGGGTCCGACCCGCTGACGCCGCAGGAGTTGCAGGTCGCGCTGCTCGCGGCCCAGGGCCAGACGAACCGCGAGATCGGGGCCGGCCTGTTCCTCAGCCCCAAGACGGTGGAGCACCACCTGTCGCGAACGTTTCGCAAGCTCGGCATCCGCAGGCGGTCCGAGCTCGCCGGCGCGCTGCCCGCCGAGTGAGTGGCGTCGGGGCCTACGCGACGCCCGCGCCCGCGCCCGTCGCCGGCGGCGCCGGGTCGGGGAGCACGCCCGCGGGAACGTGATCGGGCAGGTCGGGGCTCGGTTGCCAGCGATGGCGGCCCAGCAGCGACTTCAGCCGGTAGGCGGTCCGGCCGTGCGCGTTGCCCGCCAGCCACACCACGTGGGCGCTGATCGGGAACTCGCTGTTCCAGAACGTCTGGGGCAGGGGGTCGCGGGGCACCGGAGCGTCCTCGAGCTCGACCTCCGCGGCGACGTACCCCTCACCGTCCTCGTAGCCGAGGTAGGCGAGCCGCAGGCCGTCGGCATCGGTGATCTGCGTCTGTCCGATCGTGTGCGAGCGCCACTTGAGCCCGGGCACCATCGGCGTGTCCATCTCGAACTCGCCGACGTGCGACGGATGGATCGCGGGCACCCCGAGGAACCGGGCGACACGCCCGGGGAGCTCCCGCCCGTACTGCGTGAACAGCTCCTGGTCACGCTCGATGAACCACTTCCGCGTCAGCGCCCAGTCCGGGTAGGACGGGAAGTGCATCCCGCCGCCGATGAGCTTGACGCGCCCGAGCAGCCGGGTGCACGTCTGGGTACGGCCCCACTCCCACCCGTTCGCGAGCCCGAACGGCCCGAGCGCCGTCTCGGCGATCCCGGCGTCCTTGCCGGGCCGGTAGTAACTGTTCTCCCAGAACGACGGGAGGTCCTTGTCGTGGAGGTGCACGGCGCCGTCGGGCTCGCACAGCGCGTAGGTCCCGCGGGTCTCGTTGCCCCGGATCGCGATGAAGCCCGCGCCGACCTGGCAGCCGTGCTCGCGGGCCAGGCCCCGAAGGACCTGCAGGGGCTCGCCGTCGACCGGACGCGCGACGTCGAGCATGAGCGGGCCGTGGGCGTTCGGCGAGGTGCAGGCCTCGGGCAGCATGATCACGTCGGGCGAGTGCTCGCGAGCGGCCTGCGTGACGAGGTCCGCACAGCGGCGCAGGTTCCAGTCGACCTCGCCGATCCGGAGCGAGGGCTGGATGGCGACCGCCTTGATGGTGCGGCTCACATGACCACCTCCGTCGGTGCGGCCCGCGTGACGATGGCCTCGACGTCGAGGCCGGACGGCAGCACGCCGAAGGCTCCGCCGACGGAGTCGTTGAGTCGCGTCGAGCAGAACGCGTCGGCGACCTCGGGCGGCGCGTACCGCACGAGCTGCGCGGCCTGGATGGCGCGGGCGATCCGTCCGGTGACATCGCGGGCCCGGGCCTCGCCGATGCCGCTCGCGCCGCCCGCGAGATCGTCGCGCAGCGCCGCCGTCGTGGCGTCGAGCCGGTGGTTGGCGCCCGCTGCGGCGTCGAGCTCGTCGAGTACCGCCTCCGCGCACCCCGGATCGGTCTGCAGCGCCCGCAGCACGTCGAGCGCCTGCACGTTGCCGGAGCCCTCCCACACGCTCATCAGAGGGGCTTCGCGGTAGGCGCGCGGCAGGCGGGACTCCTCGATGTACCCGTACCCGCCCAGGCACTCGAGCGACTCGCCGAGGTGCATCGGTGCCCGCTTGCAGACCCAGTACTTCAGGGCGGGCAGCGCGAGCCGCCGGAACGCCGCCGCGTGCTGGTCACCGGCCGCCTGCGCCTCGACGGCCTGAGCGAGCCGCAGTGCGCCCCACGTGGCAGCCTCGCTCTCGAGCGCGAGATCGGCGAGCACGGCGGTCATCGCGGGCTGGTCGATCAGGCGGCGTCCAAAGGCCAGACGGTGCCGTGCCCAGTGGATCGCCTCGCTCGTGCCCAGGCGCATGACGGCGGTGGAGCCCAGGACGCAGTCCAGCCGGGTCCCCGCGATCATCGCCATGATCGCCCGCACCCCGCGGCCCTCCTCGCCGACGAGCTGCGCCCGCGCGTCGGTGAACACGACCTCGGCCGTCGGGTTGGACCGGTTGCCGAGCTTGTCCTTCAGCCGGTCCACGCGCATCCCGTTGCGCGTGCCGTCCTCGTTGCGGCACGGCACCAGGAGGCAGCTCAGCCCGGACTTCGTCTGGGCCAGGACGAACAGCGCGTCGGACTGCACCGCGGAGACGAACCACTTCTCCCCGTTGACCAGCCAGTCGCCGTCGCCGTCCGGCGTCGCGACCGTGGTCGAGCGGCGGACGTCGCTGCCGCCCGCTCGCTCGGTGAGCGCCATGCCGACGAGCGCCCCGCGCTTCTCGCTGGAGTGCAGGTCACGCGTGTCGTAGACGCGACTCGTGACGAGGCCCTCCCAGCGCTCGGCGATCTCGGGGTTCAGGCGAAGGGCGGGCACCGAGGAGTGCGTCATCGCGATCGGGCAGGTCACGCCCGCCTCCGCCTGCGCGATGGCGATGAACTTCGCGGCGCGCGAGACGTGGGCGCCGGCGCGGTCGTCGGCCCAGGCCCCTCCGGCCACCGCACCCTCGACCGCGGTGCCCAGGACCTCGTGCCATCCCGGGTGGAACGCGATCGCGTCGGTCATGACACCCG
>NZ_JBFIGP010000312.1:0-4155 GCF_041602235.1 Paraconexibacter sp.
CTGCTGTCCTCCAGGTTCCACACGACGCAGCGGTTCTGGGCGATCGACGACGTGCATCCAGCCCGCGGCGGGTCCGGCTTCGACCGCGCCGCGTCGATCGTGCATCGCGAGCCGGTGGAGATCATGTGCCACCCGTCGTTCGCGGAGGACCTCCCGCTGCTGCTCGACCGGCCGTGGCTGGACTTCGTCAGATCTACGCCGTCCGGTTCCTACGAGGCCCTGTAGTAGCGTCCGCACGATGCGCGCAGTCATCCTCGCCGGCGGTCTCGGGATGCGGCTGCGTCCGTACACCGTGTCGATCCCCAAGCCGCTGATGCCCGTCGGGGATCAGCCGATCATCGACGTGGTGCTGCGCCAACTCGCGCACTACGGCTTCGAGCACGTCACGATCGCGACGGGTCACCTCGCGGAGATGCTCGAGGCGTACTGCCGCGACGGCGCCCAGTACGGCCTGAAGATCGACTACTTCCGCGAGGACGAGCCCCTTGGCACCGTCGGCGCGCTGGCCTCGATCGAGGGCCTGGCCGGCGACGACTTCCTCGTGATGAACGGCGACATGCTCACGGACCTGGACTACGGCGCGTTGCTGGCCCGGCACCGCGAGGACGACGCCCTGGCGACGATCGCGACCCGCCTCAACGACGTCCAGATCTCGCTCGGCGTCCTGAAGTTCGCGGCCGACGACGACACGAAGCTCGTCGACTACGACGAGAAGCCGGTCCTGCAGTACGAAGCCTCCATGGGCGTGTACTGCTTCTCGCCCGAGGCCCTGAAGTACATCGAGCCGAACGTTCGCCTCGACTTCCCCGATCTCATGCTGCGGCTGATCGAGAACGACGAATCCGTGCGCGGTTGGCGCTCGACGGACTTCTGGCTGGACATCGGGCGCCCCGACGACTACGGGCAGGCGCAGGACGACTTCGTGCGGCTGCGCAGTCGCCTGCTGCCGTGGGAGTGACCCCGCGGGGGCTGGACATCGTCTGCGTCGGGTTCGCGGAGTGGGACACCGAGCTGTGGACCAACCAGCACCATCTGATGGCGCGCCTGGCTCCGCACAACCGGGTGCTCTTCGTCGAGTCGCTGGGTCTCCGGCGGCCGACGGCGTCGGGCCGCGACCTGCGGCGGATCGCCCGCCGGCTGGTGACCGGGCTGAGGCCCCCACGAAGGGTCGCCTCCCCGCACGGCGGCGAGGTCCGGGTCGTCTCGCCGCTGGTGCTGCCGTTCCACGGCTCGGCCGCGGTGCGGCGGATCAACGGCGTCGTCCTCCCCGCTCTCGTGCGACGGGCGATGCGCCGCGCGTTCACCGGGTCTCGCGGGCGGCGCGTGCTGTGGGCCTACGTGCCGCAGGCCGACCTGCTGCTCGACGCCGTCGAGCCGGACATCGTCCTGTACCACTGCGTGGACGACATCGCGGCACAGGACGGCGTCGATGCCCCGAGCTTCCGCGCCGCGGAAGCCAGGATCCTGGACCGGGCCGACCTGGTCCTCGCGAGCGCTCCCTCGCTTGCCGAGCGCCTGCGACCGCACACCCGTCGCCTGCTGTTCGCCCCCAACGTCGCGGATACCGCGCTGTTCGCGACGGCCCGCGACGACGGCCCGGAGGATCCGGCCCTCGCGCACCTGCCCCACCCGCGGATCGTGTTCACCGGGGCGATCGCCGCGAAGAAGCTCGATCTCGAGCTGCTGACAGGCCTGGCCCACGCCCGGCCCGACTGGTCGATCGTGCTCGTGGGTCCGGTCGGCCTCGGCGACACCTCGACCGACGTCCGCGATCTCGAGGCGCTGCCCAACGTCCATCTGCCGGGCCCGCGCACCTACGCCGGACTGCCGGCGGTCCTGCGCGCCGCCGACGCGGCCCTGATCCCGTACCGTCGGTCCCCGCTCACCGATGCGGTCTTCCCGATGAAGGTCTACGAGTACCTCGCTGCGGGCCTGCCGGTGGTCGCCACCCCGCTGCCGTCGATCTCGGCGGTCCGGGAGATCACGGTCGCCGCCGACGCTCGCGCGACGGTCGAGGCGCTCGAGGAGGTGCTCGCCCGCGACGACGAACAGCGACGCGACGCGCGCAGCGCGGCGGCTGCCGCCCACTCCTGGGACGCCCGGCTCGAGGAGATCACCGGCGCGCTCGAGGAGATCACCGACGCACACCAGGAGGCCTCGTGAATCGCGACAGCTGGCGCAGCGCCTGCCTGCTCTTCAGCGACGAGCTCGCCGACGGCGAGGTGACACCGGATGCCCTCGACCGGCCCGAGGTCGCGCAGGCGGTCATCGCCCGCCAGGTCCCGTCCCCCTTCAGTCGCTGGTACCAGGCTCGCGAGATCCGCTCCGGAGGGTTGCGCTACGACCGCGACGTGGCGGATCCGTTCGTGGCCGCCCGCGCTGCCGTGCTCGGCCCCGAACGTGCGGCCGGCCCGCCGCGGTTCCTCGTGAGGGTCGACGGCTTCCCGCACCACCTCGTGCGCGAGCGCCCCGACCTGGGCACCGAGACGTTCGCCCGCGTGCACGCGATCCTGAGCGACGCCGGCGTCCCGTACCTGCTCGGGGTCCTGCCGTGGGTGCCCGAGTCCCCCCTTGACCCGGACGCCAGCGGCTGGCGCCTGCACGACGACGACGAGCGGGCCCTGCTCGGCCAGCTGCGACGCGAGGGCGTCGCCTTCGGCGTCCACGGCCTGGACCACCGCAGCCGCGTCTCCCGGGCCGATCGCCGCTCCGAGCTGCGCGGGCTGAGGACCAAGGCGCTGACCGAGCGCCTGGACGCCGCCGCCCAGACCCTCCGCGACGCGGCCCTGCACGCCGACGTGTTCGTCGCACCGTGGGACCGCTTCGACGCCGACCAGTACGCCGAGCTCGCGTCGCGCTGGGACGTCGTGACCGGCGGCCCGGCGACGGTCCGCACCCTCGGCTTCCACGCGACGCCGGTGTGGCGCGGCGACGCCGTCTACCTGCCCGCCTACCCCCCGCTCGTGGGCGCGGCAGGCCCGCTCGTCGAGGGCATCGAGCACCTCGCGTCACGGCGGACGGGGCTGTGGACGCCGGTCGTGCTCGACTGGGCGCAGCTCGTCGAGGCGGGGTGGCAGGATCTGCAGCGGCTCGCGCAGACCCTGGCCGGCCGTGCCCGCCCCTGGGACGAGTTCTTCGCCGCCATCGCCTTCAGCCGACGTCAGGCAGCATCGATCATGGAGACCACATGAAGATCGTCAGCGTGATGACGACGCGCTCGCCCGGGGGCGCCGAGTTCGCGGCCGTGGAGATGCTCGACGGTCTCGTCGCCAGAGGGCACGAGTGCGTCATGGTGAGCAACGACCCGGGGATCGCCCGCAGCACCGGCGTGCAGGTGGCGCCGATCGAGATCGGCCCCAAGCTGGCCGTCGCGTCCTGGCCCGGCCTGATGCTGCGGTGGCCGCTGTACGTCCGTCGCCTGCGCGCCGCGCTCGAAGCGCAGATGCCCTACGACGTGCTGCTCGTGCACTACAAGAAGGAGCAGTTGATGGCTCGACAGCTGCCGTCGCGCCTGCGCCCGACCCTGGCGTGGTGCGAGTGGGGACCCGTGCCGTTCCCGCTGCGCAAGGGACTCCCGCGACGGCTCTACGTCGACGCCTCGCGCCACGCCGACGTGATCCTCGCGATCTCCCAGGGCACCAAGGACTCCGTCAGCGAGGTGGGGGTCGCGGCCGAGGACATCGTCGTCGTGCCCAACGCGCTGCGCACGGAGGAGATCGACTTCACCGCGACCGGTCGCGAGCGCGTCCGCGGCGACCTCGGGATCCCGGCCGATGCGTTCGTCGTGGGCTGCATCTCGCGGTTCCACCCGAAGAAGCGCAACGACGTCGTCGTCGAGGCGGTGAAGCGCCTGCCCGGCGACGCGGCCCATCTGATCCTCGCGGGCAGCGGGGAGACCGAGGCCGAACTGCGCGCGCTCGGCGCGCCCCTCGGCGAGCGCCTGCACGTGATCGACACGCCGCGTGGCGACGTGGCCGACGTGCTCAGCGCCTTCGACGTCAGCGTCTTCTGCCCCTCACCCACCGAGGGTCAGCCCCGAGCGGTGATCCTCGGCATGCTCGCCCGGCGCCCGTGCGTGTCGACCGGGGCCGAGGGCGTCGCGGACATGATCGCTCCCGAGTTCGGCGCCATCACCGTCCCGGAGAACGACCCGGA
>NZ_JBFIGP010000313.1:0-4150 GCF_041602235.1 Paraconexibacter sp.
CCGCGGCGGGCTTGATGAGCCCCGTCCGCATCTGGGTCATGGCGGCGCGTCTGCGGACGCTCCCCGCCGCCGTGGCGCCGGTCCTCGTGGGGACGAGCCTCGGCGTCCAGGCCACCGACGATCTCCGCGTCGGCACGTTCCTCGCGGCCCTGCTGGGCGCCATCTTCATCCAGGTCGGCACGAACCTCTCCAACGACTACTCCGACGCCCGCCGCGGCGCGGACACCGAGGACCGGCTGGGTCCGGTCCGCGTGACCGCCGGGGGCCTCGTCCCGCCGAAGCAGGTGCTCGTCGCCACGTACGTCACCTTCGGTCTCGCGGTGCTGTGCGGGGTCTACCTGGTCGCGGTGGCCGGCTGGGAGCTGCTGGTGGTCGGCGTCCTGTCGATCATCGCCGGCGTGCTGTACACGGGTGGCCCGAGGCCCTACGGCTACGAGGGACTGGGCGAGGTCTTCGTCTTCCTCTTCTTCGGCGTGGCCGCGGTCGCGGGCTCGACGTTCGCGCAGATCGAGTCCTGGCCGTGGGAGGCGCTCGCCCTCGCGGTCCCGGTCGGGCTGCTCGCGAGCGCGATCCTCGTCGTCAACAACGTCCGCGACATGGACACGGACAAGCGGGTCGGCAAGCGCACGCTCGCCGTGCGGCTGGGTCGTCAGCGCAGCCGCGACCTGTTCGCCGCGATGGTCTACCTGTCGTTCCCCGCGGCGCTCGTGCCGTGGATCGGCGGCTCCCTCGGACCGGCGCTGCTGCTCGTCCTGCTCGCCCTGCCGCTCGCGGTCCCCCTGGTCCGGACGCTGCGCACCCACACCGACGGGCCGACCCTGAACGAGGCCCTGGCGCGCACCGGCATGGTGCAGCTCGTGTTCTGCGTGCTGCTGTCGGGCGGGATCCTGCTCAGCTGAGCCTGTCGTCGCGGAACGTCCGCGGGTGCCCCACCCCGGTGGGGTAGGTTCGTCGGCGCCCATGGACGTCTCCGTCGAACGCGTCGACCTGCCCCTGCGGACGCCCCTGCGCACCGCCTGGGGCGAGGTCGCGACGCGCACCGTGCTGCTCCTGAGCATCCGCGGGGAGGACGGCGTCGTCGGGCGCGGTGAGGCAGCATCCCTGGAGCCCTACGACGGGGTGCCGTTCGCCGCGGTCCTCGCCGCGATGGAGGCGTACGCCGACGTCCTGCGCCGGACCCCCGACCGCACCGGCCCAGGCCTGATGGACGCATGCCGGCGGCTCGTCGATCTGCCGCAGGCGCTCGCCGCGGTGGACATGGCGCTCTGGGATCGCGCCGGGCGCCGGGAGGGCCGGCCGGTCGCGGCGCTGCTCACGGACAGCGCGGCGTGCGCGGTGCCGGTCAACGCGACGATCGGCGCAGAACCCGCGGAGACCGCCGGCGACCTGGCCGCCGCGGCCGCGGCCGCGGGGTTCGAGTGCGTCAAGGTCAAGGTGGGGGTCGGCGACGATCTCGCCCGCGTCCGTGCCGTCCGGGAGGCGGGCGGCGACCGGCTCGCCATCCGCCTCGACGCCAACGGCGCCTGGGGCGTCGAGGAGGCCATCGCGGCGATCAGCGAGCTCGCGGACTTCGGTCTGGAGCTCGTCGAGGAGCCGGTGCACGGCATCCGCGAGCTGCGGGCCGTCCGCGAGCGGGTGGCGGTCCGCATCGCCATGGACGAGACGGCCGCCGAGCCCGGCGCGGTCGGCGCCGGCGCAGCCGACGCCGTGTGCCTCAAGATCTCACGCTGCGGCGGTATCGGAGCGCTGGCGGTCCAGGCCGCCCTGGTCCGCGCGGCGGGCGGCGAGGCGTACCTGGCGTCGACCTACGACGGACCCCTGGGGATCGCCGCGGCCGTCCACGTCGCGGGGGCCCTCAACCTGAAGACCGCGTGCGGGCTCGCGACCCTCGACGCCTTCGACGTCCCGATGCCCGAGGCGCTGCTGCCGCGCGACGGAGCGATCACCGTCCCGGAGGGCCCGGGGCTCGGGATCCACTGGCCTGGGTGAGCACCGCCGCCACGGCTGCGGGTGCCTCCCGCAGCAGTCCGTGCCCGGCGCCCGGCACCACGTGCAACCGAGCGTCCGGCAGTTGCGTGACGAGGCGACGTCCGAGGGCGACGTACTTCAGGTCTCGCGAACCGGCGATCACGTCCACGGGCACGCCGCCCAGTTCCCCGAGGCGGCTCCAGACCGCAGGCACCACGCCCGGGGAGAGCGCGCGCAGCATGGCCGCGAGCGTCGACGCGTCGCGGGAGCGCACCTCGGCCTCCTGCGCCGCGCGGACCGCGGGCGGGTCGTCCGCGAACAGCGGCTGCGCCGACCAGAAGGCCGCGAACGCCTCCACCCCGCCCCCCTCGAGCCGCGCCGCGAGCGCGTCGGCGGCGGCGCGCCGCGCCGACCGCTCCTCCTCGGACTCGAGTCCCGCCGTCCCGGCGACCAGTACGAGTCGGCGCACGCGCTCGGGCGCGGCGAGCGCGACGTGCAGGGCGACGCGCGCGCCGAGGGAGTACCCGGCCAGCTCGAACGACGGTGGAGCCGCATCGAGCACGAACCGCACGCAGCCCTCGATGCCGCACGCCGGGAGGTCGGGCGCGAGGGCCGGATAGGCTTCGCCGCCCGCCGCGGTCCGGACCGCGTCCCAGGAGGCCCCGGAGCCGGCGAAGCCGTGCAGGAGCACCATCGTCACCGCACCATCATGACCACGACCGCCGACACCTACCTGTTGCTGCGCGCCTTCGTGGACGAACTGGTGCGCAGCGGGGCGTGCGCGGCCGTGACGTCACCCGGCTCCCGCTCCACGCCGCTCGTGCTCTCGCTCGTCCGCGACGGGCGCCTGCCGTGCATCTCGAGCATCGACGAGCGCTCCGCGGGGTTCCTCGCCCTCGGCATGGCGAAGGCGACGGGGCACCCGGCCGTGCTGGCGTGCACGTCGGGCACCGCGGCGGCGAACTACCTCCCCGCGGTCATCGAGGCGCACGAGGCCTGCGTGCCCCTGATCGTCCTGACGGCCGACCGGCCTCCCGAGCTGCGCGGGAACGGCGCCGGCCAGACCATCGACCAGATCAAGCTCTACGGCGGTGCGGTGCGCTGGTTCGCGGAGGTCGGCGTGCACGACGCGTCGCCGCAGCGGCTGCGGTGGATCCGCGCCCTGGGGTGCCGGGCGGTCGCCGAGGCCGGGGGCATCAGGCCCGGTCCGGTGCACCTCAACTGGCCGCTCCGCGAGCCCCTCGTGCTCGGCGAGCCCCTGCCCGAGTCCGAGCCCGGAGGGGGCGGTCGAGCGGACGGTCGGCCCTGGACTGCGGTCGCGGCGCCCCTGTCGGACCCGGTCTCCGCGTTGGCCGGCCCCGCGCAACTGCTGGCCGCCGCACCGGAGGGCGTGATCGTGCTGGGCCGCGACGAGACCGTCGTGGGTCCGGCGTGGCGCTCCCCATCCCCACTGGCCCTCGCGGCGGAGGCCCTCGCGCAGGAGACCGGCTGGCCGCTGCTCGCCGACCCCCTGTCGGGTGCGCGTCGCGGTCCGCACGCGATCGCCCACTACGACGCGCTGCTGCGCGACCCCGCGTTCGCCGGCCGGCAGGCGCCCTCGGTCGTGCTCCGTGTCGGCGACCTGCCGACCTCCAAGCCGCTGCGCACGTGGCTCGCGGGGCTCGACGCGGTCACCGTCCGCCTGGATCCGACCGGATCGTGGCAGGACCCCGACCAGGTGACCGACCTCGTCCTCCCCCACCCTCCGGCCCCCGCGCTGGCCGCCCTCGCGCGGGCCGTCCGCGAGCGCAGGGTCCGGCCGGACGAGGCGTGGATGCGGTCCTGGCGCGAGGCGGACGACGCCGCCGGCGCCGCGATCGCCGCGACCATCGCCGGGGACGGGGACGGCGCCGCCGTCCTGAACGAGCCGCTGGTCGCGCGCGAACTGGTCGGTGGTCTCCCGGGCGAAGCGACGCTCGTCGTCGCCGCCTCCATGCCGATCCGCGACGTCGAGACCTTCGCCCCGGCACGCGACGTCCCGCCCCGCGTGCTGGCCAACCGGGGCGCCAACGGGATCGACGGGACGATCGCCACCGCCTACGGGATCGCGGCGATGAGCGAGGGACCCACGGTCCTCCTGCTGGGCGACGTGACGCTCGCGCACGACATCGGGTCCCTGCTCACGGCCCGCCGCACCGGCATC
>NZ_JBFIGP010000314.1:0-4127 GCF_041602235.1 Paraconexibacter sp.
CGATCGCCGTCCGCGCCCCCGAGGTCGCCGAGGGCGAGCTGTTCGCCACCGAGGGCGGCTGGCGGTTCGGCGTCGCCTGCGGCGAGGACGTCCTGGTGGGGGAGTGCCCCAGGCCGGAGGACCTCGTGACGGCGCTGGGCGGGCGGCCCGTGGTGGCCCACGACGCGAAGGAGCTCGGGCTCGTGCCGTCGGGCCTGGCCCACGACACGATGCTCGCCGCGTACCTCCTGGAGCCCGCACGGCGCGGCTACCCGTTCCCGGAGCTGTGCGAGGAGCGCGGGTTCGGGACGTCGATCGAGGACCCGGCGGGCGCGGATGCGGTGCTCTGCGCGACGCTGGCGTCCTGGCAGCGCGAGCAGCTCGTCGACCGGGACCTCCAGCGGCTCCTGGACGAGATCGAGCTTCCGCTGGTCGGCGTGCTCCGGGCCATGGAGGTCGCCGGCGTCAAGCTCGACAAGCCGCGGCTGGCGGCGATCCGCGAGCGCGTGCACGAGGAGATCGGCTCGCTGGAGCGCGAGGTCTGGGAGCTCGCGGGGGAGGAGTTCGTGCTCGGCTCGCCGCAGCAGCTCGGCGCGATCCTCTTCGAGAAGCTCGGCTTGTCCCGCAAGCGCAGGGGGAAGACGGGCTTCTCGACCGACGCCCGCGTCCTCCAGGCGATCCGCGACGAGCATCCCGTCGTGCCGAAGATCGAGCGCTGGCGGGAGCTCAACCAGCTCGCCAAGACCTACCTCGACGTGCTGCCCAACCTCACCGACGACGCGTCCCGCATCCACACGACGTTCCTGCAGGCCGTCGCGCAGACCGGGCGCCTGTCGTCCACCAACCCGAACATGCAGAACGTGCCGGTCCGCACGGAGCTCGGCCGCGAGATCCGCGGGTGCTTCGAGGCCGCCGACGGCCACGTGCTGCTGAGCGCCGACTACGAGCAGGTCGAGCTGCGCGTGCTGGCCCACGTGGCCGGTGAGCAGGTCCTGAAGGACATCTTCCTGCGGGGGGAGGACGTCCACACCGCGACCGCGTCGCAGGTGTTCGAGAAGCGCGCGGAGGATCTCACCCCGATGGATCGCTCCAAGGCCAAGATGATCAACTACGGCATCGTCTACGGGCTCTCGGACTACGGGCTCGCGGATCGGCTCAACATCGCGCGCGAGGAGGCCAAGCAGTTCATCGACGCGTACCTCGAGCGGTTCCCGGCCGTGCACGCGTTCATGACCGGCACGATCGAGCGGGCGACCGAGCAGGGCTACGTGACCACGCTGTACGGCAGGCGGCGCCAGATCCCCGAGCTCAAGGCGCGCAACTACCAGGTGCGCACGCTGGGGGAGCGGCTGGCGGTCAACACGGTCATCCAGGGGACCGCGGCCGACGTCATCAAGCTGGCGATGATCGGCGCCCACCGGGCGCTGGCCGCCGAGGGCCTCACGACCCGTCTGATCCTCCAGATCCACGACGAGCTGCTGTTCGAGGGGCCGCCCGAGGAGATGGACGCCGTCCGTGCCCTCGCGGAGCGCGAGATGCGCGCGCCCTGGACCCACGATCCGCCGATGGCCGTCTCGCCGGGGGTCGGCAAGTCGTGGCTGGACGCGAAGTGAGCGCCTGATGGACCGCTCGGGCGCGGTGCTCCTGACCGTCGTCGCCGGCGCGCTCATCGCGCTGCAGGCCCCCATCAACTCGACGCTGGGTCGGAATGTCGGGACGTTCCAGGCGGCGCTCACGAGCTTCGCGCTCGGCACCGTCGTCCTGGCGCTCGTGGTGGCGTTCGCCCGGGGTGGCTTCGCGGACATCGGCGAGGCGCGCGGGCTGTCGTGGTACTACCTCACCGGGGGTGTGCTCGGAGCGATCTACGTCGCCACCGTCCTGGTGACGGTGCGGGAGCTCGGGGCCGGCGGTGTGACCGCGGCGACGATCGCCAGCCAGCTCACCGCGAGCGTGCTCATCGACCGGTTCGGCTGGCTCGGCGTGCAGCAGCAGCCGATCACCGCCGCGCGGATCGCCGGGGTCCTGCTGCTGTGCGCCGGAGTGGCGCTCATCGTGCGCGGCTGACCGGCACTCGTCCGTCCGTCCGTCCGTCTTGACAGGCGCGAGACCGAGGAGGAACGTCGAGACAGGCGCGTTGTGCGCCGCGGAGCGGTGCCGCGCGAAACGCGATTTCAGGAGGCCCACGCATGGGCACCGCCCACATTCCCCGCCCGCACGGACGCGACACGGCCGAGAGCCTGCGCGAGGCGTTCTGGATCCTCGCTCTCGGGCTCATGGTCTGCTTCGCGTTCTTCGCCGCGCTCGGCGCGTTCAACCCCAGCGAGGCGGTCGAGTTGACGATCGGCTTCGGCGTGCTCTGCGTCCTGTGGGCCATCCACGTCGTCGTGGTGTCCCGGCATCGCGGTGAGCACGATCCGCGGATGATGCGCGACCGCGAGCGCCGCGGGTTCTGACGCGGCGCGCTCGGCGCCGCCCGGCCCCTCCGGACCTACGCCGCCACCGCGACCGGTGCGGCGAGCGGGGTGCGGAAGCGGTCGCCGTGCGGCCCGTCGAGGACGTAGTCGGGTGGCGTGATGTTCAGGTAGTGGTTGAACGACCACGTCACGAACGACTGGCGGTCCATGATGTCCAGCGCGGTGTCCATCGCGGGGTAGCGGTTGAGACGGCCGACCATGTTCTGCACCCGCAGCAGCCAGCGGAACGCGTAGAGGTGCTCGTCGCAGAAGGCGGCGTAACGGTCCAGGGCCTGCGCGCGCGTCTGGCGTCCCTCGACGACCTTGCGCAGCTCCCGCCCGCAGGCCAACCCGAAGTAGAGCGCGGGCCGGATCCCCTCCGCGGTCGTCGGGAAGCAGTGGCCGGCGCTGTCGCCGACGAAGAAGACGATGCCGTCGGTCGGCTTGCGCATCTTGTGGGGGATCCAGTTGCCCTGCCAGCGCTCGGCGGGGAGCCCCAGGTCGGCGGCGAGCTCCTGCGTGGGCCGCTTGACGTGGTCGTGCGGGTCGAAGGACCCGACGCCGACGCGCAGCTCGTCGCCCGCGGGGAAGTTCCAGGAGTACCCGGCGCGCACGTACTTCGGGTCGAGCCACAGCTCGAGATCGCTGTCCGAGCCGTCGGGGTGGACCTCGAGCCCCCGGGACACGCGGGCGTTCGGCGGCGTGACGCGCTGCCCGGATTCGCTGAGGTACCGCGGCCAGCCGAGGCCGTCGACGATCAGCGGGGCGGTCAGATCACCGCGGTCGGTCCGGATGGTCTCGCCGGTCCGGCCCTCGACCTTGGCGGTCTCGAACGGCACGTCCGGGGACTGCTCCTTGAGGAGCGCGCAGATCTCGCGGTAGTCGAACGTCGAGAACGTCCACGGGAGGTGCCAGCGGTAGGTCTTCATGGTCTCGCGCCCGCCGTGCGCCTGCCGGCGGTGGATGACGAGGTCCGAGAACGTCTGGCGGATCGCCCCTGCCACCCCGAGGTTCTCGAGGAACTCGGTCGGGGCCGCGCACGCCGAGGTCTGCTTCTCGCCGATCTCGTAGCGGTCCAGCAGCAGGACACGGGCGCCCGACCCGGACAGCTCACGGGCCACCGCGAGTCCGGCGAAGCTCGCGCCGCAGACGATGACGTCGTACTCGCCGCTCAGGGGTGTGCGCGCGTCGCCGCGCTTTGTCGCTCGAACCGGCATCGGCGCCGATTCTAGAGGCGGGCCGGTCGCGAGCGCGTGGTGATCACGGCCTGCGCAGCTGCCGCAGCTTCGCTCCCGCCACCGAACGGACCGAGGCGCCGGCGTCGTCGTTCGGGGGCTTGATGCAGAACCGCTCGACCGCCAGGCAGATGAGGATCTCCGGCTGGATCTCATCGACCAGGTCCCAGTCCACCGTGATGGAGTGCGCGAACACCATGTGCGAGCACGACTCGGCGAGAAGGGGCAGCAGCCGGTAGCAGAAGGAGTCCCCGAACAGCATGGCGCGCGGCCCCGCACCGTCCTCGCGCTCGAAGACGCGGATGGTGCCGCGGTTGACGACGTCGTTGTCGAACGTGCGGACCGCGTTCGGGCTCCGGATGACGGCGTTCTCGGTGAGCCCACGTCGTGGCGGGTCGCACTTCTCGCCCAGGTCCCCCTCGAGCTCCTCGACCGACCAGTCGATCCCGGTCACGGGCTC
>NZ_JBFIGP010000315.1:0-4122 GCF_041602235.1 Paraconexibacter sp.
CGCGTGGCAGCGCCGTTGCGCCAGGTGCTGGACCTGGTCGGAACCCGTCGCAACGTCGTCGCCCTCGGGCTCACGCAGGGACGCAGAGGCCGCCTGAGCCCCTGGCGGCGCTTCTTCGCGGCCCGCGACGCGGCGGACGTGCTGCTGCGCGAGGAGATCGCCGACCGCCGGCGCGACCCGCAGTCGGCGGAGCGGGACGACATCTTCTCGATGCTCGTGGCCGCTCGTGACGAGTCCGGTCGGGGATTGACGGACGACGAGCTCCGCGACGAGCTCATGACGCTGCTGGTGGCCGGTCACGAGACGACCGCGACGGCCCTGGCGTGGACCCTCGAGCGGATCGTCCGCCATCCACACGTCCTCGAACGGCTCGAGGACGAGCGACGTGGGGGCGGGGATGCCTATCTCGACGCGGTCATCAGGGAGACCCTTCGACTCCGACCCGTCGTGCCCGCGGTGGTGCGCCGACTCCAGCGGCCGATGACCTACGGAGGGTGGGATCTGCCGGCGGGGGTGCACATCGCGCCTTCGATCTACCTGCTGCACCGGCGGGCCGACCTCTATCCCGATCCGACGGCCTTCCGGCCGGAGCGGTTCGTCGGCCGGACCCCGGGGACCTACGAATGGATCCCGTTCGGTGGCGGTGTCCGCCGGTGCTTGGGCGCCAGCTTCGCGCTGTACGAGATGCGGATCGTCCTTCAGGCCATCCTGCGAGACGCCTCCCTCGTGCCCTCGACGAGGGACGACGAGGCCACGACGCGCCGGGCGATCACCTTCGCGCCCGCTCGCGGCGGTCGACTGGCCGTCCGCTAGCCGCGCGCTCCCGTGGGGCCGGGCTCGCGGCAGACGCCGCTAGTTGTTGCAGGCGCCGGGGTTCTGCGTGCAGAAGTCGCTGAAGCCACCGGCCTCGCCGGTGCCGCCGCCGGTGGTCGTGCCCCCGGTGCTGTCGCCGGTCTGCGGGGCGGCCGTACCGCCGCTGCTGCTCTGCGGGGCCGGTGTCGCAGCGGGTGCCGGCGTCGCGGTGCTTCCCCCGGTGGTCGGGGCGGGCGTGCCGCTGCTTCCCGATGCCGTCGTGTCGGCCGTGGAGGTCGTGGTCGTGGTCGTGGCCGTGGTCGTCGCGGACCCGCCGGACGTGGCCGGGAGCGTCGCCGTGCCGCCGCCGGGCGGCGTCAGCTCGGGCGTCTCCCGCGGGACCACATCGCCGACCTGGTTGCTCCCGCCACACGCCGCGAGCGCCACGGAGGCGATCACAGCGAGCAGACCAGCGGCAAGCCGACGAGACATCACGATCTCACGCGGCCGGAGCCATCCGCCGGCCGCAGGTGGGGCAGTCGTTGAGGTCGCGCTGGGCGAGCTGGTCGCACCAGGGGCAGAAGCGGAGGTACTCGACGGCCCAGGGGAGGTTCGACTTCGACGGCGCGACAGGGAGGACCTTCCCGACGACCTCGAGCTCCTCACCGGTCTCGCGGTCGCGGTAGACGGTGTTCGGCTCTGCCTCGAGGAAGATCTCCCGCCCGGTGGACGGTGTCCGGAGTCGATAACGCTGGCTCATCGTGGGCGTGACTCTATCGCGCGAGGCCCCGGAACCGCATGCGACTGCGGTGGACGCCGCGCGCTTCGAGGTGGATTCCGTCCACCCCCGCCGGATAGAGTGCCCCCCGTGAACTCAAGGGTCTCGTTCCCGCGCGCCCTGCGCCCGGCCATGATCGTCGGCGTCGCGCTCGCGGCCACCGCCTTCAGCGGCTGCTCGGTCAACAACGATGGCGATGATCAGATCGCCGGGAAGCAGTTGTTCGTCGCCAAATGCGGCTCCTGCCACATCCTCGGCCGTGCCGACACCAAGGGCGTGACGGGTCCGAACCTCGACGAGGCGTTCCGGCAGTCCATCAAGGACGGCTTCGGACGGGACGCGATCCGCGGCGTGGTCTACCGCCAGATCCTGGACCCGCGTGAGGGCAGTGCGATGCCCGCGGACCTCGTCGACGACGAGGGCGCGCGAGACATCGCCGCCTACGTCGCGGACGTCGCGGCCCGCGGAGGAGAGGACGAGGGCCTCCTGGGCAGCGCGGTCGAGAAGGCCGGCTCCGACGAGCCGGCCGTCGCGGAGAACGGCGTCCTGACGATCCCCGCCGACCCGGGCGGGCAGTTGATCTTCGTCAACAGCAAGGCGGAGGCCCCGGCGGGCACGCTCGAGATCAACATGCCCAACGAGTCCGGCGTCCCGCACAACATCGTCATCGACGGCAAGGGCGAGTCGCCCGTCGTCACCGAGGGTGACTCCAAGTTCACCGCCGACTTCGAGCCCGGCGAGTACACGTACTACTGCGCGGTTCCTGGGCATCAGGAAGCCGGCATGGTGGGCACGCTCACCGTCAAGTAGTCGAGGCAGGGCGCGCAGCGGCAGCACGGCGGCGCCCGCGGTCGCCGCGTCGGGTGGTGTGTCTCCGCCCGGACCGGT
The DNA here is from genome assembly GCF_041602235.1 of Paraconexibacter sp. Classification (GTDB taxonomy): domain Bacteria; phylum Actinomycetota; class Thermoleophilia; order Solirubrobacterales; family Solirubrobacteraceae; genus Paraconexibacter. Next base: position 2,459 of record NZ_JBFIGP010000315.1, read on the forward strand.
GGCGCGCTGAGCGCCGAGCGGCTCGTGCGCGGCCGCAGGGGCCGTGAGTGGCCGCAGGGGGCCGGGAGCCGGCCGCAGGGGCCGGGAGCCGGCCGCGCGGTGGACTGGTTGGTGCGCACGGCGTCACGTGTGAGCCGGGCCGCCCCGCAGACGGGCCGGTGGCGTGCATGCAGCGCGCCGGGTTCGGCGCTGCGGGCCCCGCGTCCGCCGCTGGAGCCCCGCGTCGACCGCAGGAGGCCCGCGTCGACCGCAGGAGGCCCGCGTCGACCGCAGGAGGCCCGCGTCCGCCGCCGGGGTCGCCTCCGCGTCCGTCACGTAGCCTTCCCGGCGAGGAGCAGGCGCATCGCAGCGGGGGAGGGCGCCCCGCAAGGCGCTACCGCCCGAACGGGCTCCTACAGGGCCCTGAGGAGCAGGACGATCGCGATGATGGTCGCCGCGACGACGGCGACCATCAGGAGGAACCGGAACGCGGCGTCCTCCGACTTCAGCGGGTTCATCGCCGGGGAGTCCGCGTCAGACGATGTAGATCGTGGTGTACACGATGATCCACATGACGTCGACGAAGTGCCAGTAGATCCCGGGTATCTCGACGCCGCGATGGTCGTCGGCGCTGAAGTGGCCCTTGAAGGCCCGCAGCGTGACGATGCCGAGCAGCAGCAGGCCGATGAAGACGTGCGCGCCGTGCAGGCCGGTCAGGCCGTAGAAGACCGAGCCCTGCGCGTGATCGTGCGGGGCGAACCCGATGTGCACGTACTCGTTGACCTGGATGAAGAGGAAGGTCAGGCCGAGGAGGAAGGTCGTCAGCATGCCGGCCTTGAAGGCGAACCGGTTGCCGTTCTTCAGGCCCGTCTCCGCCCAGTGCAGCGTCAGCGACGAGCTGAGGAGGATCGCGGTGTTGACACCCGCGATCGCGACCGGGAGCTCGTTGCCTTCGGGCATCCACGGCTGGTCCTGCACGACCCGGATGAAGAAGTAGGCCGTGAAGAAGGCCCCGAAGATCATGATCTCCGAGATGATGAACAGCAGCATGCCGAGCATGCCCGGCTCGGCGCGGGAGCTGCGGTTCGCCGGCGGCGGCCCGTGGTGGTGATCCTCGTGGCCGTGCCCGGGGGCCGGAATCGCGGCTGCTTCCATCAGTGTCGTCTCGTCTCTGGCTCGGTGGGCGGAGGGCTCAGGCCGCGGCGGTCGCGGACGCCTGCGCTTCGATGTGCTCGACGGGCTTGTTGCTGGCCTTGCGCACCCGTCCGATCAGGTCGGCACGCAGCCACCCGGAACGGGTCGCGGGGAGGGTGGAGATGACGATGTCGTCGACCCGGAAGAACTGCAGCGCGTTCATGGTGGCCGTGTACGGATCGGGATCGCCGATCATGCCCGCGCACAGGAGACCGTTCGCGCGGACGCGGTCGGTCAGCTGGGCGAGTCGCTGGCGGGCGCGGCGGACCGCGACGCCCTCGCCACCCTCCTGCGGGACGACGGCGATGAACAGGCGATCGCCGTTCTGCGCCTTGGACTTGAGGTGCTCGACCATCTCGTCGCGGCTCGCGGTGCGGTTGGCGACGACCAGGGTGACGGCGAACGGGAGGCCCTCGCTCTCGAGGTCGACCACGACGTGCTCGACGGGGAGCCCCGAGGCCTGCTCGATCCGCTCGATCAGATCGCGGCGC
>NZ_JBFIGP010000316.1:0-4118 GCF_041602235.1 Paraconexibacter sp.
CCTGCCCCCCGAGGAGGTCGTGTTCGTCGACGATCTGCCGTTCAACCTCAAGCCACCGCGCGAGATGGGGATCCACACGATCCACCACACGAGCGCGGCGGAGACGATCCCCCAGCTCGAGGAGCTGCTCGGGGTGCGGGTCGGCGGGGGCGGCTGACGTCCGGCGGGGACCTACGTCCCCGACACGTCCGCCGCCTGCTCGATCCGCTCCCGCAGATCACCGCCGCGTCCGGCGGCGACCGCCCTGCGCGCCCTGGCCGGGTCGAGGGTCACGCCGCGCGCGGCGGCGAGGTCCAGCAGGTCCTGCTGCTCCTCCCCCTCACGGGCCGCGCGCAGGAACAACCAGGCGAACAGGCAGATCGTGAGGATCGACTCCTCGATCATCATCACCGTGCCCGCAGCGACCTGATCGCTCGCCGCCGAGATGTCGAAGAGCTCGGGCTGGTAGACGTCGTAGAACGCGCCGCCCCCGAACAGGAAGACGTTGGCCAGGACGGCGCCCACGAGGCGCACGATGAGGACGTACCCCAGCGCGGCGGCGTTGGTGAACCACGTCGGCTTCGGCAGCGGACCGAACAGCGGCATCCACACCGCGGCGCCGAACGTGACGAAGCACAGATGCTGCACGGCGTGGACGACCTCGCTGCGCACCGCAGCCTCGTGGAACAGCGGGATGTGCCAGAAGGTCAGGCTGGCCGCCCACAGGACGATCGCGACCGCCGGGTGGGTGAAGATCCGCAGCCGGTCGAACGCGCGGATGCGCAGCACCGGGGCCAGGACCGGGCCCGTCAGCCCGAGGACGAGCAGCAGCGCGCCGATGTCGGCGATCAGGAGATGCTCGGCCATGTGCGCGACGAAGACCTCCTCCGCGGCGTGGCCGAGCGGCGAGACGAGCGCGACGACGATCACGGCCAGCCCGCTGAGGAAGCAGACCTGCCGACAGAGGGGCACCGCCCGCGGCGTCCCGGACAGCGTCGAGCAGCGCTGCAGGTACAGCGCCGCGATGACGAACTGGGGGACGATCTGCAGCGGCGCGAACTGGATGCCGCCGACGTGGGCGAGGACGACGGACACGACCCCACGAGCCTACGCGCAAGCAGCGGTGGCCGACGCGCCGACCCGGGAGGGCCGAACCGGGCTAGGGCAACGAGACGGGCGCGGCCGGCGCGGGTGCGGCCTCCGGCGGTGCGGGCCGCGACGGTGCCAGCAGCCCGATCACCGTGCCGACGGCATCGGCCGCGGGCGGACCGGCCCCGGGGACCGGGCGGACCGCGGAGTCGACCACCGTGCCAGCCCCGGCGACGACGTCCTCGACGGGGCTGCCGCCCGGCGCGGGGGCCGGGACGGGAGTGGGGGCAGGGGTCGGGACGGGACGCGGTGGCGGTGTGGCGACGGGTGACGGGGTCGACGGGCGCTGCCCGCCGGACGGACGGCGGGTGTCGTCTTGGGACGGCGGGCGCTCGCCCTGCGGGCGCTGTCCGCCACCGGGCCGGGACGACGGCGACGCGCCGCCCCCGGCCGCCGCGCGTCGGTCGCGAGCCGGCACCGCGGGCACGCGACCGGCACGGCTCGCGCTCGACAGCGCATCGGCCACCGGGTCGCTCCCGGGCAGCGCGGGACCTCCGACGATCTGCCCGAGCCCCCCGATGCCCCCACCGCTGATCGTCGCGGCGAGGACCACGGCCACGATCAGGCCGAGCGGCACCAGCACCGCCACGCCGGCGGCGCTGAGCAATCCCCTGATCCATGCGCGCCCGAACCCCACAGGACCACGGTAGACGAGTCCCGCGCGCCCCGCGACGCCTTCCGTGCACGTCGCGGGCGTCGTGCCCCATACGATCGCGGATCCATGCGGCGTCTCTCCATCGCCCGGTCGCTCCAGCTCGCGCTGCTCGGGCTCACGGTCGCGCTCACGGCCATCGCCGCGATCGGCGTGTCCGGGCTCTACGAGACCCGCCAGGCGTACGAGGACCGTCTGACCCGCGGCCTGCAGTTGCAGGCCACCGCGGGGCGGCTGCTCGCCGCCGGGGTCGTCGAGGAGGCCACCCTGCGCCTGGCCCCGGGAGCGGCCGGCCTGCAGGAGCGGCGGCGCGCGCGTGCCGCCTACCGCGCGGCGTACCGCAACGCGCTGGACCTGGCGCAGGGCGACCCCGAGAGCGTCGCCGCCGTCGAGGACGCCGCCACGGCGCAGCAGCGCCTGCGCGACCGGCCGACCGAGACGGATGCGCCGCTCGCCGCGCGGACTCCGCTCGTGCGCCTGAACCGGCGTCAGGCGACGCGGATCGCCGATGCGCGGGAGACGGCCCGCCGCGACACGCGCCGGGCGGTCATCGCGATCGTCGCCGGTGGCGGGCTGGCCTTCCTGATCGCCGTCGCGCTCATCGCGGCGCTGGTCGCCGCCGTGCGCCGGCCGCTCGACGATCTCGTCGACGCCAGCGAGCGGCTGGCGGGCGGCTCGGAGGGAGCCCGCGTGACCGAGGACGGGCCCGACGAGCTGCGCACCCTCGCCCGGTCGTTCAACCAGATGGCCGAGGACGTGCAGGAGGCGGCCGAACGGGTGCGCCGGGAGCGCGACCTGCTGGACATCACGGTGCGCAGCCTGGGCGATGCGCTGGTGCAGACCGACGCCGACGGCGTGATCATCAGCGCCAACCCGCGGGCGGCGGAGCTCGTCCCCGACCTCTCGCCCGGCCGGACGATGGGCCCGCAGGACCAGCCCGCCGAGCTCGACGCGGCCCTCGGGACCGAGGTCGTCGTCGATCGCGGGGACCGCACCCTGGCCGTCACCGCCGCCCGCCTGCCGGAGCACGGCGGGATCGTCTGGACGATCAGGGACGTCTCGGAGCGCGCCCGGCTGGAGCGCCTCAAGTCGGAGTTCGTCGCCACCGCGTCGCACGAGCTGCGCAGCCCGCTCACGTCGATCAAGGGCTTCGTCGAGCTGCTGGTCGCCGGCGGCGACCTGGCCCCGCGTCAGCGGGAGTTCCTGCAGATCGTGCTCGTGTCGACCAACCGGCTCGTGGATCTCGTCAACGACCTCCTCGACGTCGCTCGCGTCGAGGCGGGACGCCTGGAGCTGCACCGGCGCCCGACCGACCTGCGGGACATCGTCCGGGAGGTCACGACGCTCCTCGGGCCCCGCCTTGCCGACAAGCACCAGCGGCTGGAGGTCGCCCTGCCCGACGATCTCCCTCGAGCGATGGTCGACCCGGCGCGGATGCGCCAGATCCTCACGAACCTGCTGACCAACGCGCACCTGTACACCGGCGAGGACGGCGTGATCACCGTCACGGGCTCGGGCGAGGGAGAGGGTGATCGCGTCCGCATCGACGTCGCCGACACCGGTCGGGGCATGTCCCCGGAGGAGCTCGAGCGGGTCTTCGAGCGGTTCGTCCGGGGCGGTGACGGCGATCGCACCCCGGGGTCCGGGCTCGGCCTCTCGATCGTCAAGAGCCTCGTCGACCTGCACGGCGGTGAGGTCTCCGTCCGCAGCGAGCCGGGGGCCGGCACGACGTTCTCGGTCGTGCTCCCCGCCGCAGAGGAGCCGGGCGGGTCGTCCGCGACCCGGCGCGCGCTCCACGGGCGCCGCGTGCTGGTGATCGACGACGAGCCGGACATCGGGCGCCTGGTCGCCGAGCGCCTCGACGCCTACGGCGTGGAGACCGAGGTCGTGACCAGCGGCGCGGAGGGTCTGGAGCGGCTTCGCAGCGAGCACTTCGACGCCGTCACGCTCGACATCCTCATGCCGGGCATGAGCGGGTTCGAGGTCATGCGTGACATGCGCGCCGACCCCGCGCTCCGGGACCTGCCCGTGGTCGTCGTCTCGGTCTTCTCGGGCCGCGAGGCGCTGTCCGGCGAGTGGGTCGTCAGCAAGCCGATCGATGCGGACGATCTCGCCGACGCGCTCGGCGCCGCCGTCCTCACCGGTCGCGTCCGGGTCCTCGCCGTCGGTCGCCCGGAGGTCCGCAGCGAGGTCGACGCGGCGCTCACCGAGCTCGGCATCGAGCACGAGTGGACCGCCACGGCACAGGAGGCGGCGCGGCGGTGCGGCGCCCGTCACTACGAGGTCGCCCTGGTCGACGCGGGCCTGCCCGACGCGACCGAGGTCCTCGCCCAACTCG
>NZ_JBFIGP010000317.1:0-4103 GCF_041602235.1 Paraconexibacter sp.
CTCGCCTCGAGCGCCTCCCCGACCCGGAGGTGCAGCTCCGCCCGGCGCGGTCCCGAGAGCCGGTCGTAGAGCGCCCGGCGCACGAGCTCGTGCGCGAACCGGCACGCCAGGCCCCGCGACGGCAGCGTCTCGATCATCCCGCTGCGCACCGCTTCGTCCAGTGCGGCCAGCACCTCGACCTCGTCGAGGCCGGCCGCGCGGGCGACGACGTCCAGCGCGAACTCCGCGCCGGCCGCGGCAGCGAGTTCGAGCAGGTCGTTGGTGGCCGGCGCCAGCCGCGAGAGGCGCTGGCTGACCACCTCCCGCACGCTGTCCGGACTGCCGAGGTCGGCGACGGAGCCCGTGAGGCGCACGGTCCCGTCACCGATCGTCACCGCGTCGGTCTCGACCAGCGCCCGCCACAGCTCGCACACCAGGAAGGCGTTGCCGTCGGTGAGGTCACGGATCGTCTCCGCCAGCCCGTGCACCTCGGGTGCGGACGCCGCCCCGATCGCGCCCTGGACGAAGTCGGCCACCTCCTCGCCGGAGAGCCCTTCGAGCCCGATGCGCACCGTGTCGTAGCGGCGCAGGTCGGCGATCGTCTCCGACAGGGCCTCGGGCACCGCGACCTCGGTGTCCCGGAAGGTGGCGAGGAAGAGCACGCGCCCCTCGCCCGTACGGGCGAGATGCCGCAGCAGGAGCAGCGACGCCGTGTCGGCCCAGTGCAGGTCCTCGATCACGAACAGCGTCGGCCGACGGCGGGTGATCGCGTCCAGGAGCTCGCCGACGGCCATGTGCAGCCGGTGGCGTTCCGTGTCCGGGTCCGCGTCCATCGCGGGGGTGAGCGCACCGACGCGCTCACCGAGGTCGGGGAGCAGGCGTGCGAGCTCACCACCGCGGCGGCCGAGTGCGCCCCGGAGCTCGTCGACACCGAGCGACTGCACGAGCTGGTCGAGCCCTTCGACGAACGGGCCGTACGGCGTGCGGACCTCGGCGTCACAGGTCCCGGAGAGGACGAGGACGTCGTCGGAGGCGGCTGCGGCGAACTCGCTCACCAGCCGGGTCTTGCCGGACCCCGGCTCGCCCCCCAGCAGCACGACGCGCGGTCCGTCGGTGTCCGCCCTGGGCATGAGCGCCTGCAGTCGCCGCAGCTCGGCGGACCGGCCGACGAAGGGGAACTTCGTCGTGTGACGCAGCGGGCCGGGGAGATCAGTCATCGCACGACGACGACGATAGTCACATTTGACCACGGGATCGAACGTGTCGCCCGCACGCGGGCCCGGAAAAGTCGGTCAGGTCGCGCCATGACAGGCGGTACCCCGGCGGCGAGGCTGCGAGAAGCCATCAACCACCTCACGGAGGACCGTCATGAGCACCATCGCCACCACCACCGGCGCCGCCGCGATCGCCACGGCCGCACGCCAAGAGCTGACCGGCTTCCGCGGCACGCTGATCGGCGCGCAGGACGCGGGATACGACGAGGCCCGCAAGCTCTACAACGCGATGATCGACAAGCGGCCGGCGATGATCGCCCGCTGCGCCGACCCCGACGACGTGGTGGCCGCGATCGCGTTCGCGCGCCGTCACGGACTGCTGCTCGCCGTCCGGGGAGGAGGACACAACGGCGGTGGGCTCGGAAGCTGCGACGACGGTCTCGTCATCGACCTCTCGCTGCTACGTGAGATCGAGGTCGACCCGCAGTCCCGCACCGTGCGGGTGGGCGGTGGGTGCACCTGGGGCGAGGTCGACGCGGCGACGCACGCCCACGGCCTCGCGACGCCGAGCGGCATCATCGGGACCACGGGGGTCGGCGGGCTGACGCTCGGCGGCGGTCTCGGGTACCTGACCCGGGCGTTCGGGCTCGCGATCGACAACCTGCTCGCCGTCGACATGGTGCTCGCCAACGGCGATCGCGTGGTCGCCAGCGCCGACGAGCACCCCGACCTGTTCTGGGCGGTCCGGGGTGGCGGCGGCAACTTCGGGGTGGTGACCACGTTCACGTTCCGACTGCACGACGTCAGCACGGTGATCGCGGGACCCACGTTCTGGCCGGTCGAGCAGACGGCCGAGGTCCTCTCGGCGTACCGCGAGTTCCTGCCGGCCGCGCCCCGCACGTGCAACGGGTTCTTCCTGGTCGGAGCGGTCCCGCCCGCCCCGCCGTTCCCCGAGGAGCTGCACGGGCGCAAGATCTGCGGCGTGGTCTGGTGCTGCCTGGGCACCGAGTCCGAGGCTGCAGCGGCCATGGCGCCGCTGCTCGACGCCTTGCCCGAGCCGCTGATGCACGGCCCCTCCGAGGTGCCGTTCCCGGGGATCCAGAGCGCCTTCGACGGCCTCTACCCACCCGGCCACCAGTGGTACTGGCGGGCCGACTTCGTCGACGAGATCCCCGATGCGGCCGTGGAGATCCACGCGCGCTTCGCCGAGCAGCTGCCGACGGCGCAGTCGACCATGCACCTGTACCCGATCGACGGCGCCGCCCATGACGTGGCGTCGTCCGACACCGCGTGGAGCTACCGCGACGCACGGTACGGCGCGGTCTTCGCCGGCGTCGACCCCGATCCGGCGAACGTCGAGGCGATCCGGCGCTGGAGCACCGGCTACCAGGAGGCCCTGCACCCCTACTCCGCCGGCGGCGCCTACGTGAACATGATGATGGACGAGGGCCAGGAGCGGATCCGCGCGAGCTACCGGGACAACTACGGACGGCTGGCGCAGATCAAGGCCGTCTACGACCCGGACAACGTGTTCCGGGTCAACCAGAACATCCAGCCGCAGGCCTAGGGACCTCCGCGCCCGGGACGCGCGCCGATACCGCGCGTCCCGGCGGGGGCTGCGCGCCAGGCCCGGAAGGCCGCGAGCGCCAGCACCATCAGGAACGCCTCGACCGCGAGATGGGCGTACGGGATCGGGGCGTCGCCGAACATGTCGAGCATCATCGGCACCTGGACCGCGAAGAGCCCGGCCACGGCAGCGCGCATGGCGAACCGCGGTGCGGCCAGCACGATCAGCACCTCGAAGACGAACAGCTTGAGATAGGTGTTGAGACCGTTCTGCGGCCCCATGCCGGTGAGGGTCGCGTCCAGGCCGCTGACGCCGTCGTTGTCGTGCAGCCAGAAGACGACGCTCGGGAAGTAGACCGCCGACGCCGCGATCAGCACGAGCCCGCCGCTCAGGCGCAGCGACGTGTCGCCCGCGCGCAGCGAGGTCCAGGCGAGCGCGGGGAAGGCCCGCACGTGGTCCAACCACGGCCCGCAGACGCGGATGAGCCAGGCGGCGTGGACCATGCGCGCGCCGGCCAGCGAGCACCGCAGGATCGTGAGCGCCAGGACCTCGCCGTCGAGGCCCTGGATGGCGAGGGCGACGGTCAGGACCAGGAACGACAGCCCGCTCGAGAAGCGGAAGACGTTGAACCACTGGCGCTTGGCGGCGGGGAGGAAGAGCGCGCCGATGTCGCTGACGGCCACGAAGCCGATGTAGTGCGCCACGAGCATCTGGCCCGCGTCGTCGTACGGTCGCCAGAAGAGCGCCGCGTACATCGCGACGTCCAGCACCAGCATGTGGGCGAACACCCGGCGCGTGATCGGCGCGGGGACGCGGGGCCCGGGTGCGCCCACGGGCTATCGCGCTCCCACCATCTCCACGATCGACGCCGCCATCTCGGCGCCCTTGTACTCCTCGATGAAGTGCCCGATGTCGCCGAACACGTGGGTCTCGTCCGCCATCTGGGGCAGCGCGGCGTGCCACTGGGCGATGACCGAGTCCTTGCCGCAGGCGTCCCACTGACCGAAGTAGCCGCAGGCCGCGATGTCTCGGCCGTCGGGACCCCACGCTGCGGCGATGGTCGACTGGATGCGGCCGTAGTAGGCGTGGTTGTCCTGGACCCCGTGCCGGGCATCGGTGTACCGGTAGCCGTGGCCCCAGACCGGCGTCTGGCGGACGTTGCGCTTGGAGCTGCGGGCGTTGGCGGACCCGCGCAGCATCTGCGAGAAGACGTGCTCCGGGGTGCCGGGCGGGACGGTCCCCCGGGCATGCCGCGTCAGCCAGGTCGCGGTCGTCCGCAGGAAGGTCGCCGTGCCCTGCGGGTGCGCGTGGCAGACGACGGCGGCGGCGACGCCGCCCCAGAG
>NZ_JBFIGP010000318.1:0-4092 GCF_041602235.1 Paraconexibacter sp.
GGGGACCGCACGGCGTCCGAGGACCCCGCCGACGTACCCTGTGCGTCCGTGAACTGGATCGTCGACATCCCGGTGGACAGCCTCCCGGAGCTGCCGCCCCTGCCCCCCGCCCTGCGAGCCGCGCTGGACGACGCCCTGGCCCGACCCGCGGTGCAGCAGCCCAACTGGCCGGATCCCGACTACGTGGTCCGGGTTCGGTCCCTCTTGGAGGCGGTGCCGCCGATCACCGTTCCCGCGGAGGTCGACCGGCTCCAGGAGCGACTGGGCGCGGTCGCGCGCGGCGAGGCGTTCCTGCTGCAGGGCGGGGACTGCGCCGAGACGTTCGTCGACAACACCGAGGCGCACATCCGCGGCACGATCCGGACGTTGCTGCAGATGGCCGTGGTGCTCACCTACGGCGCGTCGATGCCCGTCGTGAAGCTCGGACGCATCGCCGGGCAGTACGCCAAGCCGCGCAGCTCCGACGTCGACGCCTTCGGGCTGCCGTCCTACCGCGGGGACATGGTCAACGCGATCGAGGCGACCCCCGAGGCACGCCGCCCCGACGCCGGACGCCTCCTGCGGTCCTACGCCAACGCCGCCGCCGCGATGAACCTGACCCGGGCGATCACGGGCGCCGGGCTCGCCGACCTGCACCACCTGCACGAGTGGAACATGGACTTCGTCGCCCACTCCAACGCCGGCGAGCGCTACGAGCTCGTGGCCCAGGAGATCGACCGCGGCCTGCGGTTCATGTCCGCCTGCGGCGTCGACGACAGCTCGCTGCGCACCGTCGAGATGTACGCGAGCCACGAGATGCTCGTCCTGGACTACGAGCGGGCGATGCTGCGGCTGGAGGAGGAGCGGCTCTACGACCTGTCCGCCCATCAGCTCTGGATCGGCGACCGCACCCGGCAGCTCGACGGCGCCCACGTCGCGCTCGCCGCGCTGATCGCCAACCCGGTCGGCGTCAAGATCGGGCCCAAGACGACGCCCGAGGACGCCCTCGCGCTCGTCGAGCGCCTGGATCCGGACCGGATCGACGGCCGGGTGACCCTCGTCTCCCGCATGGGCAACGAGAACGTGCGCGACCATCTCCCCGCGATCGTCGAGGCGGTCCGCGACAGCGGTCACCTCGTGGTGTGGCAGTGCGACCCGATGCACGGCAACACCGAGGAGTCGCCGAGCGGGCACAAGACACGGCACTTCGACCGTGTCGTCGACGAGGTCAAGGGCTTCTTCGAGGTGCACCACGAGCTCGGCACGCACCCCGGCGGCGTCCACGTGGAGCACACGGGCGAGGACGTCACGGAGTGTCTCGGCGGCGCGCAGGACATCTCCCACGAGCAGCTCGGGTCGCGCTACGAGACCGCGTGCGATCCCCGCCTCAACACCCAGCAGTCGCTGGAGCTGTCGTTCCTCGTCGCGGAGATGCTCCGCGGCGCGCCGGTCCGGCCCTAGACCGGCGCCACTGCGGGACCACGCCGCGCTACAGACCCAGGTCCTGGACGCCGAGCTCGTCGAACCCGACGTGGTGCGCCAGCTCGTGGCGGACCGTGATCGTGACCTGCTCGCGGAGCATGGTGGCGTCGTGCCCGAAGTCGCGACGCAACGTGTCGCGGTAGATCACGATGCGGTCCGGGACGTCGTCGCGGGTGGCGCCGTCCCCGTGGTAGAGGCCGTAGGCCCGACGGCGACGACCGCCGTCGGAGATGACCACCGCGACGTTGTGGTTCTCCAGCAGGTTGCGCAGGAGGTCCGGGAGATCGTCGAGGGCGTCGCGGACGAGCTCCTCGAAGTCGTTGTCGTCGTACGGGTCGAGATCGAGGAACTCCGACTCGTCGGGCTCGTGCGCGGTCCCGGACCGCGCGAGCCGCTCGGCCTCCTGCACGACGCGCTCGAACTCGTCCTCGTCGGCGGGCTCCTGCCAGTCGGCGAGGCGCAGCCCGATCATGGCCATCGCGCCGAAGATCGCGCTCGCCCCGACGAACAGCACCGCGGCTCCCTGCAGGAACTTCAGGAACCCGTTGGAGCTCCACCCCTGCAGCAGGACGATCGCGGTCAGCCCGAGGCTGAGGGCGACCGCCGCCGCGAACAGCGTCCTCTGGATGGGGAACAGCTCGCTCGGACGACGCATCCGCATGAGGACAGGCTACGCGGTCCTCGCCCTCAGTTCGACATGGATCGTGCGATGACGACGCGCTGGATCTCGTTGGTCCCCTCGTAGATCTGGGTGATCTTCGCGTCGCGCATCATGCGCTCGACCGGGTACTCGTTCACGTACCCGTACCCGCCGAGCACCTGGATCGCCTCGACGGTGACCCGCATCGCGTTGTCCGACGCGAACAGCTTGGCCATCGAGGTCCACTTGCCCACCCCGGGCGTGCCCCGGTCGACCATGGCGCACGCCTTGTAGAGCAGCTCGCGTGCGGCGGCGGTGCCGGTCTCCATGTCCGCCAGCTTGAACTGGATGCCCTGCAGCGCGTTGATGGGCTTCCCGAACGCGATCCGCTCCTTCGCGTACTGGTTGGCGTAGTCCGTGGCGCCCTGCGCGATACCCACCGCCTGGGCCGCCGCGCCCAGCCGCGTGCGCTCCAGCGTGCCGAGCGCCACCGACAGGCCCTTGCCCTCCTGTCCGATGAGGTTCGCGGACGGGACCCGCACGTCCTCGAACACGGGGCTGCCGGTCGGAGACCCCTTGATCCCGATCTTGTGCTCCAGCTTGCCGGCGTTGAACCCGTCGCGATCGGACTCGACGATGAACGCGCTGATCCGGTTGTTCTCCCGGTCGGTCTTCGCGAAGACGACGTAGTAGTCGGCGATCCCGGCGTTGGTGATCCAGTTCTTCGTGCCGTTGATGATCCAGTCGTCCCCGTCCTTGACCGCGTGCGTGCGCATCGAGGCGGGGTCCGACCCGGCCTCCGGCTCCGACAGCGCGAACGCCGGGGAGATCTCGCCGCTCGCGAGCCGCGGCAGGAACCGGTCCTTCTGCTCGTCGTTGCCGAAGAGGGCGATCGGCAGCGACCCGAGCTCCTGGATCATCAGGATGAGGGCGCTGGAGGCACAGGCCTTCGCGATCTCCTCGACCGCCATCTGCAGCATCAACGTCCCGGTGCCGGTCCCGCCGTACTCCGTCGAGAACGGGAGGCCCAGGATGTCCTGCTCGGCGAGCAGCTTGCGGATGTCCCACGGGTACTCGCCGCTGCGGTCGATGTCACCGGCGCGCGGAGCGATCTGCTCCTGGGCGAGCTGCCGGACGAGATCCCGGAAGTCGAGGAACTCCTGCGGGATGTCGTAGAGGTCCGGGTGCGAGGTCGTGGTCATCGCACCATCGTATGTCGTGGATCAGGTGTGGACCGGCTCGTCGCGGGGTAGGTCCAGTTCATGCAGATCGGAACCTCCATCTTCCTCCTCGCCCTCGGCGCGATCCTCAAGTTCGCGGTCACCGACGCGATCGACGGTGTCGACCTCACGACGGTCGGCCTGATCCTGATGATCGTCGGCGCGCTCGGCCTCGTGATCTCGATGTTCATGACGAGTCAGCTGCGCGACCGCGCGACCGAGCGTACGGTCGTGCGCGAGCGTCACGACCAGGTCTGAGCACCCCCGGCCCCGGACCGGCTGACCGGCCCGGGGCCGGGTTCCCGCTGGCCCAGTTCGGGCGCCGGTGGCCCCGTGGCTGCGATGATCGCTGCCGGTGAGCGAGTTCCCGAGCCCCCCCGCGCCCTCCCGCGACGATCGCGGGCGGTACGACCGCGCCACGGCGGACCTCGAGCCACCGCTGGCGATCATCGACCTCGACGCGCTCGAGCAGAACGCCGCCGCGATGGCCCGCCGTGCCCAAGGCCGCCCGATCCGGGTGGCGAGCAAGTCGGTGCGCTGCCGGGCGATCCTCGACGCCGTGCTGGAGCGTCCCGGCTACGCGGGCATCATGGCGTTCACGCTCCCGGAAGCGCTCTGGCTGGCCCGGAACGGCCACGACGACGTGCTCGTCGCCTACCCGACGGCGGACCGTCACGCCCTCGCCGAGCTGGCCGCGGACGCGGACCTCGCCGGACGCGTGACGATCATGGTCGACGACCCTGCCCAGCTCGAGCTCCTGCCGCCCGACCC
>NZ_JBFIGP010000319.1:0-4090 GCF_041602235.1 Paraconexibacter sp.
CGGTGACGTGCACCGTCAGGCCGCGGGCGTGCAGCAGCCGCGCGATCTCCCGGCCCAGGCCCCGACCGGCGCCGGTGACGACCGCCGCACCCGTCGTGATCGCGTTCACGCCCCCACTCCCATGGCGGCGGGCGGCGAGATGTGCGTCGCGAGGTCTCGGCGACCTGCCGGATGCGTCGGGTCCACGACCACGGGAAGGCGCGACGTCGTCTGGAGCACCGGGACGGGCATGAGGGTCAAGGGTGCAAGGACTCCGTGGATCGGGCGAACGAGGTCAGTCGCCGATCAGGACGCCGAGCTCGTGCAGGAAGCGGTCGTTCTGGGCCGGCGTGCCGTAGGTCACGCGCAGCGCGCCCTCCTTGCCCAACGCCGCTCCCGCGCGCACCAGCACCCCGCGTGCCGCCAGCCCTTCGACGATCGCCTTCTCCTCGAAGCCCTCCGGCAGGTCGAACCAGGCGAAGTTCGCCTGGGAGTCCGCCGGCGTGATGCCGAGGTCCGCCAGACCGGCCTCGAGCTCCACGCGGGCGATGACGGCCCGCTCGACACGTTCGGCGACGGCGTCCTGATGCCTGAGGGCCTCGATGGCCGCGGCCTGGGCGGCCGCGTTGCAGAAGAACGGCTGGCGGACCTGGTTGACCGCGGTCGGGAACTCGTCGCCGCCGCACAGCGCGTAGCCCACCCGCAGGCCGCACAGGCCGTAGATCTTCGAGAACGTCCGCAGCAGCACGAGGTTGTCGTGCTTGGCGAGGAGGTCGATCGAGCTGTCCGGGTCCTCGAGCGTGTTGAACTCGCAGTAGGCCTCGTCGAGGATCACGCACACGTGCCGCGGCACCTGCGCCAGGAAGGCCGCGATGTCGGCCAGCGGCACGGCCGTCGACGTCGGGTTGTTCGGGTTGCAGACGATCACCAGGCGGGTGGCCACCGTGATCTCCCGCAGCATCGCGTCGAGGTCGTGCTCGTCGCGGTCGTTCAACGCCACGCGGATCCCGGTCGCGCCCGATGCGGCCTCCAGGTGCGGGTACACGCTGAAGCTCGGCCAGGCGTACACCAGCTCCGCCCCGGGCTCCAGCAGCGCCTCGCCCGCCGCCAGCAGGATGTCGCAGCTGCCGTTGCCGATCGCGATGCGCGGGGCGGGCACACCCGTGCGGTCGCTCAGGGCTCGCCGGAGCTTGGCGTTGGTCGGATCGGGATACCGGTTGAGACCGCCCAGGACCGCCGCGACCGCGTCCTGCACGGCCTGCAGCGGCGGGTCCGGGGACTCGTTGGACGCCAGCAGCGCGACGTCCTCGGGCAGCGCGTAGGCACTGGCCGCGGGATAGACGGGAATGCGCTGCACGCGCGAACTGAACTCGATGGCCACGGTGGCAGCGTAGCGGCGGGAAATCGGATTCGAGATCCGGCTCAACGACCGCGGCTTTCATCCGACTACGTTCCCATGACCTCCGCCACCACCGCGCCCCCGGCCCCGATCCGCCTCCAGGATCCGGCCCTGCAACGCCTGGTCGACTACACCGGGCTCAACTCCGGACACGTCGCGACGCTCCACCGGCTCGCGCCGGAGCTCAGCTCGCTCGCCTCGCCGATCACCGAGGCGTTCTACGACCACGTGCTCGCGCAGCCCGAGCTGCGCCAGATCATCAACCGCAACTCGACCGTCGAGCGCCTCGAGGCCACCCTCGCGGATTACGTCCAGACGCTCTGGTCGGGTGTCTACGACGACCGCACCGCGCAGCACCGGGTCGTCATCGGCCAGGTCCACGACCGCATCCAGCTTCCGCTCGGGGCCTACCTCGGCGCCTACGTGCAGATCGACGCCGTCGTCATGTCGCACCTGGCGCAGGCGCTCTCGGAGCGCCCGGAGGAGCTGACCGCGGCGCTCGCCGCCTGGCGGACCCTGACCCAGACCGACGTCTCGATCGTCGCGCAGAGCTTCATCGACGCCCGAGACGGGCGCCTGAGCTCGCTCCTGGAGACCCTGAGCGCCGCCAGCGAAGAGGTCGCGGCCCAGACGCAGGAGGCCACCAGCAGCGTGACCGACGCCGTCACGGCGACCGAGCAGGGCGTCGAGAGCATCGACCAGGCGTGGGGCGCCGTCGTCCACATGCGCGACGCCGTCCACCAGGTGCAGGAGCGCTCCGAGCAGCTGAAGTCCCAGCTCAAGGACATCGACGGGATCGTCGGCGACATCAACTCGATCTCCGAGCAGACGAAGCTGCTGTCGCTCAACGCCCGGATCGAGGCGGCGCGTGCCGGAGAGCACGGACGCGGCTTCGCGGTCGTCGCCACCGAGATCGGCAACCTCGCCCAGCGCACCGCCGAGAGCCTCGCGGCGATCAGCGACCACAGCAAGCACTCCGACGAGACCCTCGACGAGGTCTCGCAGGCCGTCAGCGCCGCCGTCGCCGAGGTCGCCGGCGTCGAGACCGCGACCACATCCGCCCGTACCGGGTTCACGACCGTGCAGACCGCGGCGGCCCAGGTGTCGGCGATGGTCTCGGAGATCCAGCAGGGCATCGAGTCGATCGTCACCCAGGCCGGGCAGGACTCCGGCATGGCCGCCTAGGAGCGGCGCCGTCGTCCCGGGGAGGTCCGCGCGGCTACTGCGCGGAGTCGAGGTCGGTCCGCAGCTTGCGGGCCTCCCCGAGATACACGTGCCGGGCCTCGTGGCCCTCCGGCGCGTAGTAGTGGATCAGCACGCGGATGACCTTCGGGAGCGAGCCCGGAACCTCGAGCTCCTGGGCGCACAGCAGCGGCACCCGGTCGAACCCCAGCGCGCGTGCGGCGACGGCCGGGAACTCCGCGTTCAGGTCGGCCGTGAGGGTGAAGATGCAGCTGACGACCGCCTCGGGGGTCAGGTCGTTGCGTTTCATGATCTCGCGCATCAGCCAGTCGGTCGCGCCGAGGATGGCGTCCGGGGTGTTGCGGTCCACCGAGGTGGCGCCGCGGAGGGCGAAGAGGCGCATGCGGACCGGATTCAACCAGCGTGGGAGGCTCGGCGTCCCGCCGCCCGGAGCCGCTCGACCTCGGCGGCGGTGAGTCGCCGTGCGGTCCCGGGTGCGAGTCCGTGCAACCGCAGCGGTCCGAACGCGACCCGCTGCAGGGAGATCACCGGGTGCCCGACGGTCTCGCACATGCGCCGCACCTGGCGCTTGCGGCCTTCGCGCAGGGTCAGCTCGATCTCGTCCCGGGAGACCGCTCGCGCTTCCGCGGGCAGCGTCACCCCGTCGTCGAGCTGCACGCCCTCGCGCAGCCGGCGCAGGGTCGCCTCCTTGACCGGCGGGTTGCCGACCTTCGCGCGGTAGGTCTTGCGGACCTCGTGGCTGGGGTGCGTCAGCACCTGGGCCAGGTCGCCGTCGTTGGTCAGCAGCAGCAGTCCGGTGGTATCCGCGTCGAGACGACCGACCGGGTACAGCCGCATGCCGGGAGCCTCGACCATGTCGATCACCGTCGGGCGCCCGTGGGTGTCCTTGGCGGTCGACACGACGCCCGCCGGCTTGTGGACGGCGTAGACGACGCGGACCTGCTCGGCCGGCGCGCCGATCGGCCGTCCGTCGACCGTGATCGTCTCCTGGCCGGTCACGTCGGTCGCCGGATCCGTCACCACGACGCCGTCGATGGTCACCCGCCCCTCGGCGATGATCTTCTCGGAGGCCCGGCGCGAGGCGACGCCCGCGTGGGCCAGGTGCTTCTGCAGGCGCACGCCCCGCACCCTACGCGGGCGGGCGGGAACTGGGACCATGGGTGCGTGGACCTCGCGCTTCTCGACCGCACGCTGGCCGACCTCGGCCAGCCCGCCTTCCGCGCCAAGCAGGTGTGGGAGTGGACCGCCAAGGGCGCTGCGGGCTACGACGAGATGACGAACCTCCCGGCGCGCCTGCGGGCGGACCTGACCGCCGCGGTCCCGTTCTCCTCGCTGGAGCTCGTGCAGGAGGCGCACGCCAGCGACGGCACCGTCAAGGCGCTGTTCCACACCCATGACGGACGCGCCATCGAGGCCGTCCTCATGCGCGACCGGGACGGCCGTCGCTCGGTCTGCCTGTCGTCGCAGTCGGGTTGCCCGCTCACCTGCACGTTCTGCGCGACGGGCACG
>NZ_JBFIGP010000320.1:0-4089 GCF_041602235.1 Paraconexibacter sp.
GTCGCCAGCAGCGTGGTGTTGATGCCGATGGCCAGCCCGGGGCCCATCAGGAAGGTCCAGTCGTGGACGGCGACCAGGGCGCTTGCCACGCCGACGAGCTCCGCACCCGGGATGTCCTGGCGCAAGGTGCCGATGGCGAGCAGGCTGATCATCCCGACCGCGATCACCGCGGCCTCGAACAGGCGCCCGACCACGTAGGACACGGCGAGGCCCTCCCCGTGGCGGCGGATCACGGGGTACAGCGTGGTGGCGGTCCCGATCACCGAGATGACGACCAGGACCTCGAAGAAGGCTCCGAGCAGGAGTTGCGTGTCCCCGCGGCCGGCGTCGGCGACGTAGCCGACGTCCTTGAGCACGGGGTCGTAGAGCGCGAGGCCGGCGATGGCGGCAGCCGCTGCGACGAGGAAGAACACGCCGGCGAGGCGGGCGGAGTTTCGAGTGGTGCGCATGACGTTCCCTTCGGACAGGTGTACGGCGTACACTTCTTGTCGCAAGATAGGTGTACGGTGTACACTTGTCAAGCGATGACGCCCGACCGAGTCCCGTTGAACCGCGAACGCGTCCTCCACGCCGCGGTGGCCCTGGCCGACGAGCTGGGGATCGACGGCTTCAGCATGCGCCGGCTGGCCAAGGAGCTCGGGGTCGTCCCGATGGCGCTCTACAAGCACTTCGCGAGCAAGGATGAGCTGCTCGACGGCATGATCGACGCGGTCTTCGCGCGGCTCGAGGCCCCCTCACCGGACAGCGATTGGAAGCCCGCGCTGAAGGCCCGGGCCCTCTCCGTGCGCCGCGCCCTCGCGCGTCATCCCTGGGCCATCGGGCTCATGGAGATCCGCCGACCGGGGCCGGCGAACCTCGAGCACCACGAGGCGACGATGCGCTGCCTGCGACAGGCCGGCTTCCCCTTCGCGCTCGCGATCCACGCCTACTCGGTGCAGGACGCCTACGTGTACGGGTTCGCGCAGCAGGAGCGTGCGCTGAACTTCGAGACCCCGCAGAGCGCGGGCGAGGCGGCGCGGCGACGCGCGGAGGAGATCGGCGGCCTGGACCAGTACCCCTACCTCGCCGAGATCGCCGAGAAGCTGCCCGAGACCGGCTACGACCCGGCCGTGGAGTTCGAGTGGGGCCTGGACCTGATCCTCGACGGGCTCGAACGCCGGCTCGACGCGCAGAACGGTCGAGCCGGCTGATCGGAGCCTGCGTTCAGGCCTCCTCGGACATCGCGACGATGTCCTCCCGGGAGAGCTTGCCGACGAGCTCCGGATGGTCGCGGCTGACGTGCGCCTCGACCTGCGCCACCAGGGCGTCCTCGTCCTCGGCGCGCACCGTCTGACCACACTCGCAGTTGACGACCTTGCTCATCGTGACCTCCTGTCGGTGGGTGGAACCTCCGCGGAGGATTGTGAGCGCCGCCGGTTGGCATTACGTTGGCGAAACCTTGGTGCCCGTCGTGCACATCCAGGTGTGCGGACACATCGCCGTCCTGCGCGACGGGGAGCGTCGCGACCCGGGCATCCCGGGCCGCCAGGGACGCGAGCTGCTGGTCCTGCTGGTCCTGCGCCGCGACCGGGCGATCAGCCGCTCGCAAATCATCGGCCTGCTGTGGCCCGACGGCGCGCCGCGGGCCGCCGACGCCGCGCTCAACTCGCTGCTCTCCAAGCTGCGGCGGGTGCTCGGCCCCGACCTGCTCGTCGGCAAGGCCGAGCCGCACCTCGCCCTGCCGGCGGGCAGCTTCGTGGACTTCGAGGCCGCGTCCTCGGCCGTTCATCGTGCTGAGTCGGCGGTCGCCGCCGGGCACTGGGCGCAGGCTTGGGGTCCAGCCCGTGTGGCGCTCCACACCGCGACCCGCGGTCTGCTTCCCGGGCACGAGGCGCCCTGGGTGCAGGACGAGCGCCGCGAGCTCGAGAGCATCCGCCGGCGGGCGCTGGAGTGCGTCGCCGCCGCCGGGCTCGGGCTGGGCGGCGGCGAGGTCGCGGCGGCCGAACGCGCCGGGCGGGCGCTCATCTCCTCCTGGCCCTTCCACGAGAGCGGCTACGCCGTGCTGATCGACGCGCTCGACGCGCACGGCAACGTCGCCGAGGCCCTGCTCGTCTACGAGGAACTGCGGTGCCTGTTGCGCGACGAGCTGGGCATCACCCCCAGCGCGCAGTTGCAGCAGCGCCATCGGGAGCTGTTGCTGCAGCGGGCGTGAGGGGCTGGCCGCGGCCCCTCGACAACTGCGAGGATCGTCGCCATGAGCACCGACCGCTTCGACTTCGCCTTCGCGCCCTCCTACCGCAAGCCCGGAGCCGTGTTCGGGGTCCGGCCGGACACCGCGTGGGTCGAGGTGACCGACACGCACCTGAACGCGCGCTACGGGCGCTGGCGCGTGAGGACGCCGCTGAGCAACATCACGAGCGTCGAGATCACGGGTCCCTACCGCTTCTTCAAGACGGCCGGCCCCGCACGCCTGGCGATCACCGACCGCGGTCTGTCCTTCACGCCCAACGGCGATCGCGGGGTCCTCATCACCTTCGCGACCCCGGTCCGCGGGATGGACCCGTTCGGCCTGCTGCGCCATCCCGAGCTCACGGTCGGAGTTGCGCAGCCGGAGCGGCTCGTGGCGCGACTGCGGGAGGGGATGGCGGGGTAGGCGCGGCTGGCGAGAGGGTCACCAAGCGATGGCTGCCCCGTAGGGGTGCAGCGCGGAGTCCCGAGAGACAAGAGTCGCATCTTCGACCAGGGCCTGGGCGACGAGCAACCGGTCGAACGGGTCCCGGTGGTGGTCGGGAAGGTCACTGACCTTCGCGGCGTGCCTGAGAGTGATCGGCAACTCGGTGGCACCGCCGGCGAGCAGAGCCTCGCTCCACGTCGGCGGCGCGGTGAGCTTGCCGACCGTCTGCTTGACGGTGATCTTCCACACGACCACCGCGCTGAGGAGCACCTGGGCGTCGGGGTCGAGCATGAGACGTTCCGCCGTGGGGCCGAAGCGCTCGTCGCCTGACACCCACCAGAGGGCGGAGTGGGTGTCGAGCAACAGCTTCACGGCGCGCCGCCGAACGCATCGTCGAACCCCTCCGGGAGCTCGTCGAAGTCGTCGGCGAACGTGATCTGCCCGCGCAGCGCGCCGCGGACGGCCGCCATCGAGGACGTGGGGGTCACAGGCGTCAGCCGCACCACCGGCCTCCCGTGTCGGGCGATGACGATGTCCTCACCCGCTTCAGCGCGGGCGACCAGCTGGGAGAGCTGGGTCTTGGCCTCGTGCATGCCGACCTGGGTCATGGTCGAGACACCGTACCGCTTCTAGCTAGGCCTGACTAGACGTTGCCGGTCCGAGCGTCAATTGCCGTCTCGCCACGCCGCTAACGCCCCCTCACGGCGCTTGGTGACACGCGGAAGGAGAAGCCAGCCCAGCTCTCGCTTCTCGCGCGAGCGCTATTGAGCGGCGGCGCCGTGGCGGACAATCAGGCTTAGCTTGTCACGCCGTGAGGTGATCGACGTCGTAGGCCGTGATCATCTGGTCCGCCGTGATGAGCACGCGCTGCTCGATTCGGGATTGGGCAACGAGGACGCGATCGAACGGATCGCGATGGTGCTGCGGAAGACGGGCGGCGAGGACCGCGTGCGGGCCGTCGATCGCGAGCACCCCGAACGCGTCGTCGGCTGCGCCAGCTAGGAGGTCTGCCGGAGCCGTGAGGCGCCCGAGCGCGCGTTTGATCTCGATCTCCCAGATGCTGGCGACGCTGACCGCGACGTCGTCGCTCGTCGCGATCGCCTCGCGAGCCGTCCCGCCCAATCGCGGGCTGTTCGCCCACCACCACAACAGCACGTGCGTGTCGAGCAGCAGTCGCATGCCTCAAGCACCGAACGCGTCGGCGATGTCGTCGGGCAGCGGCGCGTCGAAGTCCGCCCCGATCTCGATCTGGCCAGCGAAGCGTCCTGGCTGGCGTCGCGCACCACGCGCGCCGACCGTGGAGAGCGGACCCAGCTTGGCGACCGGACGGCCGTCGCGTGCGACGACGATCTCCTCGCCGTGCTCCGCGCGTTCCACCAAGCGCGAGAATTGGGTCTTCGCCTCATGGATATTGACCTGGTCCGCCATCGAGTCCA
>NZ_JBFIGP010000321.1:0-4078 GCF_041602235.1 Paraconexibacter sp.
GGACCCGGGGCCACTCAGCCCGAACGGGTTGTTCTCGGGGTGCAGCGTCGCGTCTCCCGTCCGCATCCATCCGGTGTCGCCCTCGAACGCCCCGCCGGGCGCGAGGGAGTAGAGATCGGGATCCTTCCACTGCGAGAACACGGGTGCCGCCTCCGTGTCGGGGCATCCGGCGGCGTGGACCATCGCGGGCGCGGCCGCGAACGCGATCGTGACCAGCAAGGTCCCCGTGGCGACCTGCCGCGTGCCCGACCGCCCCAGACGGCGCGGCATCAGCGACTCGCTCTGGGGTCGATGAAGACGTCGTCGACCTTGAAGCCTCCGGAGTCACCACCGACGGAGAACCGCAGGTTGACGTCGAGGGACGCGCCGGCCTCGACGGGCAACTTGGTTGCGAGCGGCACCTGGGGCGATGGTCCCCAGTCGTCGTACCCCTTGGAGGAGATGGACCCGAGTGTCACGGCGGTCTGGTTCCCGCCGACCGTGAACAACGCGTCGACCTGGAGGCTCGTCGCGCCCCGGGTCCACGCGCTCTGGGTGACGTACCGCAGGAACGGACGCGTGGTGTCCACGCAGATCGGCGGCGATGTGACGCTGCCCCCTGCCCCGAGGTACACGGAGGAACGGCCCGGCCCGCTGAGGTCGAACGGGTTGTTCTCGTCGCTCTGCTTCACCCTGCCGGAGGTCGTCCAGGTCAAGGCGTTCTCGAAGTCGCCGCCTGGCGCCAGCGAGTAGTAGTCCTCGTCACCCCACTTCGCGAAGACCTGGGAGGACTTCGCGTCCG
Source organism: Paraconexibacter sp. (assembly GCF_041602235.1). Lineage (GTDB taxonomy): Bacteria > Actinomycetota > Thermoleophilia > Solirubrobacterales > Solirubrobacteraceae > Paraconexibacter. The sequence continues at coordinate 782 of NZ_JBFIGP010000321.1, forward strand.
GGCACGGATCGGCCGAGGCGGCCGCCGGGACGAGCCCCGCGACCGCGAGCGCGAGCGAACCCGCCAGGACCGCGGTGGGCCGGCGTCCGAGTCGGCGGGGCATCAGCGGCTCGCTCTCGGATCGACGTAGACGTCGTCGATCAGCCAGTCGCTGTCGTTCCCGGGATCGGACAGGCGGATCCGGACGTCGAGCGAGCCTCCGCTCGGAATGGGCAGCCTCGAGGACAGCGGGAGCTTCGACGACGCGTCCCAGGTCGTGGTTCCGCGGGCCCGTTCGTTACCGAGCGTCGCGACACCCTGGCCGCCGTCGGGCGCCGTCCACAGCGCCTCGACCCGCAGGTCGGTCTTGCCGTTGGTGCCCCGCGAGCGCAGCATGAAGCGCATCCAGGGATGGTCGGCGTCGACGCAGAACGCGGGGGATGTGATCGACCCCTGGTTCGTGATCCGCACCGACCGCTGCCCGGCAGGCACCGTGCCGAGCGGGCTGTTCTCCGCGAACAGGCCCGCTCCCGACGACAGGTTCCAGACCAGTGAACCCTCGAAATCTCCGCCTGGGATCAGGCGGTACGGGTCCGGATCGCCCCACGCGGCGAACACCTCGGAGGTGACGGCGGGGGGGCAGGGGGCGGCCTGCGCAGCGCCGGCGAACAGCCCGACAGCTCCTACGCTCAGCGCCCACGTGGCAACGAGTCGGCGGGCTCGTACACGAACCCTGCTGTGACCCTGCCTGGGGGTGGATCCTACGTCCCTGCCCATCATCAACTCCGTGACGTTCGACTCCCCGTTAAGTGCGAGGGTAGACGAAAGTTGGAGTAACGGCAAGCAAAGATGTTCGCGCAGGGCACGTGGATCCCTGCACGGAACACCCGGAGTGCGGCTGTCGGACGAGGTCTCGCTCAGCGGCCACTGACGGGGGCCGCCGCCACCTCCTCCGTCATGCGTGGGCCAGGCGCCGCCGTGACCGTGAAACAGCGAAAGCCCTGCATGCGCAGGGCTTTCGTGAGTACCGCCACGGGGATTCGAACCCCGGTTTCCGCCGTGAGAGGGCGGCGTCCTAGTCCCCTAGACGATGGCGGCTCGGACGGCGCGGTGAGGGTAGCAGAGCACCGCGCGACGGCGCGGTGCGGCGACACCGCCGCGAGCGCAGCCCATGTCGGTCCGTTCGCGTCGAGCACGTCCATCGCCATCTCGTCGTCAGGAGGCCGCGGTCGCGGCCGGACCTGCCGCGACGTGCACCTGGGGGGTCGGGCGTCGGGGTGAGCGCATCGGAGCACCTCGTCGGGTCGGCATACCACCACCAACGCCGCTCCGAGCCTCTGGTTGGGGAGTGACGAGAGATCACGTCCGCCCGCCGCTGCGCTATCGTCGCGCCTCGCCCTGCGGATGTGGCGGAATTGGTAGACGCGCGGCGTTCAGGTCGCCGTGGAGGCAACTCCGTGGAGGTTCGAGTCCTCTCATCCGCACCATTGATTCGAGGTGAGAACCCTCACGGTAGGAAACTGCCGTGGGGGTTCTTGCTTTCCTGGGCGCCCCGGGCTTGCTCCGGCGCAGGCCAGGACGGGCGCCTGGGAGGCGCGTTGGCGGCCGGTTCCTGCCGGAACCGGCTGGTAGCGGGGCTTGGCGCCTGGTGCGCGGACGTGCGGCGTTGCGGCGTTGAGGGCGGCGAAGAAGTCGCCGTCGAGGAGGTCACCGAATGGCTCGGCGTGCTCGCTGCCGCTGACGTCTTCGCTGGCGATCTCGAGGCGTTTGAAGATGGCCTGGTTGAACAGGCGCCGCTCCTGGTCGCTGGCCATCAGGTAGGCGGCCTGGACGTTGTCGAGCAGCTCGAGCGCGGTGTCGAGGTTCTTCAGAGCCTCTTGGTAGGGAACTTCGAGCGTCTCGACGAGCTTCTGCGCGGCGGCGCGCTCGCGGCTGATGCGGTCGGTCTCGGAGGCGAACAGGGCGTCGCTGATGCGATCGGCGTAGTGGGCGGCGAGCAGCTTGCGCTCTTCGCGGGCAAGCCGGATCTCGGTGGCCTTGGCCTCCTTGATCTCCATCTCGGCGGCGCTGGCCAGGTGGTTGACGTGGGCGATGACAGCGTCGCGGATCGCCTGCCGGGTCTCCTCTGGGAGCGTCACGGTGGCGTAGTAGCGCTCGATGGCGGTCTCGACGGCGCCGACGCGGTGGTTTGGCTGCGAGCAGGTGTGCTCTTGGCGTCCGCGGCAGACGAAGTAGTCGTAGTAGCCGCCGTTGCCTCGCACTCGCGTGAAGAACAGTCGGCCGCCGCACTCGGCGCAGTAGACGCTGCCACGCAGGTAGTGGTGGTTGCGCCAAGAGCGCTCGCCGCTCTGGCGCTTGGCGTCGAGCACCTCCTGCACCGTCTGGAAGGTGATCGCGTCGATCAGCGGCTCGTGCCGGCCTTGGTAGGTCTTGCCGGCGTACTCGACGATGCCGACGTAGTAGCGGCTGCGAAGCAGCTTGGCCAGCTGGTTGACGCCCAGCGGCTTGGGGACGTTGCTGCGCCGAGCGCGCGAGCGCAGCCCCTTGGCTTCGAGGATGGCCGCCAGTTCGGAGAGCGCGTACTGGCCGGTGGCGTAGAGCAGGAAGGCTTCGGTGATGAGCGGGGCGCGCTCGGGGTCGACCGTGATGGTGCGGACCTCGCGGTCTTCGATGATTACGCGAGTGTTGAGATAGCCGATCGGCGCCCGGTAGGGCGTACCGCCCTGCTTGGCCTTCTCCCTCGTGCCCTTCATGACCTCGTTCGCCAAGTTGCGGCTGTAGAACTCGGCGATCGAGCTCATGACGCCATGCAGCAACAGGCCGCTCGGAGTCTCGTCGACGTTCTCGCTGACCGACACCAACTGCGCTCCGGTCTTGCGGATGGCCATCACGATGGCCACGTCGTCAGCCCGGTTCCGCGCCAGCCGGTCGATCTTGTGGACGATGACGTAATCGATGCTGCCGGCCTGCAGTTGCGTGAGCATGCGCCTGAGCGCCGGGCGGTTGGCGGTGGTGCCGGACTCACCGCGCTCGACGAACTCCTCGACGACCTCGGCACCGAGGTGCTCTGCCTTCTTGGCGCAGGCCGTGATCTGCGCGGGCAGCGAGAGATCCTTCTCGGCCTGCTTGGCCGAACTGACGCGCGCGTAGATGACGGCGGGGTCTGCTGCACGAGTAGGTGACACCTGATCTGGCTGGTCGTGAGACCGGTTGAAAGGATGTCGCTGTGCCCAAGCCGTTCCCTAGAGAGTTCCGTGAGGACGTCGTGCGCGTCGCTCGGGGCCGTGATGAGAAGACGACGATCGAGCAGGTCGCCAA
>NZ_JBFIGP010000322.1:0-4069 GCF_041602235.1 Paraconexibacter sp.
CCGCGGATGGCCCGCGCGGTGCCGGCACTCACGCCCGGCATCGCGCTGCTCCTGCGCACCCCGGTCCGGCGCCTGCTGGATCGGGCGATCGACCGGCTGCCCCCCGGCCCGGCCGAGGACGAGCGGCGTGCTGCCGCGTACACCCTCGTCGCCGAGGCCGTCCCCGCCGACGGGTCACCTTCCCGGCGCGGCGTGCTCCACGGCACCGACATCTACGGGATCACCGCTGTCACGACGAGTCACGCCGCCGGGATCATGGCCGCCGCCGGGTACGACCGCGCCGGCGGGCTGGCTCCCGCACAGGCCTACGATCCCGCCGCGTTCCTCGACGCGCTCGCGCCGCACGGGATCCGGTACGAGGTGGCGTGAGCCCGGCGCACTGCCCCGCCTGTGGCGCTCCGGCGGTCCCGTGGCGCGCCGCCCGGGCCGGGGAGCCCGGGATGCCCCCGGTCGCCATGGAGCGCTGCGTGGCCTGCGGCACGGCGATCACGGTGTCGGCGCCCCACACCGGACCGAAAGCGTCCGCGGCCCCCGAGGTCCCGGACCTGCACGAGACCGGCGCCTACGCACCCACGTTGCCGATCGGCGCGCGGCTCGTGGCGCCAATCCAGCGGGCGTACGACGCCCAGCGCCTGCGCCTGGTGCGCTCGGTGGTCGCGCCCGGCGCGACGCTCGTGGACGCGGGCGCGGGCCGCGGCCGGTTCGTCGCCCACGCACGCGACGCGGGCTACCACGCGACCGGGATCGAGCCCTCCGCGCGCGGCGTCGACCACGCCCGCGACCGCTACGGCGTGCGGCTCATGCGGGCCGGGATCGAGGACGCTCCGGTCGCGTCCGGCTCGGTCGACGTCGTGACGTTGTGGCACGTGCTCGAGCACGTCGAGGATCCGGCGGCGACCCTTCGGGTGCTGCGGTCGTGGTTGCGCCCCGGCGGGGTCCTGCTGATCGGCGTCCCGAACCTGTCCAGCTGGCAGGCGCGGCTGGGTGGCGATCGCTGGTGGCACCTGGACCTGCCGCGACACCACACGCACTTCACCGCCCGCGGGCTGCGCGCCCTCCTGCGCCGCGAGGACTTCGACATCGTCCGCGAGCACCACGTCCTGCTCGAGCACAACCCGTTCGGCCTGTGGCTGTCGCTGGTCTCACGCGTCACCCCGACGACGTCGTGGCTCTACCACGCGCTCAAGCGCAACGCCCGGACCCGTCCCGCGGATCTGGTGCCGACGCTCGCGGCGCTCCCCCTCCTGCCCGCCGCCGCCGCCGTCGAACTGGCGGCGGGGCTGGCCCACCGCGGCGGCACGGTCGCGGTCCTCGCACGGCGGCGCTGAGCCACCCTCACCGCGGCAGCGTGATCGTCTCCGCGAGCCTCCGGTATCCGGCGACCGAGGGATGGTCCCCGTCGATCGTCATCTCCTGACGCATGCGCCCGGGCGCCTCGGGGTCCTCCAGCGCGGCGTACCAGGAGTAGACGGGGACGCCCTCGTCCTGGGCGATCCCGCGAATGCGGCGATTGAGCTCCGCGACGAACGGCGCCGCCGCGGGAAAGCCGTTGTTCCACGGGAGCAACTCGACGACCGCGACCCGCAGACCCCGCTCGGTGCCCGCCCGGATCATCGACCGCAGGTCGTCGGCGATGTCGGGCACCGGGCGATCCTGGGCGATGTCGTTGACGCCTCCCTGCACGATGAGCACCTGAGCGCCGCGCACGCACGCGTCCAGGCGCTGGGCGATCTCGTCGGTCCGCTCGCCCGAGACGCCGCAGTTCCGGATCCGGACACCGGGCTGCGAGCGCCGGAGCCAGTACTGGTACTGCGAGCGCTCGTCGAGCGCCGGTCCGATCTGCGCGCGCACCGCCGGGTCCGGGTCGTAGAGCGGGGCTCCGGCGGTGATCGAGTCCCCGAGCGTGGCGACGAGCGGACCGCCGCCCCCGGACCCGTCCGTCGTCGCGCCCCGGTCGGCAGTGGTCGTGCCCGGTGCTCGCGTCCCCCCGCCGGACGGCGAATCACCACCGCCGCAGCCGACGACCAGCGCCACGCAAGCGCTGAGGGCGAGGTGACGCATGTGCGACGATCTGGTTATGGAAGGTTTCGGTGGACTCTTCGGCGACCCAGACGAGCTTCAGAAGCGCATGGCCGAGCTCGCGGACCAGATGCAGGGCCAACAGCGCCTGGCCTGGGCCGACAACGCGATCAAGCTCGCCGTCGACATGACGGTCGCGGCCGTCAATCGGATCAACGTACAGGGCACGGCCGAGCAGCAGGCGCAGCAGATCCGGCAGGTGATGGCCGTCGTCTTCCCGGAGGCCGTCACGCTGGTGCGCGAGGCCCGCCAGGGCCTGCAGTAGTCCGGCCCGCCCCGGCCTCAGCGCCTGCCGGAGGCGCGACGCTCGGCGCGGCGCCGCCGCCGGTCCTCCCGGGGCTCGTCCAGCCGTCGCGTGCGCGCGTCCTTGTCGAAGTCGGGTTCGACCGGGAACCCCTCGGCGGCCGCCTCCGCCGCGCGCGCCTCGCGCCCGGCGGCGATGACCTCCTTGAACGAGCGGAAGCGGAAGATCGTCACCAGCGCGATGAATCCGAGTGCGAGGCTGAACGTCGCGATCGCGATCTGCTGTCCGACGGAGTACGCGACGGCCCCCGCCCCGAACACCTTCACCAGGAACGCTTGCTGCACGCCGGCACCGCCGGGCGTGAACGGGACGATCGCGGCGACCGCGTTCACGCCGAGCACCAGCAGCACGTTCTTGACCGACCCGCCGATGTTGAAGGCCTCCAGGAGGAAGAAGAACGCGGTGAACCGGAACAGCCAGCCGACGAACTGGACCATCCAGACCTCGCGGAAGTACCGCGGCCGGTCGTAGAGGATCGTCAGGCCCTGCTGCACCCGCTCCCAGAAGGCCTGGACGCGACGCGAGAGCACCGCGAACAGCACCAGGGACAGCACCCCCAGCGCGGTGAGGAAGAACAGCGTGAAGCGCGGGTGGCTGGCGAAGAAGCTGAGGTCGAAAGCGCCCAGCTTCGAGAAGTCCGGGGGCTTGGGGAACACGCCCTGGGTGAACGCGAACGTGAGGATGAAGACGCCCATCGTCGCGTCGAAGACGCCCTCCACGAAGAACGCCGCGCCGACCGCCGGATAGCTGGACCGCGGGACCGAGGTGCGCGAGAGGAACAGCTTGATGACGTCGCCGCCACGCGCGGGCACGACGTTGTTGAACCCGTAGGCGGCCACGTAGGCGCCCCAGATCCGCCGGTACTCGATGCGCTCGGTCGGGTAGGCGGCCCGGAGGACGTGGAAGAACGCGCGGGCCCGCAGCGACAGGTAGATCCCGAAGCACAGCAGCCCGATCGCCAGCGGCCCCGGCTGGACCTCGGCCAGACTCCCGAAGAACTCGCCGACCGCATCGAAGAAGGTCGAGATGTCGTCGGAGATGGCCGCGAGCCGCACGCTGCGAGGGTAGCGACCAGACCGTCCGTGGCATCATCGCAGCGCCCATGAGCGACGACATGACGATCGGAACCCCCGGGACGAGCGGCGCCACCCGCCTGGTCCTCCTGGGCAGTGGTGAACTGGGTCGCGAGGTCGCCCTCGAGGCGATGCGGCTCGGCGCGGAGGTCGTGGCCGTGGACCGTTACGCGGGCGCTCCCGCCATGCAGGTCGCCCACCGCTGGCACGTGGTCGACATGACCGACCCGGCGGCGCTGCGGGCCGTGCTCGCCGAGGAGCGGGAACGGCCCTGCGCGGAGCTGCACGTGGTGCCGGAGATCGAGGCGATCGCCACCGAGGTCCTGGTCGACCTCGAGCGGGGCGGGCTCCGCGTGACACCCACGGCCCGCGCGGCGCGGCTGACCATGGACCGCGAGGGCATCCGACGCCTGGCCGCGGAGGAGCTCGGTCTCCCGACCTCCCCCTACCGGTTCTGCGCGACCGCGGAGGAGGTCGACGCCGCCGTGGCGGCGCTCGGCGTGCCCTGTGTCGTGAAGCCGGTGATGTCGTCGTCCGGGAAGGGCCAGTCCCTCGTCACGGAGCCGACCGGCGGCGCCGCCGCCTGGGACTACGCGCAGGCGGGCAGCCGGAC
>NZ_JBFIGP010000323.1:0-4058 GCF_041602235.1 Paraconexibacter sp.
CCAGCCTACGCCCCCGGTGGGCGGTCGGGGCGCGACCTCACGCGAGGGCCGCTATCCTTGCCCGCCACGCCCTCCTAGCTCAGTTGGTAGAGCACTTCCATGGTAAGGAAGGGGTCACCGGTTCGAGTCCGGTGGAGGGCTTGGCCAGATCTCCCGGCACGTGGGGGTTCTTGCGTATCGCGGCGGTCAGCGCTCGGCGAACGTCCCCATCTGCCGGTGCAGATGGCCGGCCTGGGCGAGCAGCGGGAGGGCGAGCAGGGCGCCCGATGCCTCCCCCAGCCGCAGGCGCAGATCGAGCAGCGGCTCGAGGCCGAGCTCCTGCAGGACGAGGGCGTGGGCGGGCTCCGCGGAGCGGTGACCGGCGAAGAGCACGTCTGCGACGAGCGGATCCTCGCGGACCGCGCAGAGCGCGGCGACGCTCGTCGCGAAGCCGTCTAGCACCACCGGGATGCGGGCGTGCGCGGCCGCGGTCGCGGCCCCTGCGAGCGCCGTGAGCTCGAGCCCGCCGGCGCGCCGGAGCGCCTCGCGGCCGGGGACGGGGAGGCGGGATCCGGCGCGGTCGAGCACCGCCTGGACGACCGCGGTCTTGCGCACGATCCCGGCGTGATCGGTGCCGGTTCCGCGACCGACGAGCCGGGCAGGCTCGGCGACGCCGAGCAGCGCCGCGAGCGCGGACGCCGTGGTCGTGTTGCCGATCCCGATCTCGCCCAGCACGAGGGCGTCGACGCCGCGGGCGATCAGGTCGCCGGCGAGTTCCTCGCCGGCCCGCCAGGCCGCGTCGAGCTGCTCGGCTGTCAGCGCATCACCGATGACGAGATCGGCTGTGCCGTCGGCGACACGGCAGTCCGCAACACCGTCCGGACGGTCCCCCCGCAACCCCAGGTCGGCGACGAGCAACTCGTGTCCGCTCGCTGCGGCGAGCACCGCGACGGCGGTCTCGGCCCGCGCGGTCGCGGCGACGATGTCGGTGGTCACGGTGTCGTCGAAGAGGCTCGTCCCGCGGTCGACGTGGCCGTGATCCGCCGCGCAGACGAGCACGCCGGCGCGCAGGCCCGGCGGTGGCGCGGCACCGGTCACGGCGGCCCAGCGCTCGACGTGCGTATGCAGCGCTCCGAGGCTCCCGCCGGGCGCCACGAGCGCGTCGAAGCGGTCGCGCGCCGCGGCCGCGGCGACGCGATCGGGGCCGGGGTTCCCCGTGGCGCTCGCGCTGACGGGCGCCTCCGGGTCCCAGCACTCCTGCATCACCACGTCATCCAGCGGCAGGCGAGTCGCCCACCCGGCCGCCTCCAGGCCGGGGCGCACCGGGCGCTCGTCCGGCCAGCCGAGGCACAGCCAGGCCATCGGCTCCACGCGTTCCGGGATCCCCAGCAGTTCGCGCAGGTCGCGCGGGCGGTAGAAGCTGACCCAGCCGACCCCCAGGCCCTCGGCGCGCGCGGCGAGCCACAGGTTCTGGATCGCGCAGGCCGTGGAGTAGACGTCGGTCTCCGGGATCGTCCCGCGACCGAGCACGTTCGCGCCCGGGTCGCCGTGGTCGCAGCAGACGACGACCCCCAGCGGCGCCTCGACGACCCCCTCGATCTTCTGGTCCAGGAAATGGCGGGCGCGCTCGTCGAACCGCTCGGCCTGGCGCAGGCGCTCGCGCTGACACAGGCGGCGCATCGAACTGCGCGTCGCCACGTCACGGACGACGACGAATCGCCACGGCTGCATCAGCCCGACGGAGGGTGCGCGGTGGGCCGCTGCAAGCACCCGCCCGAGCACGTCGTCGGGGACCGCATCGGGACGAAAGCGCCGGATATCGCGGCGTTCTGCGATGACGCGGTGGACGACCTCAAGAGCGTCGTCGGCGTACCGCCAGGCCTCGGGGTCGGCGGCACGCTCCGCTGCCCGCGAAGGGTCGAATCCCGCCGGGGTCGGCGGCCGCAGGAAGGCGTCGGAGGACGACACGGGGGGCGCAGAGTACGTCATCGCCGGAGCGACACCCGCCGCGCTGGCATCGGCGGCGCCCGTCCGCTAGGTTGGCCGGCGTACTCGTGGCGGCGCGCAGGAACCCGGTTGAAATCCGGGGCGGTCGCGCCACTGTGTCCGGGGAGCGAACCTCACGAAGCCACGGCCCTGATGGGCTGGAAGGCGAGGCGAGCAGCGATCCGGGAGCCAGGACACTCCGCCCGCCACGGCCCATCGATTCGGGACGCTCAGATCCCGGGAGGCCCACATGAACGCAACCCAGACGACCACGCCGGTCCCGCTCCGCGACCTGGCTCCGGCACTGCTCGCCGCTCTCGCGATGCTGCTGCTCGTCCACATCGTCCAGTTCGACCAGGGCGCGGTCTCGCAGACCGGCACGCTCCTGCACGAACTGGTCCATGACGCCCGGCACCTGCTCGGCGTCCCGTGCCACTGATCGGCTGAGGCCGACATGGTCTGGGCCCCCGTCCGCCGGGGGCTCGCTCTCGGCGTGATCGCCGGCCTGCTGGCCGGTCTGTTCGCGTTCCTCGTGGGTGAGCCACTGGTGCAGGACGCCATCGACATCGAGGAGTCGAAGGCGGCGGCGCACGCGTCGCTGACCTTCATCCCCGCGCACATCTCCGACCTCGTCGTGTCGCGCGAGGCGCAGCGCGGCGGGCTGTTCCTGGGGAATGTCGCGTACGGCATCGCGATGGGCGTGATCTTCAGCGCCGTGTTCCTGCTCGTGCGCGGTCGCGGCCGGCCGCGCAGCGACTGGCATCTCTCGGTGCTCGTCGCCGGATCCGCGTTCGTCGCGCTCGCGCTCGTCCCGTTCATCAAGTACCCGGCGAACCCGCCGGCGGTCGGCGATCCCGACACGATCGGGGAGCGGACGTGGCTCTACCTGACGCTGCTGGTGGGCGGTGCCCTCGCGGTGCTCGCGGCCGTGCGGGTGGGCCGGATCGCGGAGCGCGGCGGTGCGGGCGAGCCGTGGCGCCGGCCGGTCGCGATGCTGCTCACCTTCGCCGGCCTGGTGCTGGTGCTGGTGGTCGCGCTGCCGGACGTCGACGAGGTGCCCGCCAACTTCCCGGCGTCGCTGCTGTGGAAGTTCCGGCTGTCATCGCTCGGCACGCAGGCCGTGTTCTGGTCGGCGCTGGGGATCGGCTACGGGATCGCCGCGGAGCGGGCGGCGCGACAGGTCTCCGCCGTGCGGACGCCGGTGCGGGCCGCGGCCTGACCGTCCTATGCGACGCCTCGTCCTCCTGCGTCACGCCCGGACCGCCGCGGTCCGCGGTGCTGCGTTCCCGGTGGAGGGCGAGCCGCTCGACGCGGCCGGCGAGGCGGACGCGCGGGTGGCCGCCCCCGGGGTGGCTGCCGCCGGCTGGGCCCGCGACGGCGTGGCCTGCAGCCCGCTGGCACGGGCGCGGCGGACGGCGGAGCTGCTCGGGCTTTCGGGAGCAGTCACCGACGTCGCTCTGCGCGAGGCGGACTTCGGGTCGTGGGCCGGGCGGTCGCTGGAGGAGGTCAGCGCCACGGAGCCCGACGTGGTTGCCGCCTGGATGGGGGATGCCGACGCCGCGCCGCACGGCGGGGAGTCGTTGCGGGTGCTGCTCGGGCGGGTCGGCGACTGGCTCGACCGGCAGGCGTCGCACGACGGGCGGCTGCTCGCGGTGACGCACGGCGGGGTGATCAAGGCCGCCGTCGTCCATGCGCTCGAAGCGCCGATCGAGGCCTTCTGGCGGGTGGACATCGCGCCGCTGCACGCGGTGGAGCTCCACGGCTGGGACGCGCGATGGACCGTGGCCGGGATGAACGTGCCGGTGGGGACATGAGCGCGGTCGGCCTGCTCGCGGGGTTCGGCGCGGACGCGCTGCTCGGCGATCCGCGGCGCGGACATCCGGTCGCCGGGTTCGGTGCGGTGGCGGCGCGGGTCGAGCGGGGGCTGATCGGGGGACCGGCAGCCGACGCGCACCGGCGCGGCGCGGGCGCGGTCGCCCTGCTCGTGGGCGGCGCGGCCGCGGGCGCCGAGCTCGCCGCGCGCGCGGCGGAGCGCCGCCGACCCCGTGAGGGCCGCATCGTGGTCCTGACGGTGCTGACCTGGTTCGCTCTCG
>NZ_JBFIGP010000324.1:0-4045 GCF_041602235.1 Paraconexibacter sp.
CGGCGCTGCAGCGCGGCGACGTGCCGGCCCGGGCCGCAGCCGACGTCGAGGACCGGGCCGTGGAGACGCTCGATCACCCGGCGGTCGACGGGGGTCACCGCGCCGATCCAGGTCGCCAGCGGGACCGGTCTGGTCGTCCCGTCCTCGTGCCGCAGGAGGAGCCGCGAGGCGGCGCCGGAGAGCCCGCGCGCGTAGAGGTCCGCCGGGCGGCGCGGGACGGTGTCCACCGCAGGCGTGCCGGGGCGCCTCACGGGACGAGCGCCTCCCCGAGCGCGTCGAGGGTCCGGGCGAACCGTCCCTCCGGGGCGAGGGCGGCGACGGCATGGGCGTCCTCGATGCGGTCCACGTCGCGCAGCAGCGGCAGTTCGGCCCAGGACAGTCCGCGCTCGTCGAGCCGGGCGCGCTGGGCGGCACAGGTGTGGGCGGTGCTCATCGGGACGCCGCGGAAGACCTCGGCGTCGGGCTCGCGCAGCCCGATCGCCCAGTACCCGCCGTCGGGCGCGGGACCCAGCGCCGCCGGGTCCGCGTCGAGCGCGTCGAGTCCTGCGCGCAGCAGGCTCGGAGAGATCTGGGGCGTGTCCATCCCGACCAGCAGGGCGGGGTCGCCGACGTCGTCGAACGCCGCGGCGAGGCGCTCGTCGAGACCGTCGCCGCGCTGGGGGAGCACCTCGAACGAGGCGGGCACCCACGCCCCGGGCGTCCCGTCCAGCACCAGCACCCGGCGATCGACGCCCGGCGTCCGGAGGACCGCGGTGAGGGTGTCCCGCAGCGCGGCGAGCGCCAGGTCCGCGGCCTGTCGTGGCGTGCAGGGCGGGCACAGCCGGGTCTTGCTGTGGCCGGGGCGAGGGGCCTTCGCGATGACGATCAGGGTGCTCGCGGCACTCATGCGAGCAGCCTTCCCATGTCGCGGACCGCCCGGACCGTCCCGCGTACGGTCCCGGTCACCTTCGAGCGTCCCGCACGGGCGAGATAGGGGACCTGCACCTCGACGACCCGCCACTCGGCGTCGGCCGCGCGCAGGACCATCTCCAGCGGCCAGCCGAACCGGCGGTCGCGGATCCCGAGCGCGAGCAGTGGCTCCCGGCGCGCGGCGCGCATGGGTCCGAGATCCGTGAGGGGCACGCGGGTGCGGCGTCGCAGTTCTGCCGCGAGCATGCGGTTCATGAGCCTCGCGTGGAGCGGCCAGGCCCCCGGTGCCGGCACGCGGGCGCCCAGGACGAGGTCCGCGGAGCCCCCGCGCACCGGGTCGGCCACGTCCGGCAGGCGCTGCGGGTCCAGGGAGGCGTCGCAGTCCATGAAGCAGACGACGTCGTCGGTGGCGGCGAGGAGACCGGCGAAGCACGCGGCCCCGAACCCCGGGGTCGACTCGTGGACGACACGCGCCCCGAGACCGGCCGCGATCGTCCCGGTGCCGTCCGTCGATCCGTTGTCCACCACGATCGGGTGGTACCCCTCGGGGAGGCGCCCGAGCACCCACGGCAGTGCCGCGGCCTCGTTGAGCGCTGGAAGGATGACGTCCGGCATGGCCCCACTGAACTTAGGTGGCCGTCCATTACGGATGGATGACGGAAGCGGTTCTGGCGCGTTGACGCGCATGTCGTCGTTAGCGTCGCATGCCCAGATGCGGGCGACGCGACGAGACCCCATCGCGCTCGGTGCCTGGCTCCTCGTCGTCGTCGCGGGAGGGGCCGTCGGGCGCGCGCTGTACGCGGACGACCCCCTGGTGCGGATCGGGAACGCCCCCCTGGTCGGGTCCGCCGACATCAGGCTCTCGTGGTGGGCGGTCCCGGCGCTCGTGTTCGCCCCGATCGCGGTCGCGGCGGGCCCCCGGATCGCTGCCACCCTGCGCTGGCGGCGCCTGCTCGTGGTCGCCGGGCTCGCGGCGCTGGCGTGGACCGTCGCCCTCGCGCTGACCGACGGTCCCGACGCGCTGAGCGCACCGCTCGAGACGCGCTACGAGTACCTCGCCGCCGTCGACCGCGTCGGGTCGCCGACCGCCTTCCTGTCGTCGTTCACCGACGTGCTGGCGACGTACCCGACGCACGTGAAGGGCCATCCTCCCGGCCTGGTCCTCGCGCTCGCGGGCATGGACGGGATCGGCCTCGGCGGCGGCGGCTGGGCGGCGGCGCTCGTCCTCCTGGGCGGTGCGCTCATGGTTCCGGCGGCCCTGGTGGCGCAGCGGGCCCTCGGCGGCGAGCAGGCGGCGCGCGCCACCGCGCCGTTCCTGGTCCTGCTCCCCGGCGCGGTGTGGCTCGGGACCTCGGCCGACGGGCTGTTCGCCGGGGTTGCCGCGGTGGGGATCGCCCTCTTCACCGTGGCCGCGACCGCGCGGGGCACCCCGACCGATCCGACGCATGGCCGCCGCGTCGCCGTGCGGGCCGACGTGCTCGCCCTGGCGGCCGGTGTCGTGCTCGGCCTGGCGCTGCACCTGAGCTACGGCATCGCCCCGCTCGGAGCCGTCGTCATCGCCGTCGCGGTGGCCTGCCGAGCCTGGCGCGCCACCGTCGTCGCGGGCCTCGGCGTCGGTGCGGTCGCGCTCGGATTCGTCGCCGCCGGGTTCTGGTGGTTCGACGGTCTGGCCGCCACCCGCGAGCTGTACTTCGCCGGGGTCGCGTCCCGCCGGCCCTACCTGGAGTTCCTGCTGATCGACCTGGCGGCGTTCGCGCTCGTCGTCGGGCCGGCGGCGGCCGTGGGCCTGGCGCGCCTGCGCGACCGCGGCACGTGGATCCTCTGCGGCGGGGCGCTGGTCGCGCTCTCCTCCGCCGCGCTGTCGGGGCTCTCCCGCGGCGAGACCGAACGGATCTGGCTGCCGTTCGCACCCTGGATCGTGCTCGCGACGTGCGCGCTGCGCGGCTCGCGCGCCTGGCTGGGCGCCGCCGCGGCACTGGGTCTCGCGGTGCAGTTGGGGGCGCGGTCGCCGTGGTGAGCGCGTCGCGCGCCACGCCGCGTCGCGGCATGCGACGTCGCGGCACGTCGCGTCGCGGCACGCCGGCCGTGGCGCTGGCCGTCGCGCTCGCGGCCCTCGGCGCCGGGTGCGGCGGGAGCGATGCGCCCGAGTCGGTCGGCTCCCCGCAGCCCCGCACCACCACCGGCGCCCAGCGACCGCCCGCGCAGGGGACGGTCCTGGCCGCGGTGGCGGCGCTCCCCGGCGGGCGCTACCTCACCGGCGAGTTGACCAGCGGGATCGTCCGGGAGCAGCGCACCGGACCGGTGCTCGCCCGGCTCGCGCTCGCGACGGGTGGGCAGCGCGGGCTGCTCGGGCTCGCGGCGGCGCCCGACGGGCGGACGATCTGGGCGTCGTACACCGCGGCGGACGGCGGGCGTCTCGTCGTGGAGCGCCTGCGGCCGAGCCCCCGCCGCCGCGTCTGGACCGGACCCGTCGGGACCGCGCTCGCGACCGGGGGACACCTGCTGTACGACGACGCCCGCGACGTCCTGCTCATCGGGGTCGGCGACCTGCAGGACCCGTCGAAGGTGACCGACCCGGACGCGCCCAACGGCAAGCTGCTCGCCCTCGACCCCGACGGGCCGGCCGACCAGGCCCCGGTGGTGCTGTCCCTCGGCTGGAACAACCCGTTCGCCTTCGCCCGCACCCCCGGCGGGACCGTCTGGGTCGTCGACAACGCGCCCGGTGAGCGACCCGAGCGCATCGCCCGCGGCACGACCGGCGGCGGACCACCGGATCGGGTCACCGAGCTGCGCGGCACCACGGCGGCCTCGGGCGTGGTCGCGCTCGGCGAGCGGACGCTCGCGGTCTGCGGCGTGGTCTCCGGCCGCCTGGACCGCTACGACTACGAGACCGACACGGCGATCTGGCGACGCGGCGGCGTCCTGGACGACGACTGCCGCTACGGCGTCACGCAGCTGACCGACGGCCGGCTCGCCGTCTCCGGAGCCCGCGGCATCCACGTCATCGACCGACCCGGAGGACCGACACCGTGACCCACGTCCTCATCACCGGCGGAGCGGGCTTCATCGGCGGGCACATCGCCGACGCGCTGCTGACCGCCGGCCACGACGTCCGGCTCCTGGACGCCCTGCACCC
>NZ_JBFIGP010000325.1:0-4007 GCF_041602235.1 Paraconexibacter sp.
CGGCACGTCGAACAGGAGATCCGAGGTGGGCGTGTCCTGGCGCAGCTCGCCGTTGACCCAGGTCCGCAGCCGCAGGGCGCCGGGGTCGGGGACCTCGTCGACGGTCGTCACCCACGGCCCGAACGGGCAGGCCGTGTCGAACCCCTTCGCGCGCGTCCACTGCGGCTCGCGGCGCTGCAGGTCGCGGGCACTGACGTCATCGGCGACCGCGTAGCCGGCCACCGCCCCGCCGGCGCCCATGACGACCGCGAGTTCGCCCTCGTAGTCCAGGCGGCGCACGACCGGCGGGCACACCACGGGCCCGGCGGGGCCGGTGACGCTCGACGGGGACATCGTGAACACGATCGGGAACTCCGGCGGCTCGAGGTCCTGCTCCGCCGCATGCGCCCGGTAGTTGAGGCCGATCCCGAACAGGATCCGCGGGCGGTAGGGCGCCAGGAGGGTGACGTCGGCGAGCGAGAACGCGGCGCCCGCCGCCGCCGTGCGGTCCCCGGAGGCGAGCCGGTCGATGACGGTGGATCCGTCGTCGAAGGCGACGACGGCGTCGCCTCGCACCTCGCCGGCCAGGGGGTCGCCGCCGGGCGGCAGGAACGTCGCGAGCTTCATGCCGCGAACCTACCGTCCGTCGCGTGCCCGCAGCGCTCCGAGCGCCGCGATGGGGCTCCTTCCCGACCCCGGGGATCCTTGGGGGCCAGGACCCCGCGGATCGCCGAGAACGCGGAGGCGATGCGGACCGCTACGCGGCCCGCAGGTACCGGTTCGGCCGCGCAGCGGCGTCCCGGCCGCGAGCGGCGTGGCGCTCGATGAAGCGCGTGAGATCCTGCGGGCGCTCGCGCTGCGGGTGGTGGCCCATGCGATCCCAGATCTCGACGTGCGCCTGCGGGAGCGCGAGCTGCAGCGCCTCGGCGTGCGCCGGCGACACGAGAGCGTCGTGCTCGCCCCACAGCGCGGCCACGGGACCGGCGAAGTGGACAGGGCGCTTGGAGAAGCCGGTCTTCGACCGTCCCGCCGCGGCGATCGCCTCCGTGGCGGCGACCACGCCCGGGCCGGACTTGAAGGCCCGGCGGCGCACACGGCCCATGAGGTCCCGGGACGGAAGACGGCGGTGGGCCACGAAGGTGGTGTAGGCGGCGGTGACGGTGAGCGGGTTCACCAGCGCGAGCGGGAGCGCGGCCGATGCCGCGTGCTTGACGCCCGGGAGGGTCACGAACTCCGAGAGCCCGATCCGCCCGTAGCCGGCCGGGGCGAGCAGCGCGAGCGCGTGCACGCCCGTGGTGCGCTCGGCCACGGCGGTGGCGACCGCACCGCCCAAGGAGTGTCCGACGAGGGTGCACCCGTCGAGATCGAGGCGTTCAAGGCCTTCCACCACGGCTTCCGCGTAGCCGCTGATCCGCGGGCGCGTGGGCAGATCGGATCCGCCGAATCCCGGGAGATCGATCGCGATGCAGGGACGATGGGTGTCGAGCGCGAGCTGGGTCCATCCCTCGCTGTCGTCGAGCAGCCCGTGCAGGAGGACGAGCGGTCGACCCGTGCCCTCCCAGCGGCGGATGCGCAGGCGCCGGCGCCCCGAGAGGCCCACGTCCTCGACGATCACCCCTCGCTCCTGACTATGTGGTCCTGACGCCATGTCACTACGTTCCATCGGCACGCCAACCCCCGTCCATGAACCGCTCGTGCGCCAGCTTCGCTGGCCGATGCGTTCCCCGCTCGTGCCCCGACCACAGGAATCAAGGCTCGAGAGTAGGTGTCCGCCCCATACCCCGGACTCCTGACGATCAACCCTACGGCAACGGCTGGACGCGAATCACCGAGTCGGCGACGCACGCAGGCCGCTCGGAGCCGTCGACCTCGATCGTGAAGCGCTGGACGAGCTGCCACCAGCCGTCCCCGCGGTCGGTGACCTCGACGAGAGCTGCTGTGGCGCGCACACGGGACCCGACCGGAACGGGCGCCGGGAACCGGACCCGGTCGTAGCCGAGGTTCACCCCGAGCCGGAAGCCTTGCAGCGGCACGAGCTCGTCGCGGAACCCGTCGACCATCGCGAGGGTCAGGTTCCCGTGCGCGATCGTGGTGCCGAAGGGGCTCTCGCGCGCGGCCCGCTCCACGTCCGTGTGGATCCACTGACGGTCGCCGCTGAGGACGGCGAACGTGTCGATCATCGTCTGGTCGACCGTCCGCCACGCGGTCGGCCCCATGACCGTGTCGATCTGGTCGGTGAGCTCGTCGATCGTCGTCATCCCGTCGGGGATCCTAGGCGGCGCTCAGGTCGCGGGCGTCCCGGCCGATCACCCGGGGGACATGAGGCCATGGGAGCGCACCGTCACGGCCCATGAGCAGGTGCGCCTCGACGTCGCGGGCATCGGCTCGTTCGAGACGGTCGTGCTCCGCGCGGTCGCCGGAGCTGCCGAGCTCGCGATCCTCTCGGGTCCCGTGCCGGCGCGGTACCTCGCCGGACGTCCCTGCGTCGCCCGCGCCGCATCCGACGGGACGGGCGCGCGGGTGGAGGGGCGGCTCGTCCGCAGCCTCGACGCCCTCGGCCGCCTGCGCGACGACGCCGTCCAGATCGTGTTCGCCGCCGCGCGGTCGACCGAGGTGCCCCCGGCCGCACCCCGCGGCGTCACGGGAGTCGCGGCCTACACGGCCGTCCACCCCCATGCCCCGGAGACCCAGCGCCGCGCGTTCCAGCGGGTGGCGGTCGTGCGTCCGGTGACGCTGGTCCCGGAGCGATTCCGGGTCGGCTGGCTCGACGGGCGCACCCGGGATCTCTCCGTCGGCGGCACGCTCGTGAGCGGTGCCGAGCGCCTGCGTGAGGGTGAGCGGCTGCGCCTCGTGCTGGAGCTCGGACCCGGCACGCTGTTCGACACGCGTGGCCGCGTCACCCGCATCGACGAGGCCGGGCTCGCCGGCGTGCACTGGGAGCGGCTGAGCGCCGACGAGCGCCGGCGGCTGGCGCTGTACGTCACGCGCCGGCAGCGCGCGGCCCTCGCCGAGCTCCGCGCCCGGGCGTGATCGACGGTCCCCGGTTGCCGCCCGACGGCGCGGACTGCGACCATCGCGGTGTGACCGTCGCCCTCACCCTCCTCACCCCGATCCTCGCCGCCGCGGGCGGCGGCAGCTCCGGCTTCAGCGGCGGTGGTGGCGGCGGCTTCTCCGGCGGCGGCGGGTCCGGCTTCTCGGGCGGCGGGTCCAGCGGCGAGATCGGCACGGGCGGCGCCGTCTTCCTGGTCGCCATCTTCGTGCTGATCGCGATCGTCCTGCTGATCGGGGCGGTCAGCGCCGTCCGGCTGTCCCGCAAGCGCCGTGCCCGCGTCGCCCAGGTCGTCCGCGCGAGCGCCGAGGCCGCGGAGGACGACGCCTACTTCGCCGCGGACGTCGTCACCTCCCAGGCCCGCGAGCTGTTCGTCACCGTCCAGCACGCCTGGAGCGAGAACGACGTGGCGCGCCTGCGCGCGATGGTCGGGGCCGAGCTCATGGTCGAGTGGGAGCGGCGCCTGGCCGACTTCCGGAAGAAGGGCTGGCGCAACAAGGTCGACGTGCAGTCCGGACCGGAGGTCGAGTACGTGGGCATCGTCAACCGCGACGACGACACCGAGGACCGCGTGTGCGTCCGGCTCACCGCCACCCTGCTCGACCGGGTCGTGACCGACCGGGGGCAGACGATCATGCGCAACGGCCAGAGCAGCGCGACCACCCAGCTGGCCGAGTACTGGACGCTCGCCCACCGCGACGGCCGCTGGACGCTCGCCTCCATCGAGTCCGACACCGAGGGCGTGCACCAGCTCGACGCCGCGATCGTGGCGTCGCCCTGGTCGGACACGGGTGCGCTGCGCGACGAGGCGCTCGTCGAGAGCGCCGTCGCCGACAAGGCCCTGGACGGGTTCGCCACGGTCGATCTCGTCGACGTCGATCTCACCGACGACGCGCGCGCCCAGGCCCTCGATCTCTCGCTCGCCGACGCGCGGTTCGCCCCCGACATCCTGGAGGTGGCGGCCCGCCGAGCCGTGCAG
>NZ_JBFIGP010000326.1:0-3981 GCF_041602235.1 Paraconexibacter sp.
GTCACCGAGACCCCGCAGCCCGCTCCGGTGCCGGCCGCGGCCCCCGCCGCAGCCGACGGAGCCGTCCTGGAGGCGGCCAAGCTCGAGCCGACGTCGGGACCGTCCGACGGGTTGCCCGCTGCGGTCGTCGGGCTCGGCACGCTCGCCGCCCTGCTGCTGGCGACCTCGTTGGTCTGGCTGATGCTGCGGACCCTCGCGTGGGAGCCCACCTGGCTCCCGCGTGCGCGCCACGCCTTCCACGAGGCGGGCTGGCGGGCGTCCGGCACCTGGCAGGACTTCACCGACTGGGTACGGCTCGGTCGCTGACCCCCCTGCGGGACCGCTGGACGGCTGCTGCCGTCCGGTAGCATCGGGTCCTCGTTCATCCCCGCAAACAGCGGGAGATTTCGGTCGTCGCACGACGGCGGAGAACCCGCAAAACGCGACGTTCAGCGAGGCCGTGCCGACCTGGCCCGCTGCTAGTTTCGACGTGGTCATAACGCCGGTGTCCATCGCGCTCTGACAGGCCCCGGCAACAGCGGTTCCGTCCGGACCGACACGGACACTCCACTGTTACCCCCACGTACAGATATGCCGCCGTCCCGGCTGAGGATCGGGAGGCACAGAGAGGAGCAGGATTCGATGGACAGCACCCCGCAGACGGCACTTGCGACGGACGTCCGCAGCGGTGAGGCGCTGTCCGTCCGGCGCTATTTCACGCAGCCCGGAGTCCACCCGTTCGAGACCGTCGACTGGGAGCTTCGCACCGCGTCCGTCGGATCCTTCGAGCAGCGCGACGTCGAGTTCCCCTCGACCTGGTCGCTGAACGCGACGAACATCGTCGCGCAGAAGTACTTCCGTGGCCAGCTCGGCTCGCCCACGCGCGAGCGCTCGGTCAAGCAGATGATCACCCGCGTCGCCGGCACCATCGCCGACTGGGGTCGTCAGCGGGGCTACTTCGCGACCGCGGAGGACGGCGACGCCTTCGAGGCCGAGCTCGGGTTCATCCTGCTGCACCAGATGGCGGCGTTCAACTCGCCCGTCTGGTTCAACGTCGGCTTCGAGGAGCAGCCGCAGTGCTCCGCCTGCTTCATCCTCTCGGTGGAGGACACGATGGACTCGATCCTCGACTGGAACACGCGCGAGGGCCGCATCTTCCGCGGCGGCTCCGGGTCGGGCATCAACCTCTCGAACATCCGCGGCTCGATGGAGCAGCTCAGCAAGGGCGGCACCGCGTCGGGGCCGGTCTCCTTCATGCGCGGGGCCGACTCCTGGGCCGGCACCATCAAGTCGGGCGGCAAGACGCGTCGTGCGGCGAAGATGGTGGTCCTCGACATCGACCATCCCGACATCCGCGAGTTCATCTGGTGCAAGGCCAAGGAGGAGGACAAGGCCCGCGCGCTCGCCAAGGCCGGCTTCGACATGTCGCTCGACGGCGACGGCATGCAGTCGATCCAGTACCAGAACGCCAACAACTCGGTCCGCGTCAACGACGCGTTCATGGCCGCCGTGGAGAACGGCGATGAGTGGCGCACGACGTCCCGCATGACCGGCGAGCCCATCGGCGACCCGATCGACGCCCGCCAGCTCATGCGGGAGATCGCCGACGCCGCGTGGCGCTGCGCGGACCCGGGCGTGCAGTACGACACGACGATCAACGAGTGGCACACCTGCCCGAACTCGGGGCGCATCAACGCCTCGAACCCGTGCTCCGAGTACATGCACGTCGACGACTCCGCGTGCAACCTCGCGTCGCTGAACCTCATGAAGTTCCGTCTGGAGGACGGCTCCTTCGACGTCGCCTCCTACCAGCACGCGATCGACGTGGTCCTGCTCGCCCAGGAGATCATCGTCGGCCCGTCGAGCTACCCGACCGAGGAGATCGGCGTGAACGCCCGCGCGTTCCGCCAGCTCGGCCTGGGCTACGCCAACCTCGGCGCGTTCCTTATGGCCAACGGCATGGCCTACGACTCCGACGCGGGCCGTGGCACCGCGGCGGCGATCACGGCGCTGATGACCGGCCGGGCCTACGCGCAGTCCGCCAAGATCGCCGCGGCCATCGGTCCGTACGAGCGCTACGCGGAGAACCGCGACGAGCACAACGCCGTGATGCGGATGCATCGCGACGCCTCCCACGCGATCCCGGACTCGACGTGCGCGGACACCGGGCTGCTCGACGCGGCCCGCGGCTCCTGGGAGGAGGCGGTCGCCCTCGGCGAGGTGCACGGCTACCGCAACGCCCAGGCGACGGTGCTCGCTCCCACCGGCACCATCTCCTTCCTCATGGACTGCGACACCACCGGCGTCGAGCCGGCCTTCTCGCTGGTCATGTACAAGACCCTCGTCGGCGGCGGCTCGATGACCATCGCCAACCGGACGGTGCCGCTGGCGCTCCAGACGCTCGGCTACGCGGACAGCGAGATCCACGAGATCGAGACCTACGTCGCCAAGCACAACACGATCGTCGGCGCCCCCGGCATCCGGGACGAGCACCTGCCCGTCTTCGACGTCGCGGTCGGTGAGCGGGCGATCAGCCACATGGGCCACATCAAGATGATGGGCGCCGTGCAGCCGTTCATCTCGGGTGCGATCTCCAAGACGGTGAACATGCCGGAGGAGACCACGGTCGAGGACATCGAGGACGCCTACGTCCAGGCCTGGCGGCTGGGCGTCAAGGCGCTGGCGATCTACCGCGACGGGTCCAAGAACATCCAGGTGCACTCGACCAGCGAGGGCACCGCGGTGGACGCGACCACCGGCGAGGAGATCGTGGTGCCCGAGGGCTCGATGATCGTCACGCAGGCCGAGCTGGATGCGCTCGTCGCGACGCGCCTCGCCGACACGGTCGCGGCCGCCAAGGCCGCCCCCGCGCGGCGCCGCATGCCGCGGGAGCGTCAGTCGCTCACGCACAAGTTCTCGATCGCGGGCCACGACGGGTACATCACCGCCGGCATGTACGAGGACGGCACGGTCGGCGAGATCTTCCTGACCGACATCGGCAAGGAGGGCTCCACCCTCCGCGGCATGATGAACTCGTTCGCGACCGCGATCTCGATCTCGCTGCAGTACGGCGTGCCGCTCGAGACGCTCGTCGAGAAGTTCGCGTACATGCGCTTCGAGCCCGAAGGCATCACCGGGAACGCGGAGATCCCGTTCGCCAAGTCGCTGCCCGACTACATCATGCGCTGGCTCGCGTCACGCTTCTGCGACGTCGACGTGCAGCGTGAGCTCGGCATCCTGACGCCCGCCGTCCGCGCCGAGCAGGCGGTCAACGACCTGGCCTACCGGAGCGACACCGACGGTGCCACCCCGCCCGATGCCGCGGCGGCCGCAGCCGCCAGCGCACCCGAGCTCGCGCTGCCGCCGATCAAGGTCGAGAAGATCACGAAGGCCAGCCCGACCGGCGAGATGTGCCCCCAGTGCGGCAACGCGACGATGCAGCGGACCGGCGCCTGCCACACCTGCGCCAGCTGCGGCTACAACACCGGCTGCGGCTGAGCCCCGATCTTGGCGGGCGCTGAGAGGCGCCCGCCAAAGCGCCCGGGGTTGTGCGTGCATCCCCGGGCATGACCTCAGCAGGTTCCAGCGGCGGTCCTCCGGGGCCGCCGCTGGCGTCTGTGCGGTGGTCCTCGGGCTCGCCCCGCCGCCCGTCCGAGCGTTGACGTGCCCGGCTCCCGTAGCGGACCCGGCCCGATCTGGCCGATCGTACGGCCCGGGTTCCCGGGTCATCCACGGTTCGGCCAGGTTCGACGGGTCGGGCTGACCGCAAGCGGGAGCGCACCCCGATACCCGGAGCGTGCCACGCCTGCTCCTGACCCTCTTCACCATCCTCACCGTCCTGTCGCTCGCGGCCGGACCCGCCACCGCCGCCAAGCGCGGCGGGCGCCTGGCCGACCGCATCAGCGGCAACTCCAAGGACAACACGCTGTCCGGAGGCGGCTCGCGCGACGTCCTGTTCGGTCGCGGCGGCAACGACCTGCTGCTCGGCGGCACCGGCGCGGA
>NZ_JBFIGP010000327.1:0-3961 GCF_041602235.1 Paraconexibacter sp.
GACGACGGAGCGCACGGTGCGCGTCGCCGTCACCGACGACGACCTGAACGAACCGTCCGAGACCCTCACGCTGACCTTGTCGAATCCGGTCGAGGCCACCATCTCCGGGGCCACGGGGACCGGCACGATCGTCGACGACGATGGACTGCCGAGCCTCACGGTCGACGACGTCTCGGTCGCCGAGGACAGCGGGACCGCCACCTTCACCATCACCGCCTCGAAGTCCTACCCGGCGGACGTCACGGGCTCGGTCGACACCCGCAACGGGTCGGCCGCCGCGGGGAGCGACTACACGGCGATCACCGACGGGACGTTCCTGATCCCGTCCGGGTCGACGAGCACGACCGTCGCCGTGCCGGTCCTCGACGACGAGATCGACGAAGGAACGACGGCGGAGACGTTCGAGGTCGTGCTGTCGGACGCCGCCAACGCCACCCTGAGCGACGGCAGCGGCACCGCGACGATCACCGACGACGATCCGAGCGTGTCGATCGGCGACGTGGCCGCGGCGGAGGGCGACAGCGGGACGACGGTCCTCAGCCTTCCGATCACGCTCAGCCGGCCCACGTCGCGAGCCATCGGCGGCAAGGTCGACACGGCGGACGGCACGGCGACGGCGGGCAGCGACTACGACGCCATCGCGGGCGGATCGTTCCTCGTGCCTGCGGGTGCGACCACCGCGACGGTGGACGTGACGGTCCGGGGCGACACGACGGTCGAGCCGGACGAGACCTTCGACGTGCTCCTGCGCGCGGTGAACACCAGCGTCGCCGACGCCGGCGGACGGGGCACGATCCTCAACGACGACGCGCCGCCGCCCGCATCCGGCCCGGCGCCCGGCCCTGCCCCCGCACCCGCCCCCGGCCCCGCACCAGCGCCGGCACCCGCCCCCGCGCCGCCCGTCGTCCCGGTCGTCTCGGCCGACCCCGTCGAACTCCGGGAGGGCGACAGCGGCACCTCGCCGGCGAACTTCATCGTCCGGCTGTCACAACCGACATCCCAGCCCGTCGCCGTCTCCTACCGGACGGTCGAGGACACCGCGCGGGACGGCACCGACTACGCGGGGACCGCGGGCGCGCTGTCCTTCGCCCCCGGCGAGACGGCGAAGCTCGTCGCGGTCCCCGTCGTGGGCGACACCCGCGCGGAGGCCGACGAGGTGTTCGGGCTCGTCCTCGGCGCACCGCAGAACGCCGCGCTCGCCAACCCGTCGGTGGCCACCGCGACGATCCTCGACGACGATCGGGTCGCGTCGAGCAGGCGCAGCCGTCCGAAGCTCTCCCTGTCCTCGACGCGCTACCGCGACCGCCGGGCTCCCTACTCCTTCCGCTTCCGTGGCCGGCTCACGATCCCGAAGGGGATGAGCAAGGCCCGGACCTGCCGACGCGGACGCGTGACGATCACGGTCAAGCGGTGGAACAAGCGGCGGGTGCGGTCCTACAACGCGACCCTGAACTCCAAGTGCCGGTACTCGCGCCTGGTGACGCTGCCCAGGAGCACGAAGCGCGGCGCGCTGCGGGTCAGCGCCCGCTACGCCGGAAGCTCGCAGCTGCTGACCGCGACCTCGAAGACCCGCCGGTTCCGCGGGGGCTGATCGCCTGATGACGAAGGGCCCGGATCGCTCCGGGCCCTTCGTACGTTCCTGCGATCCGGGCTCGGGCGCTACGCGGCCTTCGAGCCCTTCTTGCTGTCCTTCTTGGCGGGCTTGCTGTCGCTGGAGGATGCGGCGGACGACGTGTCGGCCTTCTTCTTCTCCTCGCGCTTGTCCTGCATCTTGCCCGAGTGATCGTCGGCTCCCTTCTCCGCCGACTTCTCGAGCTCGCGGTTGCGACGCCGCGTCCCGTAGTCGGTGTTGTGGAAGCCCTTGCCCTTGAAGTGGATGGCCGGCGCGTGCAGGACGCGCTCGACGGGAACACCGGTCTCCGGATCCTTGGTCAGCGCGTCGTCGCTGAACTTCTGGATCACCTCGAACGTGGACCCGTCGGGGCGGCGGTACTCGTAGATCGGCATCTCACCGTGAAGTATGTCATGCACGGCGGCCGGTTACTGGCACTCTCGTGGTGAGAGTGCCAATCCGTGCACCCGCCTGCGCCACACCGCCGATGCGCCCAAGGCCAGGGCGACCAGAGCCCAGAGCGGGAGATCGCCGAAGCGGGCGTATGTCGTGGCCGGCGCGGACACCGACCGCAGCCGCGGGGAGGCGAGGACGACGGAGCCCCCGCGGACGCGCCGGACCGCGCGGCGGCGCCCCGCGGCGTCGACCCAGCCTCCGCCCCCGGCGTTCACCGCGCGCACCAGCGCCGTACGCGTCTCCACGGCGCGCAGCGCCGAGAGGCGCGCCTGGAGCTCCGGCGCGCTCGTCCCCGCGAACCAGGCGTCGTTCGTGAGGTTGACCAGCAGCTGCGGCCGCAGGTCCCGCGCGACCGCCCGCGCCGGGGCCGGGTCGACGTCCTCGTAGCAGATGAGGACGCCGGTGCGCACCGGCGTCGCGCGCCCCGCGACCGGCACGCTCAGCGCCCGCGGTCGGTCCCCGGGGGTCACCCGCCGCGCGCCGGGGAACAGGCTGGCCAGCGGCGGCACGGCGTCGAAGAGCGGGACGGTCTCGCCGAGCCACAGCAAACGGCGCTTGTCGACCGGCCGCGTCAGCCGTCCGTCCGGCGTCACGACGGTCGCCGAGTTGTACTGCCGGGTCCGAGCTGGCCCGCGCTCGACCGTCCGCAGGCCGATGATCCGCGGCGTGGTCGCATCGGGGCCGACCGGCGAGACCGACCCGCCCCCCAGCGTCCGCGCAGCGCGCGGCAACGCGACCGGGTAGGCCGACTCGGGCCACACCACGAACGCGGCCCCGGCCCCGTCGGCGCTCGCGGAGAGCTCGCGCAGCCGGGCGACCCGCGCGACCTGCTCCTCGGTGCGCACGGTTCGCCGGGCGGGGGCGCCGGGATCCACCAGACCGACCGTCACGCGACCGGCCCCCGCCCGAGCCTCGACGGCGTCCATGCGCCAGGCGCCGAGACGGTCCACGGCGCCGAGCAGCACTACCGCCACCAGCGACATGGCGATCGCCGGGCGCCGGGGGCGCCCGCTCACCGCGAGCGCGGCAAGGACGGCCAGCAGCACCGAGACGCCACGCTCCCCTCCGAACTCGGCGAGCTGAACGAGCTCGGGCCGGGGCGCCAGCAGACCGGCAGGCGTCCAGGTGAAGACCCCGGGCGCCGAGCACCCCACGAGGCACGTCACCCCGAACGCCACGGCGAACGGCGCGCCCAGCCGTGTCCGCGCGAGGTGGGCGAGCGCCGCCCCGACCGACCACCCGGCCGACTGCAGCAGCGCCAGGCCGACGAGGGCGACGAGGCCGCCCGGCACGCCCAGCCCGGAGAACCGCTCCACGGTCGGCACCACGAACCGCAGGCCGATCAGGCCGCCGGCAGCGGCCCAGACGCCGGCGCGCAGCGCGGCGGCGCGGGCCGTGGGGGCATCGCGCAGGGCCAGCGCCAGCAGCACGAGGCCCACCGGGACGGCCGGCAGCAGGTCCAGCGGCGGGAGCGCCATCGCCATCACGACGCCGCCGAGCGCCGCTATCGCGAGCGGCGGTCGCGCGGATGCCGGGTCCCGGGCTCCCACGGCCGGCGCGACCCGCGATCGCGGCGGCGCCGCGACGCTCATGGCCCACCCGGGCCCGCGCCGCGCATCTCGTCGAGGTACACGTCCTCCAGCGTGGGTGCTTCGACGGTCACGTCCAGGACGTCCTCGCCCCGCTCGACGAGCTCACGCACCAGGCGCGGGACGTCCTCGCGGCCCGCGCCCTCGGACCACCGCGGCCCGGAGGCTGTGAGGACCTTGACCCCGCGTGGGCGGCGCAGCATCGCGGTCGCGCCTTCGCGGATGACGCGGCCATCGCGGACGAGCACCACGCGATCACAGGTGGCCTCGACCTCGGTGAGCAGGTGCGAGCTGAGCAGCACGC
>NZ_JBFIGP010000328.1:0-3961 GCF_041602235.1 Paraconexibacter sp.
CATGCGGGTGACTCGCGCCCTCTGGGCGTCATTCGGCGCAGGGATGTGCATCACCGTGACCGGTGTGGTGCTGCTGGCCGCGGTCAGCACGGTGGTCGCCTTCCGGGGCTGGCCCGGCGCCGACCTCACCCAGCCGAGCACGCCGCCCGCGATGCTCGCCGAGGTCGCCGGGTTCACTGAGCCCGACGACGCTGCGACGGACGCGAAGCCCATCGTCGTCCCGGCAGCGCCAGCCCGGTCCACCCGCCGCGCCACCACGAACCGTCGCCGCTCCGCGTCGGCGACGAACTCCTCCGGGAAGGGCTCCACGCGAGTCGCGACGACCGAGCCGACCTCCGGCACCGCGGTGCCGCCCGTGCCGGTCGCACCGGCCTCCCAGCCCGGGGCGTCCCCGGCGGCGCCGCCCTCCAAGGCCCCGGCGGCAGCCCCCAAGGTGGGCGACGGCGTCCGGGATCTCGGTTCCGCGGTCGACGCGGGCGCCGGCAACGTCACCGGGGCCCTCGGCGACGCGGTCGAGCCCGTGAGCCCCACGGTCGGCAAGACGGTCGGTGGGGTCGGCGAGGTCGTCGGCGACACCGTCCAGGGCGTCACGAACGTCGTCGCCGGCGTGGTCGACGCGCTGACCGCGCCGCGCTGAGCGATCGCGGCCGACCGGTCCGCTACTGGGCCAGGGCGCCTGCCGGAGCCTCGAGCAGTCCCCGGATCCGTGCGAGGAAGCCGGCGGCGTCGACGCCGTAGACGATGCGGTGATCGCAGGCGAGCGTCACGTCCATGACGTGGCGCGCGACGACCTCCCCGTCACGGACCACGGCGCGAGGGGTCACGGCGCCGACCGCCAGGATCGCGGCCTGCGGCGGCGTGATGACGGCACCGAACCGCGACACGCCGTGCATCCCCAGGTTCGAGACCGTGAACGTGCCGCCGCTGAGCTCCGCCGCCGTGATCGCCCCCGAGCGCACGCGCTCGACCGCGGCTCGCAACCGCGATGAGATCTCGTCCAGCGGCAGGCTGTCCGTGTCCGGGAGCACCGGCGTGTAGAGGGCGTCGGTCGCCGCGACCATCACGCCGACGTTGACCCGCTCGTGCAGTTCGAAGCGCGCGTCACGGTAGGCGCCGTTCAGCCGCGGATGCTCGCGGAGCGCGATCGCACAGGCCTTCACCACCAGGTCGGTGATCGTGGGCACCGGGCTCCCGCCCTCCGCCTTGCGGCCGGCTCGCAGTTCCAGGCATGCCTCCATGTCGACCTCGACGCCGGCCTCGAAGGCCGGGACCGTCGCACGGGACTCCGCCGCCCGGCGCGCGATCAGCACCTGGACCCGCGTGAGCTCGTGGACCTCGATCGCGCCCTTCGCGGTGCCCGAGGTCGCCGGCGCGGGCGGGTTCGACGCGGGAGGCTGCTGCTCGGACATGGGCCGCAGCGTAGTACGGGCCGTACTTCAGGCGTGCTGCGCTATGCCCATGACACCTCGGCGTCCGCAGAGGACGTCTGGCCCCTGATCGCCTGCCCCTCCCGGTGGTCGGAGTGGGCGCCGCACGTGCGAGGGAGCTGGAACCTCGGGAGTCCCGAGGTTCGCGAGGGGGCTCGCGGCGCGGTGCTGCTCGCCGGCGTCCTGCCCGTTCCCGTGCGGATCGCCGCCGTGGACCCCGGTCGCTCGTGGACGTGGGTCGTGGGAGCCGGGCCGGCGGCGGTGGAGATGGAGCACCTCGTCCGGCCCCACGTACACGGGGGCGCGTGCGTCGCGGTCACGCTGCGGGCGGCAGGCCCGACGGAGGCGGTGCTCCGGCGCACCTACGGTCCGCTCGTGGAGCTCCTGGTGGCGCGGCTGGCCCGGACCGCTACTCGGCAGGCTGCATCACGGCCCGCGCCGTGAGCGCGAGCGTCTTGACGTCCACCCACAGCGAGCGGTTCTCGACGTACCAGCGGTCGGCGGCGGCGCGTGCCTCGATCGAGGTCTTGCCGCGGAGTCCGTGGACCTGGGCCCAACCGGTGATGCCGGCCCGCACGCGGTGCCGGTCCTCGTAGCCGTCGATCTGCGACACGAAGAGCTCGACGAACTCCGGGCGCTCGGGGCGCGGCCCGACGAGCGCCATCTCACCGCGGAGCACGTTGAACAGCTGCGGGAGCTCGTCGAGCGACGTGCGACGCAGGACGCGGCCGA
Source organism: Paraconexibacter sp. (assembly GCF_041602235.1). GTDB lineage: Bacteria > Actinomycetota > Thermoleophilia > Solirubrobacterales > Solirubrobacteraceae > Paraconexibacter. The sequence continues at coordinate 2,160 of NZ_JBFIGP010000328.1, forward strand.
CGGTCGTCCGGCGATCGAGGCCTTCGACGCCACCGGGAGCCTCGCCGTCCTTGGGGACGTAGGTCTCCTCGTCGGCCGGTGCCGGCGCCATGGAGCGGAACTTCAGGATCTCGAAGGTACGACCGTCCCACCCGACGCGGCGCTGGCGGTAGAGCACCGGCCCGGGCGACGAGGCCTTGATCATCGCGGCGATGGCGACCAGCAGCGGTGCGAGGACGATGATCCCGAGCAACGCGAGGGACCAGCCGAGCGCGAACGACGGGGACACCACGGACTCCTTCGGGGAGGCCGCGCGCCTCGTACGCGCCGTGTGGAGCGGGACGACCTGACCGGTCGTCCGGTGCGATCCCTGCCGCTTCGTGATCCTGCTCGTGGTGGTCATCATGTCCCCCTACGGATGCCGTGATGGCGTGCTTCTGCGTGTAGGGACATGATCGACCGGGGCAGGGGGTGCCCACATCGGCGGACCGGATAGTTGTGCGGACCGACCCTGGGTCACCCGGCAGCGACACGGGGCGCGTCCGGACGGGTGCGCAGGGGTCCTCCGATCGGAGGACCCGACCGGCACCGGTCGGGCGGGTGCGGCTTAGTCCAGGTCGCCGGGGCCGCTGATCGCGGTCCAGCGGTGCAGGAACTCGTCGGCCTCGATCTGTGCGAGGTCGGCGCGCAGCGCGCGCTCCATGCGGGCGGCGTCCGGCGCGTGGCAGTCCCAGAACAGCACGACCTCTCCGCTGTCGATCTCGACGATCTCGAGGTGGTCGACGCGGTCCGGGGCCGCGAACAGGCGCGGCCCGCGCCCGCCCTTCGTCACGATCAACTCGTAGGCGCGGCCGGCTCTCATGACGCGGCAAGCGCGACAGCAGCCGCATCGAGGCCCGGGTCGCCGACGAACACCTCACCGCCGACGACCACCGCGGGGAGGTCCCGGACGCCGTCCTCGCGAGCGGCGGCGGCGGCCCGCGCGAGCGCCGCCGCGACGTTCTTGGTCCCGACACCGGTCAGCAGCGCCCGCGGGTGGATCTCGCAGGCCGCTCCCGCCAGCAGGACGGTCTGCTCGGCGCCGAGGTCCGCTCCCCCCGCGTACGCCTGACGCAGGGCGGCGAGGGAGAACGCGGCGACCTTGCCGATGCCCCGGGCGTAGGTGGCGGCCTGCAGGGCGAGCGTGTCGTCGAAGGGCCATCCCGCCGGCCACCGCAGGGGCTGCAGATGCCGGTCCGCGACGGTCTCGGCCATCGCGCTCCGCGCGGCCACGTCCCCCGGGGCCGGTCGCACGGGCGCGGGCTCGTGCAGGTCGGCGCGCCGGACCGGGATCAGCTCGGGCACCACGCCGAGCGTGTGCACGAGCCGCTCGATCGCCAGGTACGAGTCCGGGGTGGCGAAGTCGTAGTAGAAGCGGACGCCGTCTGCCAGTTCGGCGTCCTCGACGTCGACCGGAGCGGGATCCGCCTGCGGCGCCGGGCTGTGGACGACCCGAACCGCGGACGGGTCTCCGGGGGTGCCGGTCGACATCGGGTCCGGGTCGGTCACCCGTGGATGAGCCACCCGTCGGCCGCGCGGGCGGCCTCGAGGACGGCCTCGCTCATGGTCGGGTGACCGTGGATCTGCATGGCGAGCTCCGGGTAGCCACCCTCCAGCGCGCGCACGTTGACGACCTCCTGGATCATCTCGGTGCTCTTGGCGCCGATGATGTGGCAGCCGAGGATCTCGCCGTACTTCTTGTCGCCGATCAGCTTCACGAGGCCGGTGCGGTCGCCGTACACGGTGCCGGCGCCGACCGCGCCGAACTGGACCTTCCCGACGAC
>NZ_JBFIGP010000329.1:0-3953 GCF_041602235.1 Paraconexibacter sp.
GAGGTCCGCCAGCGCCGAGGTCCGCGTGGCGAAGGACGCGCCGTCCCCGAGCTCGGTCCTCAGCGACGGGCACCAGCTGCCGCCGACGCTCGCCAGACGCGTGACGGTGAACCCCGACGTCCCGACGCCCACGAGGCACTGTGTGACCTCCGCGACAGGCGTCCCCGGGACCCGCAGCGCCGCGCTCAGGTCGAGCTTCAGCTTGTTCATGCGGTAGGTCTCCATCCGCAGCCCGCTCAGCGCCGCGGCGGCGGCCTTGCGCCTGCCGAGGTCGTGCTGCTGGGAGTCGAGGCTGCGCGTGGCCGTCGCGAGCGCGACCCCGGCGAGCAGCAGGACGGTGACGAGCATCACCAGCGCGAGCGGCAGGGCCACGCCGCGCTCGTCGGCGCACACCCGTCGCAGCAGTCGCTTCACGGCGCTCACGGCACCTTGAGGTCGACGCTGAGCCCGTCGGCCGGGTCGGGGACGATCGTCGAGAGGTAGACCGGCTTCTGGAGACCGGCGTTGTTGCCGATCTTCGGCAGGACGACCGCGACGGTGAGGCGCTTGGCGTCGCGCTTGCCCGCGCACAGGAGGTCGAGCGGGTCACCGGTGTCCGTCCCCAGCTCGCCGTTGACCTGCGCCGAGAGCGACGCGCTGAGGTCACCGATCAGCCCGTTGACCGACGAGAGGACCACGCCGACGAGCCCGCCGGCGGCCGCCACGACGTTCACGGAGCCCGCGATCGTCGGGCCGCCGCTGACGATGCACAGGGGCTCGTCGACCCAGGTGACGAAGCGGTAGATCTTCGCGCCGAACAGGCGGTCCCCGGGGTCGGTCGCCGCCGGGATCGGACCGCTCACGACCCCCGTCCCGTCGGCGCCCGCCACCGAACACGCCGAGGTCGTCAGCAGCGCGAACTCCTCGCCCGCGGCCGCGACGCCGGGCACGACGCTCTCGTCGCCGTCGATCCGGGGACGGCGGCGGATCACGAGGCGCGGCGGGGACCCGTCCTCGCCCGCCCGGATGTGGAAGGTCGGGTCGCGGGTGTCGGTGCCACCGTGCTGCGGTCGCGTGCCGCCGTTGGTGCAGTTCACGAGCTCTGCGTAGGGTCGGGCGAGGAGCCGTCCGAGCTCACGCTCCGCCAGCGCGGCGGCCTCGGATCCCCGCTCGGCGGTGTGCGAGCCGAACACGGCGCTGTCGAACGTGGAGAGCGTCGCGAGCAGGCCGACGACGAGCAGGAGCATGGCGACCATCGCCTCCACGACGGTGAACCCGTGCTCCGCGCCCCCGAGCCGCTCAGTTGGAGAAGTTCGCAAGGTCCGCTCCGTCGCGGTACTCGATCGGGTTCTTGCTGTGCTGGCGCGTCTGCGCGCCGGTGCTCCGCTCGTCCACCCGGGGACGCAGGCGCAGCGCGACGAAGTCCAGGCCTCCGGTGGTGCTGCAGCAGGCGGGAGTGCTCGCGGGCGTCGCGAGCACGGCCCCGTCGCCGAGCGGCGTGAAGACGTCGGTGTTGGTGATGCCCGTGACGATGGTCGTGCCCGCGCTCGCGCAGGCGCCCGCCACGATCGTCGTGGCGCTCGGCGCGCAGACGATGCGCCGGCACGTCGCCGCGGTGGAGCAGTCGTAGCGCACGTGGGCGAGGACCTGGGGGGCACCGGGGCTCGGACGTCGCCAGGTGAGCAGGTCCAGGACGGTCGAGCTCTGCACCGTGGCCGCGTTGGCGACGCGGATGTCCCGCGTGATCTGCGACAGGGCGAACTGGCCCTCGTTGATGCCGTTCCCGCGCCGGTCGATCGCCCCCGAGCTCGCGACCGCGCTCTGCAGGCAGACGACGACGGATCCGGCCACGACGAGCATCAGGAGCATGCCGATCAGGACCTCGGGAAGCGTGAGGCCTCGCTGATCGTGGCGCAGGCGCTGCAGTGGGCTGGGGGTGGTCGCGGACATGCGGGTCGACTGCGGCATCGGGTCGCCGGACCCCTCCCCTGAACTGGGGAAGGCCCGCTGGACGGATGGCGGACCGGATCCGTCAGCACCGGGGAGGGCGCAGCCCGGGCGACCGGGCGGACCCGCTACGCTCGCCGCGCTGTGAGCGACGCACCCGACACCCCGGCGACCCCTGAGCCGACCCCGTGCTCGCCCTGTCGCGGGACGGGCACCCTGATCTCGGGCAAGGGGGGCGAGCCCCACGACGTCCCGTGCCCCTGGTGCGAGGGCACCGGCTTCGAGATCCCGGGCCACGACGCGCAGGCCGAGCGTCGCGCAGCCGCCGGCAGCGACTGATCGTCTGACGCCGCCCACGCCCGCTGGACGGACGTCGGACGGCGCGGCCCGCGCACTCCGTCGAGGATCGCTCCCGGCCGATCACCCGGAGGATGCCGCTCAGCAGGGCCAGCGCCCGACTCACCGCCGTCCTCGCCGCCACGATCGGCCTCGGGTGCGCGGTGCCCGGCGCCGCGTCCGCCGATCCGCTGGGGCTCGAGCACGAGAGCATGGTCGCCGACGACGTCGGCGCCACGGGCAACGACGGCGTCATCACCGCCGGCGACACCGTCGACATCACCGAGACCCTGCTCTCGAGCAATCTCGTTCCGCTGACCGGGCTCACGGGCACCCTGACCGCGACCGACCCGGGCGTCGGCGTCCCGGAGCCGACCGCGGGCTTCACCGACGTCGCGTTCGGCGCCACCACGTCCAACACCACGCCGTTCCGGATCCAGGTGCCTGGCGACTTCGCGTGCGGACGGCCGATCGGCCTGTCGCTGTCGGTGGCCAACGGGACGGGATCCGCGCTCGTGCCCCTCACGCTGCCGACCGGGCTGGCCGGGGCGCCGCGCAGCGACGACGCCGCGGACGTGCCGCTCGCGATCCCGGCGACCGGTACGGCCCTCGAGTCCGTGGTCCACGTACCCCAGGCCGGACGGGTGAAGGACGTCCGCGTGCGCATCGGTCGGATCACCCATCCGTACGTCGAGGACCTGCGCATCGAGCTCGTGCATCCGGACGGGACCGCGGTCCTGCTCGCGGACCGCGTCGGCGGCGCGAGCGACGACTTCGTGGACACGGTCTTCGCCGCCGACGGCACGAGCATCGCGTCGGCGCCCGCACCCCGTACCGGGGTCTTCCGCGCGCAGGGGGACCTGCGGCAGCTGGAGGGCAAGCCGATGGAAGGCGTGTGGAAGCTGCGCGTGGTCGACGTCAGCCCTGCCGACAACGGCACGCTGGAGGCCTGGGGGCTCGACGCGTCCCCGGCCACCTGCGCTGCGCAGCCCGTGGCCTCGTTCATCGCCACGCCGACGACGGTCGCCGTCGGGGGCACGGTGACCTTCGACGCGTCGAGCTCGAGCGACCCGGTCGGCACGATCACGCACTACTGGTGGGATCTGGACGGCGACGGCTCCTACGAGCTGGACTCCGGGACCAACCCGGTCGTGCAGCACACCTACGCCGCGCAGGCGACCGTCGACGTCCGCCTGCGCGTCGACGACGACCAAGGGCTCAGCGCGACGTACACGCGGGCGATCAGCGTCACGACCCCGCCGGTCGCGGCCTTCACGGTGACTCCGGGCGCTCCGCAGACGGGGCAGACGGTGACCCTGGACGGCGCCGGTTCCACCGACGCCGACGGGACCGTGGTGCGCTGGCAGTGGGACCTCGACGGCGACGGCAGCTTCGAACGGGACAGCACGCCGTCGACCTCCACGACGACGACGTTCCCAACCCCCGGAGACCACACCGTTCGCCTGCGGGTGACCGACGACAACGGGGCGACGGCGACGCTCTCGAAGACCGTCACGGTGCAGAACCGCGGACCGGTCGCGGCGTTCACGGCGCCGTCACCGGCCGTCGTGGGACGGGTGGCGACGTTCGACGCGTCGGCGAGCACCGACCCCGACGGTGATGTCGCCCTCTACGCCTGGGATCTCGACGGCGACGGGACCTTCGAGACCGGACCGAGCATCACGCCGACC
>NZ_JBFIGP010000330.1:0-3906 GCF_041602235.1 Paraconexibacter sp.
CTCGGCGATGCCCGGACGGCGGATGGGCATGCGCTGGCGGAACCGCTGCACGCAGTGCGCAGACGGCACGATCTCGTGCACCTCTGGGTGCTCGATGTGGGCTGTGCCAACCTGCACCGGACGATCGATCTTCCCGCACGGGACCCGCAGCCCTGCGTTGTGTGAGGCGGCTCACAGACGCGCAACCGGCTCGCCGGGCCAGTGTTGCGATACGCAATGCCGTTTCCCAGTCGTTCCCTGATCACCCTCCCAGCGCTCACGGCGGTCGCCCTCGCCGGGGCACTCGTGCCCTCCTCAGCCGCGGCCGAGTCCTACAACCTCGGCGAGCGCACGCTGACCCCCGGAATGAGCGGACGGGACGTCAAACAGCTCCAGACGTGGCTCGTCCGCCTCGGGCTCCCTGTCGCGCGCGACGGCGACTTCGGGCCGGCCACCGAGGCCGCGGTGCGCCGGTACGAGCGCGAGGAGAAGCTCCCGGAGGACGCCGCCGTCGACCGCGACCAGGCCCGCGAGATGCGCCGTGAGGCCCGGCCCCGGCGGCGCGTCATCTCCTACGCTTCGCGGACGCTGAAGCGCGGACGCACCGGGACGGACGTGCGTGCCCTCCAGCGGCTGCTGATCGACCACGGCGTGCGGGTCTCCCCGGACGGGGACTACGGTCCCGCCACGCTCAAGGCGGTGCGTCGCCTCGAGCGCCGCAAGAAGCTCCGCGTCGACGGCAAGGTGACGCGCACCGAGGCCAGGACCATCCGGCGGTCCGCCCCGGTTCCCGAGGTCACCGGCAAGGCGACCCCTGAGATCCAGCCCCAGCCGGCGGCCTCCACCTTCGCGCCCGGCAGCCGCGTCTTCCCGATCCGCGGGAAGTGGAAGTTCGGCGGCGAGGGCGCGCACTTCCACGATCGCGGTGGTGCGCACCGGGGCGAGGACATCTTCGCCGAGTGCGGGGTACCGCTCGCGGCGGCCGAGGGCGGCAAGGTCGTGTTCGAGGACACCGACAGCCGCGCGGGCCACTACGTCGTCATCCGCGGCGCCGAGTCCGGCGAGGACCACGTGTACATGCATCTCCGCCGCGCCGTGACGCTCAAGAAGGGCGACACGGTGGCGACGGGCGAGCGGTTCGGCGAGGTCGGACGGACCGGGAACGCGTCGGCCTGCCACCTGCACTTCGAGATCTGGACGAAGCCGGGCTGGTACAGGGGCGGCGAGCCGCGCGACCCGATGCCCGACCTCAAGGCCTGGAAGGCCGCCGGCTGAGCGGAGCTACGCGCCGCGCGGCGGCGGGCCGGCCCGGGCCGCGGCCGTAGCGGCCGCGACCGACGGCGAACCCGCCGTCAGCGTGCGCTGCTGCGGCGGCCGCCACCGCTGCGGCGCGAACCGCCGCCGGAGCCCGGACCGAAGCTGCCACCGGAGAACGTCACGCCGCCCTTGGCGGACCCGTTGCCCGAGCCGGCGCCCGAGCGGCCCGCCGAGGAGCCCTTGCGGTTCCGGGAGCTTCCGCCGCCGCTCCGCTGGCCCGAGCCACCGGGGCGCTGGCCGCCGCCGCCCCGCTGGGGCTTCGGCAGGCTCGGCCCGCCGTTGGTGGCGGTGATCCCCGCTCCCGCGAGCTCGCGGTCGAGCCGCAGGTCGCGAGCGATCAGCGAGATGTCCTTGTGCTGGTCGGGGCTGACGAGCGTGATGGCGACGCCGCTGCGGCCCGCGCGGCCCGTGCGGCCGGCGCGGTGGACGTAGGCCTCACGGTCCTCGGGCGCGTCGAAGTTGATGACGTGCGTGACGTCGCGGACGTCGAGGCCGCGAGCGGCGACGTCGGTGGCCACCAGCGTGTCGACGGAGCCCGACTCGAACCGGGCCAGGGCCTTCTCGCGCTGGGACTGCGACTTGTCGCCGTGCATGGCGACGGCGTTCACGCCGCTGTTGCCCAGGCGCTTGACGAGACGGTCCGCCCCGCGCTTGGTCCGGACGAAGACCACGGCGAGACCGCGCTCCTCGTTGTGCAGCGTGTGCACGAGCGAGTCGATCTTGTCGGGGTGCGGCACCGCCATGAAGCGATGCTCGATCTCGGCGCTGCGCTGCGACACCGGGGCCGCGAGCTTGTGCTCGATCGCGTTGGTCGTGAACGAGTCGGCGAACTTGCGCGGCGCGCCGTCCAGCGTGGCGCTGAAGAACAGCATCTGGCGGCTGGACGGGACCTCGCGCAGGATGCGGTCCACGGCGGGCTTGAAGCCCATGTCGAGCATGCGGTCGGCCTCGTCCAGGACGGCGATCTTGACGTGACGGAGGTTGACGTCGCCCCGCTCGAGCAGATCGATGAGACGGCCGGGGGTCGCGACGATGATGTGCGCCTTGGCGGCGCGCTTGGCCTGGGCGACGATGCCGACGCCACCGTAGACGGCGGCGACGGACAGGGCGCGAGCGTGGGCGATCGGCAGGATGTCCTCGACGATCTGGCTCGCGAGCTCGCGCGTCGGGGCGAGGACGACGGCGCTGGCGCGCCGGTCGGTGGCCTCGATCATCTCGACGAGCGGAAGCCCGAAGGCGATGGTCTTGCCCGAGCCGGTCGGCGACTGGACGAGGACGTCCTCGCCGCGCAGCGCGTCGGGGATCACCGCGGCCTGGACCGGGAACGGGCTGGTGATGCCCGCGTCGGACATCGCGCGGATGCAGGTCTCGGACAGGCCGAGATCGGCGAACGTGGTCATATGGGGTACTGCTCCTTCTCCGCGACATCGGTATCGCGGGCGTTTCGGGGGAGGCTGCCTCAGAACCCGAAACGCGCGAAGAGCGCACCTTCAGAACGGAGAACCTCACGGACGACGGCGCCATCCGTGCTTCCACCGTAGCAGCCGGAGCATGAGTTCTCCTGCTCTGCACGGGCACCGGCCATCAGCGACGCTGATCGCGGACGCCAGTGATCGTCGTGGCGCGAAGGCCCTCGCGGTGGCACCCTGCGCAGGTGGCCCTGCTCCAGGACCGGGCGGCCCCCCGCCCGTACGCAACCTCCGCCGTCGACCGCGCGTCGCTGCACGCCGGGCTGCGCGCCGGGGTCCCGTTCGCCCTCGCGGGCTTCCTGCTGTCGCTGTCCTTCGGGGTGCTCGCGCACGACGCGGGCTTCCCCGCGGTGGCCGCGATCACCATGTCGCTGATCGTCTTCGCGGGTTCCGCGCAGTTCGCGGCCGTGTCGATCCTCGCCGCCGGGGGCGGCGTCGGCGCCGCCGTCGGAGCCGCCGCGCTGATGAACGCCCGCTTCCTGCCCATGGGCGTGGCCCTCGCGCCCTCCCTCCCGGGACGTCCCCTCTGGCGCGCCGCGCAGGGCCAGACCGTCGTCGACTCCTCCTGGGCGCTGGCGAACCGTGGCGACGGGAGCTTCGATCGCTGGTTCCTGTTCGGGTGCAGCGGGGTGCAATACGTGACCTGGACGCTCGGCACCGTCGCCGGGGTCTTCGGCGGCGGGGTGATCGGGGACCCGCACGCCCTGGGCCTCGACGCGATCTACCCCGCCTTCTTCCTGGCGATCCTCATCGCCGAGCTCCGCGCCGACCGGGCGGGCGGTGGCCTGGCCCCGCGCGTGGCCGCGGCGGGCGCGCTCGTCGCGCTGGTCCTCGTGCCGCTCACGCCGCCCGGTGTCCCCGTGCTGACCGCCAGCGTCGTCGCCCTCGTCGGTCTGCGGGCCGGCACCGGCACCCCGGACGCGGCGGACATCGCGGTCGGGGAGGACCTGACGCTCGGCCTCCACCCCCCCGGGGCGGACACGCCGGCCGAGCCCGACGCGGGGGGCCCGCGATGACCGGGACGGCGTGGGCGACGATCGCCGGCTGCGCGGTGGTCACGATGATCATCAAGGGCGTGGGTCCCATCGCGTTCGGGGGACGGGACCTCCCTGCTCGGTTCGCGAACGTCGTCGTGCTGCTC
>NZ_JBFIGP010000331.1:0-3899 GCF_041602235.1 Paraconexibacter sp.
CGGCCAGCCGGTCTTGCGCCGCGACGCCCGCGCCCTGGACGCCGGCCGCGGCCTCGTTGGTGGACTCCAGCAGCGCCCCCTTCGCGTGGCTGACCGTCGTGCGTCCTGTGCCGTAGCCCCGGACCGCCCCGCGGATGTCCGCTGAGGCGCTCCGCACCACGCGCTGTGTCCGGCGCCGATCCGTGGCGACGATGCCCGCGACGGCTCGCTTCGCGTCTCGGACCAGCGTGCCGGCGGACCGCCTCGTCCGCGCCATGTCGGCCTCGATGCGCCGGATCCGCCGCCGGCGCTCCGCGGCTGCCAGCTGCTCCGTCGCCAGCGGTGCCGCGGCGGCCGCGGCAGCTGCCGCGAAGGCGCGGGCCGCGACGTGCCCCTCCCCGGACCGGCCCGCCGCCCGTGCCGTCGGCAGGCCGACTCGCGCGCACACCACCATGCCGACGGTCGAGATCAGCGCCTCGGCCTGCAGCGCGAGTCCCATGACGCTAGCGCGCCCGTCGCCATGGGCGTTGAAGTTGGTCCCGCCGACGAGCGTCCCGTTGACCGTCGCGTCGATCTTGGCGAGGTCGACGCCGCCGACCGAGAGCTTGTACCCCTGGGGCGAGCACGCCGGAGTCGGCTTCCGCGGATCGCAGCCGTCGCCCCCGAGCGGCCCGAGCCCCCCGCTGAAGCCGAGGTAGAAGCGGTTCGGGATCCCCGCGAGGAGGGTCGCGTTCGCGCTGCCCAGCGACACGGGGATCGGCAGGCCCTTGACCAGGGTGAGGGTCCCCGCGACGTTGAGGGACAGCGGGACGTTGGTGTAGGTGACGCCGCCGGGAGCAGTGAGCGGCGACCTGAGCGTCACGGTGTCGCCGAATGCGGCGCGGAAGTCCCCGTCGAGCTGCAGCGCCGCCTCGTTGTTGATCTTCGGTCCCCCGAGCAGGCTGATGCCGCCCGACACGGTGACCGGGGAGAAGGCGAATCCGGCGCGGAGGGTGTCGAGGACGACTGCCCCGCCCGTGGCCGGGATCGGCTTGTTGAGGTTCTCCGCGCTCCCGTCGATGCTCTTGAACGCTCCGCTCTCGATCACGATCTTGACGTGCAGGAGGTAGTCGAACCCCGGCAGCTTGAAGCCGGTCTGCGCGGTCCAGCTGTTGGTGTCGAGGTTGAACGAGAACCCGACCTGGCCGAAGTTGATGCTCGTCTTGGGGATCGACAGGCTGGGCACGTCGAACGTGAGGGCGCGCAGGTTCTCCGCCCCGGACGCGCTGACCGCCAGGGTGGCCGAGCCGGTCGCGGCCGAGCTGCCCGAGAGGCTGCGGGACCCGGCGATGTCCTCGAGGCTCGGCAGGCCGACCTGCAGGGTCATCAGCGCCCCGCCGGTGGGTTGCGGCGCAATCACGACGGGCCCCGCGATCGGCAGGCCGTGAAGGTCGTGGAGGTGCCGGCCGGCCCGGGAGGCGAGATAGAGCGCAGGCCCGGAGGTCGCCGCCTGCCCCGACGCCCGGGGGTCGAAGCTCGCGCCCGTTCCTCCGCCGTCAGGTGATTCCAGGACCCCCTCGAACAGCGTCGTCGAGCCGGTCGCCAGGGTGTACGCCCCGTTCCCCGCCATCCGCAGGTTCGGCACGTCGATCAGGAGCGCGGGCCTCGTCGTCTGCGCGTACGTCGTGAGCAGGTCGTTGCAGCTCGTGTCCGCGGGCTCGCAGGCGAACGTCGCGACGGGTCGCGGCTGCCGGTTGCCGCTCGCGCTGACCGTGATCCCGTTGATCGTGGAGGTGCCTTCGACGATGAAGTGCCCCTTGTTGTCGCCGTAGAGGCAGCCGGTCACCTGCAGCGCGCCGCCTGCGGCGGTGATCTTCCTCGTCTGGTTCAAGCACCGCGTGGGGCTGAGCCTGTCGCCGCTCGGCGGCCCGGGCGCCGGACCGGGGCCGGGCGGACCGTTCGGCGGGCCGTCCGGAGACGGGACCGGTGCGGGGGCCGGCCCGGGGGTCGGTCCGGGGATCGGTGACGGGGCCGGACCGGTGGAAGCGGTCGTGAACGTCACCGTGTTCCCGTACGCCGGACCGGGGAACACGCGAGGTGCGAGGAACACCGTCCGCGCGTGGTAGGTCGTGTTGGGCGTGAGCTGGTCGACGGCCGCCGAGATGCGGTTGTCGGAGCCGACGCACCCGGTCCCCGGCGCTCTCGGCGCCACCGGGATGCTGGCCACGTCCGACCGGAACGCCGGATCGGTGCTGTACTCGAACCGGCACGTGGTGAGGCCGGGCTCGCGGAACGCACGCTGCTCGGGCGCGATGTCGACATGCCCACCGAGGAGCGCGCCGCTCTGACCGACGTTCGCCGCCGGGTCCGTGGTGACCCTCGGAGCGGGGGCCGTCGTGACGAGCTCCGAGGAGCCACCGTCGACACGCGTCCCCCCGATGAGGGCGAACGCACGGACGAGGTGGACGTCCGCCGGTGTCAGGTCACCGACCGTGCCCCCGAACTGCGCCGTCTCCCCGGCGCTCGGTGCGCAAGGCACCTCCAGCTCGCGGTTGTAGAGCGCGAACCCGCAACGCGCGGTGCCGACGGTCGCGCCCTCCGGCACCGTGATCGAGGCCCGCAGCGCCGCCGAGGTGTTCCGGATCTGCGCCGCGACGGTCGGGGACGCGACGGTGAGATCGTCGGTGAGTGCGTACGCGGAGTGACTGACCGCCTGCGCCCCGACGGACCGCACTCGCGCCTGCAGGTCGCCGGTGAAGACCGACCGCGGCGTCGGGTCGTCGGACCGCCGCCGACGACCGAGGAGGCCGTACCGCGCGCCCCCCCATGAGTACAGGGCGCCGGACGTGGTGACGACGTAGCCCTGCTGGGCGCCGGCCGCCAGTTGCTCGACCGACGCGCCGGCGGGCAGGTTCGTGATCTGGCGCGGAGGGACCGGGTCGGCCGACGTGCTTCCGTTCGCCAGCTGACCGTGGCGGTTGGTGCCCCACCCGTACACGGCCCCGGTCGAGCTCAGCGCGAGTCCGAAGCCATCGGCGTCCGTCTCCGTCCCTACCCCCGGGTCGCCACCGGCCGCGATCTGCGTGATCCGGACCCCGGGCGGGAACGGGACCGCCAGGACGCCCGAGACCGGTCCGCCCCGGCCGTCGCCCATCTGCCCGCTCTCGTTCGCTCCCCAGGCGTAGACCTTCCCGTCGTCGGTGAGCGCGAGGAAGAAGTGGGGTCCGGCGGCGACCTGCGTGACGACGGTCCCGCTGGGCAGCGGAACCGGCACCCCACCGTGACTGTCAGGGCTGCCGCCGCCGGCTCCGTGCTCCCCGCGGGCGTCACTGCCCCAGGCCGTGAGCGTCCCGGCGGGGACATCGAGCACGACCGAGGCCGCGACGCCGCTGGCGATCCGGAACGGGCGCTGCGGCTCCGGGAACCCGCCGAGCCGGTTGCGCAGCGGCAGGTCACCCTGCCGGGCTCCGGGGCCGCCCAGCAGCAGCTCCCCGTGCACGTCCGTCCCGGCCGATGAGCCCGCCCCGTTCTCACGGTTCGGGTCGGTCGGCGAGTCGATGAAGATGGTGCCCTTGGCGGTCGGTGCGATCCCGGCGACGACGAGCTGCTCGTCGCCCGTCCCTCGTACGTCGACCGCGGTCGGCCAGCAGGTCGACAGCGCCTGGGTGACCACGCCCCGACCCGTTCCGTAGTCGCCCCAGCCGATCACGCGACCGGTCGTCGTTAGGGCGTATCCGCGGTTGAGCCCCGCGGCCACCGCGCTGACCTGGGTGCGAGGCGGGAGATGGACCGGCCAGGGAACGTCGGACTGGGCGGGTACCTCGGTGCACTCGCCGGGGCCGAACTGGCCCGTCCCGGTGCCGAGCGCCCCGGAGACCTGCGCCCCGGTGCCGTTGCCGTTGCTGCCCCAAGCGAACACCGTGGCCGACGCCGCGGTCGGC
>NZ_JBFIGP010000332.1:0-3834 GCF_041602235.1 Paraconexibacter sp.
CGCGAGGACGGCACCGCGCTCGTCGTCCCCGTCTGGGTCGACACCGACGGCGAGAGCGTGCTGCTCAACAGCGCCGAGGGGCGCGCCTGGCCGACGCTGCTGCGCCGCAACGGCCAGATCACCGTGACCGTGTCGAACGCCGAGAACCCGTATGAGTTCGTGTCGATCACGGGTTCCATCGCGGCGGACACCCACGAGGGCGCCGACGAGCACATCAACAGCCTCGCCAAGAAGTACCTCGGCAAGGACGAGTACCCGTTCCGCCAGCCTGGCGAGCAGCGCGTGAAGTTCGCGATCCGACCGGACCGCATCACGCACTACGGGCGCTGACCCCGCGCCCGCTCAGGCGACGAGATCCACCAGCTCGCCCGCGATCTCGGCAGGCGCCGCGAGGAGGCCTGCGGGCCGCTCGTCCCCGGCGGGCAGCGGCTCGACCCGCAGGCCCACGCCGCGGCAGAGCAGGGCTCCGGCGGCGATGTCCCACGTCTTGACGCCGTGCTCGTAGTAGGCGTCGACCCGGCCGGCGGCGCACCAGGCGAGATCCAGCGCGGCGCTGCCCGCCCGCCGGATGTCCCGCACCCGCGGAACGACCTCGCGCACGACGCGGGCCTGCTGCTCGCGGACCCTGGCCTCGTAGCCGAACCCGGTGGCCACGAGTGCGCCGGCCAGTCCCCCGGCCGGAGCCCGGCGCTCGGGCAGCGGCGCGCCGTTGAGCGTCGAGGCCTCGCCGGCGACGACCGCGAACAGCTCGTCGCGGACGGGATCGAAGACGACGCCGACCCGGTCCTCGCAGCAGATGCTCACGCACCACTGCGGGATGCCGTAGAGGAAGTTCACCGTGCCGTCGAGCGGATCGACGATCCACCGCAGCCCCGAGGTCCCGGCGACGTCCTCGCCCTCCTCCCCCATGATCCCGTCGTCCGGACGGCGCGTGTCGAGCACCTCGCGGATCGCACGCTCGCTGGCGTGGTCGGCCTCGCTCACCGGATCGTTCACGCTGGACTTCGTGTCGACCGCCCGCTCGCCCCCGGTGGCGAACCGCTGCGCCAGGAGCGCGCCGGAGACCCGCGCCGCCTGCACGGCGACGTCGAGCAACTCGTCCGCGGACGGCGTGCCGCTCATCCGACGGCGGGGCGGTGCTGGGCCCACGGCCGGTGACGCTCGACCTGGGCGGCGAGCGCCAGCAGCCGATCCTCGCGGGCCGCCGGCCCGACGAGCTGCACGGCGAGCGGCAGACCGTCCGCATCGAAGCCGGCCGGCAACGAGCAGGCCGGCAGCCCGAGCACGTTGATCCCGGCGGCGTAGGCGACCATGCGCGGCGCGTGGGCCATCAGCCCGAGCACGCTGCGCTCCTGGTGCTCCCCGACCCGGTAGGGACCGGCTGGCACCATCGGCATCATCACGACATCGGCCTCGTCGAAGATGGCTCCGAACGTGCGCATCTGCCCCGCCTCGGCCTCGCGGGCCCAGCGCACGAGCCGGTCGGGCACGGCGCCGCCGATCGCGCCCCAGGCGCGGATCCGACGCTCCAGGCGACCGCGGTTCGGCATCGCGGCGGCGATGTCGTCGGACACCCCGCGCAGGATGCGGACGTTGACCGCGCTCCACAGCGACGACGGATAGGTCGGGTCACGCTCGACGACCGTGTGTCCCAGCTCGCGCAGCGCGTCCGCGGTGGCGTCGAGCGCGCGCCGCTGGTCGTCGCCGAGCGGGGGCGGGAAGACGCCGAGCGGATGCTTCGTGGTCAGCGCGATGCGCAGCGGCTGGGGATCGGTCGCGCAGGCGGCCGCGAAGCCACCGTCGGGCGCCGGCAGCGTGGTGGTGGCGTCCAGGAAGAGCGCCGCGTCCTCGACGGTGCGGGCGAGCGGCCCGTTGACGCTCATCCCCTGCCAGGCGTCGTCGTGCGGCGCGACCGGCACGCGGTCGCGCTGCGGCTTGATGCCGAACAGCCCGCACCACGCGGACGGGACGCGGATCGACCCGCCGCCGTCGGACCCCAGCGCGACACCCGCGAGTCCCGCCGCCACCGCCGCGGCGCTCCCCCCGCTGGATCCTCCCGGCGTGCGATCGAGCTGCCACGGGTTGCGCGTCGCGCCGAACGTCAGGGACTCCGTCCACGGCACCGCGGTCATCTCCGGGACGTTCGTCTTGCCGATCAGGACCGCGCCCTCGCCGCGCAGCCTGCGGACGACCTCCGCGTCCTGCGTCTTGGCCGGTCCGTGCGCCGCCGTCCCCCAGGCGGTGACGTGGCCCGCCATGTCCACGTCGTCCTTGATCGCCACGGGCACGCCGTTGAGGAGCCCGGGATCCTCGGACCCCTTGCGGCGCCGGCCGGTCGGCGTGAACGCCTTCGCGCGGCGCTCGTCGGCGGCGTCCGCCTCCGCGAGCGCGCGCTCGGCGAGCACGACGCGATAGGCGTTGAGCACCGGGTTGAGCCGGTCGATCCGCTCGAGCATGGCCTCCGTGAGCTCTCGGGCGGTGACCTCGCCCTCGGCGATCAGCCGGGCCTGGCGGGCCGCGCCCGCGAACACGAGATCGGTGGTGTCCATGGCGCGCACCTTAGTGCCCTGCGACCGGGCGGCCGTCGGTCGTGCGCGGCGACGCACACGGCGGCGGCGCCCCGCGGTCGCCGTGGCCACTAGCATCGCCTCCGATGGCTCCGCCCGACCAGCTCGTCTCCCGGATCGCCGCGATCGGGGGCCGCTCCGCCGGGTCGGACGCCGAGCGCCGGGCGGCGCGCCTGCTCGCTCGCGAGCTCCGCGGGGTCGGTCGCACCGCGCGCGTGCAGACCGTCTGGGTGCGCCCCGCGTGGCCACCGGTCCTCGCGTTCGTGTGCGGCCTCGCGGTGCTCGGGACCGTCGTCTCCGTCGACCACCCGCAGACCGGCCTGGGCATGTGCCTCGCCGCTGCGCTCCTGTTCGCGGGCGACCTGTCGGGACGGTTTGCGCTGCTGCGCCGACTGACCGTCGCTCGCGCCACGCAGAACGTCGTCTCCCTGGCCGACCACGACGCGCCGGTGCGCCTCGTCGTCACCGCGGCCGTCGACGTGCCCCGGGCGGGGATCGCGGAGCGCGGTGCCGCCGCACGCTGGGCGGCCGCCCTGCGGCGGCGTCTGGGGCTCCTCGCGCTCGGCGGCTTCGGGCTCGTCGCCGTCGGCCTCCTGCTCGCCACGGTCGGTGGCGCGTTGCGCGCCCTGGACCAGGACGGCGCCTGGGTCGGTTTCCTGCAGCTCATTCCCGCGGCGCTCCTGATCGTCGCGATCGGCGCGGCGCTCGACCACTGGACGAGCGACCCCGGCCCCGGCGCCGGAGCCGACGCGAGCGCCTGCGCGACCGCCGTGGACCTCGTCGCCGCGCTGGACCGCCGTCCCCCGCGGATGCTCGCCGTGGACCTCGTCCTGGCCGGGGCGGGCCACGCGCACGCGCTGGGCATGCGGCGCTGGATCGCGGCGCAGCGCCGGGCGGGGCTCGCGCCCGAGGAGGTCGTGGTCCTGCATCTCGACGCGTGCGGGTCCGGGACGCCGGTGTGGTGGACCCGCGACGGGCTCGTGCTGCCGCTGGCCTACCACCCCCGTCTCACCGCCCTGGCGGCCGAGGTCGCCGCCCGGCAGCCCCGCCTGGGCGCGCGGGCGGTGCAGGGCCGAGCGGCGACCGGCGCGCGGGCGGCACGAGCCGTCGGCTGGCCCGCCATCGCGATCGGGTGCCGTGACGCGCAGGACCTCGCGCCCCACGCCGGGACCGAGCGCGACACGGCGGAGCACGTGGACCCCGAGGCGATGGCCGGCTGCCTGGAGTTCGCGCTGGCCCTGGTCATGGCGCTGGACCGCGAACTGGC
>NZ_JBFIGP010000333.1:0-3816 GCF_041602235.1 Paraconexibacter sp.
GAACCTCCTGGACGACGACGCGGGACGTGAACATCTTCGCAAACGATCGTGCGTTGTGCCAACTATCCCTGCAAATCGCCACATTTCAGGGTGGTTTTCCTGGCGCGTTGACGCTTGATGAGGCGCGTAGACGCTCGCCTGTTGTACACCGTGGACAAGTCCGAGGGACCGTCGGGCGACAGGGGGTCAGAGACGGATGCCCTGTGACGTCTCCACAGCCTCGACGACGGCACCGAAGTCCGCGTCGCCGAGCCCCCGCTCAGCGCACGCCAGCAGCGCGTCGCAGGCGGCCGCCGCAGCCGGGTACGCGACGCCGGCCTGCTCGGCCTGCTCCAGGCACAGCCGGACGTCCTTGAGCATGTGCTCGAGCTTGAACAGGGTGGTGTAGTCGTGCCGCATCATCGGCGTCGCCTTCAGCGAGAGCATCGTGCTCCCGCCGGAGCCCGCCTCCATCACCTGCACGAGCGCGTCCAGATCCACGCCGGTGGCCCGCCCGACGGTCAGGGCCTGCGCGACCGCGAGCGCGTTCGCGGCCGCCGTCGCGTTGTTGATGAGCTTCACCATCTCGCCCTGGCCCAGTTCGCCCACGTGGAGGACGAGCTCGCCCATGATCTGCAGCAGCGGCCACACTCGCTGCACGTCGGTCGCCGCTCCGCCCGCCATGATCGTCAGCGTTCCGTCCTGGGCCTTGGGACTGGACCCGGTGACCGGGGCGTCCACGAACGCCACCCCGCGCTCACCGAGCGCCGCGCCGATCCGGCGCGTGTCGGCGGGGGAGACGGTGGACATGTCCACGAACAGCGCACCGTCGCGAGCCCCGTGGACCGCACCGTCGGGGCCGAGGAGGATCTGCTCGACCTGTGCCCCGTCGACGACCATGGAGATGACGACGTCGGCGGCCGCAGCGGCCTGGGCCGGCGTGTCGGCGACCGTGCCGCCGTGCTCGGCGACCCACGCCTCCGCGGTGGCGCGCGTGCGGTTGTGGACGGTCAGGGTGTGTCCGGCGCGAGCGAGGTTCGCGGCCATGCGCGAACCCATGATCCCGAGCCCGAGGAAGCCGATGTCCATGGTCGCAACCTAGCCGGAGTGGGGCGTCTCCGGAGCGCCGTGGCCGCCCCCGCCGGGCGTCTCGAGGCGCAGCCGGTCCCCCTCGGCGAGATCTCCCGTCCACTTGGGCGGCAACTCGGTGCCGTTCAGGACGTTGCGACCGCGCGCCCCGTCGGCGCCGCCCTCGACGCCCCGCGGGGCGTGCCGCCGCCGCTCGGTGATCAGCGAGGCGGTCATCGGCTCGAGTGCCTCCAGTTCGCGCACGACCCCGTCCCCGCCGCGGTGCCGACCCGTCCCTCCGCTGTCGCGCCGGATCGCGTACTTCGTGACCCGCAGGGGGAACTCGAGCTCCAGGGCCTCCACCGGCGTGTTCCGCGTGTTGCTCATCGCGACGTGGACCGCGCTGGGGCCGGGGGCGTCCGGGCAGGCGCCCTGGCCACCCCCGAGCGTCTCGTAGTACGTGAACGCGTCGTTGCCGAGCGTCAGGTTGTTCATCGTCCCCTGACCGTGGGCCCGGCCGAACGCGTGCAGGACCAGGTCGGCGACGCGCGAGGAGGTCTCCACGTTCCCGGCGGCGACGGCGGCCGGCGGGCGGGCGTTCAGCACCGATCCCTCGGGGGCGATCACCTCGATGGGACGGTGGGCGCCCGCACTGGGCGGGATGTCGGGATCGGTGAGCACCTTGACGGCGAACACGCACGCCGATCGCGTGACCGCCAGCGGGCAGTTGAGGTTCCCGGGGTCCTGCTCGGCGCTGCCCGTGAAGTCCAGGACGATGCGGTCGCCGTCCACCGTCGCGCGCAGCCGCAGCTCCAGGTCCCCGTCCGCACCCTCCAGGACGTCGACCGACGTCCAGGTGCCGTCCGGGAGCGCACGCAGGCAGGCGCGGGCGCGGCGCTCGCCGTAGTCCAGGACGTCCTCCATGCCCCTCGCCAGGGCGTCCGTGCCGAGACGCGCCGCGATCTCGCGCAGGCGCCGGATCCCCGTCAGGCCCGCGGCGACCTGCGCGCGGAGGTCGGCACGCCGCTGGTCGGGGTTGCGCATCTGCCCGACCAGTTCGGTGATCGTCGCCTCGTCGAGCGTCCGTGGTGGGATCACCACGCCCTCCTCGGACAGCGTCCGGGAGTCCGCGGGCATCGAGCCCGGGACCCGGGCGCCGACGTCCGCATGGTGCGCTCGGCTGGCGGCGAAGCCCAGCAGGGCGCCTCCGTCCCCCTCGTCGCGCTCGAACACGGGGGTGATGACCGTGATGTCGGGCAGGTGCGTGCCGCCGCGATAGGGGTCGTTGAGGATCCACGAGCGGCCGGGCGCGTGCTCCTCGTCGAGCACCGCGGCGACCGCCGCCGGCATCGCGCCCAGGTGCACGGGGATGTGCTCGGCCTGCGCCACCATCTGCCCGGCCGGGTCGAACAGGGCCGTGGAGCAGTCGCGCCGCTCCTTGATGTTCGACGAGTGCGCCGAGCGGATGAGGACCGCGCCCATCTCCTCGCACGCCGCGCGCATCGCCCCGACGAGGACCTGGAGGGCGACGGGATCGGTGGTCATGCCGAGCGCTCCACCACGATGGTCCCGGTGCTGTCCGTCCGGCTCTCCCAGCCCTCGCCCACCAGGAGCGTCGAGCCGGGGAGGCGGATCACCGCGGGGCCGTGGGTCGGCGGGGGAGGTTCCTGTCCGCCGTGGAGGTCCAGTGAGGGACCGGGGACCCGGTGGGTGCGCCGCACCGTCACGAGCTCGAGCTCAGCGGAGGGATCCGCGTACCCGTAGCGGGCGGCGTGCTCCGCGTCGAACGCCCGGCGCAGGGCCTGCGGCTCGGGGGGGACGCCGTGGAGCGTCAGCTCGAAGGACTGGCCGCGATACCGGAGGTCCCAGGCGACCTCGTCCGCGCCGGCCGAGACCTCCCGGAGCGCGGCCTCCGTCATCGCGTCCCCGCGCAGCAGGACCGTCCGGGCCTCGTCCTGCCGGCGGTCCGCCGCGGCGAGCCCGAGCGCGCTGAGGACGCCGCCGGTCCACGGCACCATGACGCGACGGATCCCGAGCTCCGCGGCGATCGACGTGGCGTGCAGCGGGCCGGCGCCGCCGAACGCCAGCAGGGTGAAGCCGCGCGGGTCGATGCCGCGTTCGACGGTCATCACCCGCAGGGCCCTGACCATCTCGGCGTCGGCGACCCGCAGGATCCCGGCGGCGGTCTCGCGCGCACCGAGCTCGAGCTCCGCGGCGAGCGTCGCGACGGCGCGGTGCGCGGCGTCGGCGTCGAGGAGGATCCCGCCCGGCAGCGGGACGGCCGGGTCGAGGTGCCCGAGCACCAGGTGCGCGTCGGTGACGGTCGGCTCGGTGCCGCCGGCCCCGTAGCAGGCGGGCCCGGGGACGGCCCCGGCCGAGCGCGGTCCGACGCGCAGCGCGCCTCCGGCGTCGCGCCAGGCGACCGACCCGCCCCCGGCGCCCACGGTGTGGATGTCGACCATCGGCAACGCGAGCTCGCGCCCCGCGACCTCCCGGCCCGCCGTCTCGCGGACGCGACCGTCCTGCACGACGCAGACGTCGCAGGAGGTCCCGCCCATGTCGAAGCAGAGGAGGTCCGGCGTGTCGGTCGCGCGCGACAGCAGGGCCGCCGCCGCGGCGCCGCCGGCCGGACCGCTCAACACGGTGAACGCGGCGTGCTCCGAGGCAGCCGCCGCGGTCGTCAGGCCACCGCTGCTCTGCATGATCGACGGCTCGGGCAGCCCGACGGCGCCGGCACGCGCGAGGAGTTGCCGCAGGTAGTCCCGGAGC
>NZ_JBFIGP010000334.1:0-3808 GCF_041602235.1 Paraconexibacter sp.
CGGCATCGGCCGCCGACCCTGTCCGCAGCCGCCCGAGACCGATCTGGGACCAGCGGTAGCTCCCGTGCGCCATCCGTGGCGGATAGGCTCACGCCATGGACGAGTGGGTGCTCTGGATCCTCCTGGCGGTCGCGCTGTCGGTCGGTGAGATTCTCAACATGAGTTTCTTCCTCGCCCCGTTCGCGGTGGGGGCGCTGGTCGCGGCGCTCACCGCGGCCCTGGGGCTCGCCCTGGGACCGTCCGTCGCCGTCTTCCTCCTGGTGTCGGCGGTCGCGTTCGGCGGCCTGCGTCCGATCGCCCGACGTCACCTCAAGGCCCCACCGCAGATCCGGACCGGCACCGCGGCGCTCATCGGGCGCAGCGCCACGGTCGTGCAGCGTGTCGACAACCGCGAGGGGGTCGGCGCCGTGAAGCTCGACGGCGAGGTCTGGTCCGCGCGCGGGTTCGACGATGACGCGGTGATCGAGGCCGGCACGCGGGTCCAGGTCATCGAGATCCGCGGAGCGACTGCGCTGGTGAGCGAGTGACCCGCGTCCCCCTGCTTCTTCCTGCTGACCCCACCACCCGGAGGTTCACCCCATGGCCGGTCTGATCGTCCTCGGAGTCATCGTCCTGTTCGCCCTGTTCGTGGCGGCCAAGACGGTTCGCATCATCCCGCAGGCTCGTGCGGGCGTCGTGGAGCGCCTCGGGCGCTACAGCCGGACCCTGCAGCCGGGGCTCACCATCGTCATCCCGTTCGTGGACAAGGTGAAGCCGCTGATCGACCTGCGCGAGCAGGTGGTCAACTTCCCGCCGTCGGGCGTCATCACGGAGGACAACGTCACGGTCAACATCGACACCGTCCTGTACTTCACGATCACCGATCCCAAGGCGGCCACGTACGAGGTCGCCAATCCGTTGCAGGCGATCGAGCAGCTGACCGTGACCACGCTGCGCAACGTCATCGGCGGGATGACGCTCGAGGACTCCCTGACCTCGCGCGATCAGATCAACTCCCAGCTGCGGACGGTGCTGGACGAGGCGACCGGCAAGTGGGGGATCCGCGTCAACCGCGTCGAGCTGAAGGCCGTCGATCCGCCCGCGTCGATCCAGGAGTCGATGGAGAAGCAGATGCGCGCCGAGCGCGATCGCCGCGCCGCGATCCTCAACGCCGAGGGCGTCAAGCAGTCGCAGATCCTCACGGCCCAGGGCGAGAAGGAGTCCGCGATCCTGACCGCGCAGGGCGCGCGCGAGTCCGCGATCCTGCGCGCCGAGGGCGAGGCGAAGGCGATCGAGACCGTGTTCATGGCGATCCATGAGGGCAAGCCCGACCAGGAGCTGCTCAGCTACCAGTACCTGCAGATGCTGCCCCAGCTCGCCCAGGGCGACGCCAACAAGGTGTTCGTCATCCCGAGCGAGTTCAACCAGGCTCTCGGGGGTCTCGGTGGCGCGGTCGCGAAGCTGGGCCGCGGCGACGGGCAGGCACCGCCGCCCGGGGCCTGAGCGAGGACAGGCCGGCTCAGCCGGCCGGCTCTGACGCCGCGGACCGCTCGGCCGCGGTCCCGACGACGCCCCGCCGGGTCCACCCGACGGTGAAGACGGCGATCGCGGCGGCGGCCGCGGCCGCGGCGATCCCGAAACCTCCGGGGGGTCCCGCGGCGTGGGCGGCGCTGCCGGCCAGGATCGCCCCGAGCGAGAACCCGGCGGTGACGCCGGTCCCCAGCCAGGCGTAGGCCTCGACCTTGGTGCCGGTGGCGGCCACCGCCCCGGCCATCGCGTTGACACCCGCGATCGCGGGTGCGATCGCCAGCCCGGACACGGGCAGGAGCGCCGCCAGGGCCCATGAGCCGGCGGTGAGCACGAGCAGCAGGTCGCCGACGACGAGCGCCGCGAGGATCGCGACGAGCCGGCGCTCCGGGTGCTGCGGCGCCGTCGCCCGCGCGGCCAGCAGCCCACCCACGAGGCTGCCGAGGCCCCACGCGGATAGCAGCGCGCCCGCCGCGTGGGGATGGCCGAGATCGCTCGCGGCGGCCGTCACCGCGACCTCGATGGCCCCGAACGACACGCTGAAGGCCATCACCGTGAGGAGCAGCACGCGGATCGCCGGGGAGCCGATCGCCCCCAGTCGGCTGCGCTGCTCGCCGGGCGCGGGCGGCGTGGGCCGCCATCCCCGCGAGGCCGGGTGCGACAGGAGCCACACCGTGCCGATCGTCAGCACGAACGCGCAGACGATCAGGCCCAGCCGGGTGGAGTACGACGCGATCAGGCCGCCGATGACCAGCGGTCCGACGATGTAGCTGACCTCCATCGCGCTCGACTCGAGCGCGTAGGCGCTGTGCAGGGTGTCCCGGTCGGGGATGACGTCGGGCAGGAGCGCCAGCGTGCAGGTCGTGACCGGGGGGTGCAGCAGGCCGGCGAGGACGGCGAGCGCCGGCAGCGTCACGTCGGGAGCGTCGGCGGGAACGAGCGCGATCGCGACGAGCGCCGCCGCGGTGCAGACCACGGTGATCGCGAGGACGACGGTCTGACCGAACCGGTCGATGGCCCGGCCGACCACCGGCGCCGACGCCGCGGATCCGAACAGGTAGCTGCCGGAGACCAGGCCGGCGAACGCGAACGAGCCGCCGAGATGGCGAACCTGCAGGATCAGCAGCAGGCCGGTCGCTCCAACCGCCACCGACGCCAGCAGCGCGGCGAGGATCAGCGTCGGCGCGCCAGGTGACCTGCCCACCGCCCGCAGGCCGGTGCGTCGCACAGCAGGGGGCGTGTGGAGGTCCGCGGCCGTCACCACCCGCATCATCATCGATCGCAGGACGGGTGCAAAGGAGCGGGCGCTCTACACTGCTCCAGGTCCCGTGGCGCGCCGACCGGCCTCCACGTGGACCTCATCCCGAGACCTCCTTCCGTGTTCGACGCACTCTCCGAAAAGCTCCAGGCCACCCTGTCCGACGTCCGCGGGCACGGCACCCTCACCGAGGACGACATCAAGAAGGCCATGCGCGAGATCCGGCTCGCGCTGCTCGAGGCCGACGTCAACTTCCGGGTCGTCAAGGAGTTCACGACGACCGTCCGCGACCGCTGCATGGGCGCCGACGTCATGGGGCAGCTCAACCCCGGGCAGCAGGTCGTCAAGATCGTCAACGAGGAGCTGGCCGCCCTGATGGGCGGTGCGTCCGCCGGCATCAGCTTCTCGCCGCGGCCGCCCACGGTGATCCTCATGGCGGGTCTGCAGGGATCGGGCAAGACGACCGCGACCGCCAAGCTGGCGCGCCACCTGAACAAGGAGCACGGGTCCTCGGTCGCCGTGGCCGCCTGCGACGTGTACCGGCCCGCCGCGGTGGACCAGCTCGTGAAGGTGGGCGGCCAGGTGGGCGCGACCGTCTACGAGCAGGGCACCGACGCGAACCCGGTGGACATCGCGCGCTGGGCGCTCGACCGGGCCAAGCAGGACGGCAAGGACGTCCTGATCGTCGACACGGCCGGCCGTCTGCACGTGGACGCCGACCTGATGCAGGAGCTGAAGGACATCCGTGCCGCGGTGAAACCGCACACGATCCTGCTCGTCGTCGACGCGATGACCGGTCAGGACGCGGTGAACGTCGCCGAGCAGTTCGGCGAGGCGGTCAGCTTCGACGGGGTCGTGATGTCCAAGCTGGACGGGGATGCGCGTGGCGGCGCGGCGCTCTCGGTCAAGGCGGTCACCGGCAAGCCGATCCTGTTCGCGTCCACCGGGGAGAAGCTCGACCAGTTCGAGCGCTTCCACCCCGACCGCATGTCGCAGCGGATCCTCGGCATGGGCGACGTCATGTCGCTCATCGAGAAGGCCGAG
>NZ_JBFIGP010000335.1:0-3750 GCF_041602235.1 Paraconexibacter sp.
GCACGGGGGCATGGCCGCCCGCGCAGCGGATCGCGTGGCGACGCGGATCGCGCTCGAAGCCGGGGCGCCCATCCGGGAGGACGCCGGCCCGCCGGTGCTGCGCGGTCTCCTCCGCACATCGGAGGGGCCGCTCTTCCTCGCCGCGGACCTGCGGGACCCCGAGGGCACGGGCACCGCGTCGACCAGCGCGCTGTGGTGGCCGCCCACCAAGGTGGCGGCGCCGTGGCTCTCGTCGTTCCTCACCGATCTCGAGGGTCGGCGCCTCGTCGCGGGCGGGTGACGGCGGTGCACGCGCGCTTTTCCGGTGGGACCCGCGGACAACTACGGGTTGCGTGACGGGGATGCCCGCGCGCGGTCGTCGGGAATCCCCTGTGGGCGGTGCCCCGGCTCTCGGTGACGATCCTGGTATGCGCTATCTCGATCGCTCACCCGGAGCATTCATGGTTCTCGCCTTCGGAGTCGTCTACGGCGTCATCGCCGCCGAGATCTGGATGTGGACCGCTGCCAGCACCGCCGCCGTGGCGGTCACCCTGGCGCTCATCATCGTCGTCGCCGGACTCATCTGCCGTAGCGCGGTCGCGCTGCTGGCGGACGGGGTCACGACGCCGACCGTTGCCGAGACCGCCGAGTCCGTCGGCATCCCCTCGTCCGTCACGACCACTCCCACGGTCGACGTGACGCCGCTGCGCCCCAGGTCCTCCCGCCCGAGGGCGCCGCACCCCGCCTGACCCACGCGGGCGGAAGTACGCAGCCGGCCGCCCGTCGCCTCCCCGCGGCGGGCGGCCTTCTGCCGTGCATCGACGGTTCGGGCCGACCGGTCTCGGCGTCGACCGGTGTCGCGGGTGCGCGAAGTCCGCGCCCCTCAGCCGTCCGACCGCAGCCGGCGGCGCAGCGCGGCCTGCTCGTCCGGGCCGAAGCCGTGGCTCTCGAGCCAGTCCGGCACGCCTCCGTGGTCACGGTCCAGCAGCTCGAGCACCCGCTCCATCGCCCCCTCGCGGGGCGCGTGGACGTGGGGGTCGTCAGCGCTGATCTCGCGCGTGTACGTCGGGGAGGCGGCGAGCCGCGCGACGATCGCCTCGATGTTCTCCGCGGTCGCCAGGTAGTCGGCGACGATGGCGTCGCGGTCGGCGCCGGCCACGCTGAGCGCGATCGCCACGACCACGCCGGTCCGGTCCTTGCCGGCGGCACAGTGCACCAGGGTCGCGCCGTCGGACTCGCTGATGGTGCGCAGCGCGCCCACGACGGAGTCCGGCCGGCGTTTCAGGTACCCGAGGTACGCGCGGACCGTCGGCGTCTCGTCCGGCAGGTCGGCTCCCTGTCCGTCGCCCCACGGGACGATCGTGGCGAGGTCGAGGTCGGTGCCCCCGCCCGTCTCGGGGTACAGCGAGCGGTGCTCGATGCGGACCCTCGTGTCCGCCTCCAGCGGCCCGGGACCCTCGCTGACGAGCTCGTACTCCGTACGCAGATCGATCACCGCACGCAGGCCCATGCCGTCGACCAGCGTCGCGATGTCGCGTGCCGACAGGTCCTGGAGGTTGTCCGAGCGCAGCAGCACGCCGGGCCGCACGGCGGCGCCGTCGCTCAGCGGGATCCCGCCGACGTCGCGGGTGTTGACGGTCCCGTCGAGGTCGATCGCCGTGGTCGGGGAAGTCGTGTCAGCCACACCGACACGGTACGGCACGGGATCGTCGGGCTCGTGACCAGGGGGTGACCACGACCCGTAGGGTGGCGGGCGCCGATGTCCGTCCTGGAAGCGATCGCCGTCCTGCTCGCCGGGTTGACGGCCGGGACGATCAACGCCGTGATCGGGTCCGGCACGCTCGTGACGTTCCCCGTGCTGCTGGCCGTGGGCTACCCGCCGGTCGTGGCGAACGTCAGCAACGGCCTGGGTCTCGTCCCGGGATCCTTCGCCGCCGTCCACGGGTACCGGGCGGAGCTTCGCGGGCACTGGCGGCCCGCGCTGACGCTCGTCGCGCGCTCGGCCGCGGGTGCGGTCCTCGGCGCCGTCCTGCTGCTCGAGCTCCCGGCCGGGTGGTTCCGCGCGATCGTGCCCGTGCTGATCGCCGGTGCGCTCGTGCTCGTGGTCCTCCAGCCGCGGGTCTCCGCCTGGGTCGCCTCGCGCCGCCCGCACGGGGCACCCGAGCACGGGAGGGCGCTGCGAACGGGGGTGGGCGTCACCGGCGTGTACGGCGGCTACTTCGGGGCGGGCCAGGGGATCCTGCTGTTCGCGCTGCTCGGGACCGCGCTGCCGGACGACCTCCAGCGCGTCAACGCGCTGCGCAACCTGCTCGCCGGGACCGCGAACGGCGTGTCGGCGCTCGTCTTCGTGCTCGTGGCGGACGTGGCCTACGGCGCCGCGGCGCTCATCGCCGTCGGTGCCGTCTTCGGCGGCGTCCTGGGCGCCCGGATCGGCCGTCGCCTGTCGCCCCGGACGCTGCGGATGGTCGTCGTGGTCGTGGGGATCGCGGCGATCCTGCAGCTCGTCCTCTGAGGGGAGGCCCGTCGGGCGGTGTGCCCGACCCGCGGCCGTCGGATCCCGTGCCGGTTCAGCGGCGGCGCCGCAGCGCGGCGGCACTCGCGGCGACGAGCGTCTGCTCGAGCTGCGCGTCGTCCAGGGGGGGTGCCGGGAACTCGGTCCCCCCGGTCCGCAGACCGTCCAGGATGAGGGTCACGAAGCGGCGCCAGGTGTCCGGGGAGACCTCGCTCGTGGCCTCGGCGACGGCGCCGATCGCGATCTGCGCGAGGACGAGGTCGGTGATGTCGGCGTCTGCCCGGACCGCGCCGGCGGCCTGGGCTCGGGCGAGCAGCCGTGCGACGAGCGGGCTGATCCGGCTGCGGGCGTGCGCGACGCGCGTGCACCCCTCGGCACCGCCCAGCACGGCGTCCTTCAGGCCGCGGTCGGCGGCCTGGAGCTCGTTGGACCGGATGAGGAAGTGGACGAGTCCCTCCCACGGGTCGTCCAGGGCGAGACCCTCCTCGGCCACCCCCTGCAGCTCGGCGACGCGGTCCTCGAAGAGGGCGTCGATCAGCTGCTCCTTGTCGGGGAACCGGCGGTAGACGGTGCCGACGCCGACCCCGGCGTGATGGGCGATGTCGTCGAGGGACGCGGTGAGGCCGCGCGCCGCGAACACCTCGCGAGCCGCCTCGAGGACCCGGCGACGGTTGCGCTCGGCGTCCTTGCGCAGCGGCCGTCCGGGCGTCGATGAGGCGGGGCTGCTCATGGACACAGCCTAGCGTGAAATGGAGCACAGATCTCCAAATGGAGAGAAAGCCTCCGGTTACGTGCTACGGTCTGCGTCACGAAGTTGAGAACTCTCTCCGTTTCCGATCCAGGACCTCTCGCATGTCGCCCTCCCAAGCCGCGCAGCACCGTCACCGCTGGCAGATCCTCGCCGTCATCGGCATCGCTCAGCTCATGGTCGTCCTCGACGCCACGATCGTGAACATCGCGCTCCCCACCGCCCAGCGCGACCTCGCCTTCTCCGACGAGTCGCGGCAGTGGGTCATCACCGCCTACGCGCTGGCGTTCGGCAGCCTGCTGCTGATCGGCGGTCGCCTGGGCGACCTCTACGGGCGCAAGCGCGTCTTCGTCACGGGCCTCGTGGGCTTTGCCGTCGCCTCGGCGATCGGCGGGGCGGCCGGCAGCTTCGGCGTCCTCGTCGCCGCCCGTGCGCTCCAGGGCCTCTTCGGCGCGCTGCTGGCGCCGGCCGCGCTCTCGCTGCTCTCGACGATCTTCACCGACCCCGCGGA
>NZ_JBFIGP010000336.1:0-3747 GCF_041602235.1 Paraconexibacter sp.
CCGCAGCGGCTCACCGAGCGCCGCCCCCTTGCCGTCGAGGACCTCCAGCGTGAGCGTGTGCACGCCGGGGACCGACGGCGTCTCGGCCGGTGCCAGGAGCACGCGCCGGGTACCGGGGCCGACCCGAGCGGAGAGCCCGGTCGCGGCGGGCGGCGCGGCGTCGTGCCCCCACCGCGACCGTACCGTCACCCCGGGCGCGGGCGCGTCGAGGAGATCGACCGAGCCGTCGTTGGTCAGGGCCACGACGACCGCCCGCGACACCCCCGCGAAGAAGCGCAGGTCGTGGTCGGCGAGCTCCAGGCGCACACGGGCGACGGCCGGGCTGAACGAGACGCCCGGGGTGACGGGCGGCGGGGCCGGGCCCGGGCCCTCCGTGGTCGGGATCGCCGCCTCGATCTCGGCGGCATCGACGACCGGGACGTCGGTCGCGGGACGGCGCCGGCGCAGCCGTCTCGGCTCGGGCGGGGGCGGGCCGGTGCCGTCGAGCACCCAGGCCAGGGCCGCGGCGTCCTCGGGGTCCAGGGCCAGCACGCGGGGTGCCGGATCGCGGACCTCGGGCACGAAGTAGGCCTGGGGGAACGGGAGCCCCTCGATCGCGGGCAGCGACGCAGGCTGCTCGTCGCCGGCGAGATCGGTCTCGCGCGTGGCGCGGTCGCGCGTGACGAGCGGGAGGTGCAGGAGCGCGAGGTCCACGTCGTGCCACGGTCCGAGCACGCGGCCGACAGCGGGCGCGCTTCCCGCGTACCCCACCGCCGCCGGGTCCGTCGACGTCAGCCGCAGTTGCGGGTCGGGCCACCACGGGCGCTGGGCCAGGTAGTGGCGGGCGTCGGGCCACACCCACTGCCGCTGCAGCCGGTAGGCGACGTTGTCGGACGTCCCGGTGAGGCCCCGCAGCGCCCGGAGGAGCCGCGGCGTCGGGACGTCGTCCTCGTCGAGTCGCAACGTCCAGTCGCCGGGAGCCTGCGTCGCCAGGTACGGGGTGCCGCGCTCGGGGGGACGGACGGCGGCCATCCGCAGGATGCGCTCGGGCTGCGCGTCGGCGACGATCGCGAGGTCCTGCGGGCCGACCCGTTCGTCGGCGGCGACGAGGACCTCGTCGACGTACGGCGCGACCAGGCGCACGAGTCGGGCGACCCGTTCGGGATGCTGGTGGAAGCGGATGGTGGCCGACAGGCGGGGCCGACGGGCCGGCGCCGACGAGGACGGGCGGGGCCGCCGTACGGGGTCCGCGGCGCGCTCCAGCACGACGAGGTCCTGGTTGCCGTCCAGCCCGCCGGGACGGAACAGGCGGATCGCCCACCGGGGCGTCGCGTGGGTCGCGAGCCACTCCGCCGTGCACCAGGAGTCGCCCCACTGGGGGTCGACGACGCCCCAGTCCCCTTCCGCGCCCCAGACGTCGACGAAGTGATGCTCCCCGCGAACCATCGACTCGACCGCGGCACGGGCGACCTCCTCGCCCAGGGCCCCCGTGGGGGCGTTGCGGGCGATTGAGGTGAGGCCGTGGGTGGTGATCAGCAGCAGGCCGCCAGGCCGCAGCACGCGGTGCATCTCGTCCAGCCAGGCGAGCGCGGGCTCCTGCGCGAAGTGCGACCAGACCGAGATCGCGAACGCGGCATCCAGCGAGCCGGTGTCGATCTCGAGCGGGGGACGGACCGGGCTGACGAAGAACTCGGCCATCTTCAGGTGGTCCCGCGCCCAGGCGATCGCCTGCGCGTTCGGGTCGCAGCCGATCCAGCGCACGTCGGGACGCACGGCGCCGAGCACGCGCGTCACCCGGCCCGAGGAGCACCCGAAGTCCAGCACCATCGCGCCGGGCTCGAGGTCGAGCCCCGCGGACTGGAGGGCGTCGAGGGTCGCGTCGGCGAGGTAGTGGTCGCCACCCGCGGCCAGCGGGCCGCTCGCCATCGCGTGGACCTCCGCGGGCGGCATGTCGGCCACCAGTCCCGTGCGAGCGAGCGCGCCCTCGATCGGGATGTGCGCGGTCCAGATCAGGTCGATGCGCCGGCGCTCGGCGTCCGTGGTGGCGGCGGCGCGAAGACGCCCGTAGTCCCCGGCACGGTGCTCGCGCAGCGCCCGCAGGTCCTCGTCGTTCAGGCGCGCGTGCAGGACGGCGGAGGCGGCGTCCCGCGCGGGGGGTGCGACGGGTGCGCGCTCGGTGACGAGCGACAGGACGTCGGGCCGCGCCACAGGCTCGCCGCCGGCCACATCGGGAGATCCCGGGACCTGGGGCTGGGGATCACGCCGACGCACGGCGCGAACGCTAGAGATTCTCGGCGATGCGCGGGCTCGCGCGGCGGAACGCCCACGCGCCGAGCGCGAACGTGCCGAAGATGATCCCCAGCGGGATGAGCAGCCGGACGTCGCTGCGCATGATCTCCCCGGCGCTCGGCGCACTCGGATCGATGACCGCATGGCGCATCTGCGCGAAGCACGCGGACAGCGGGTTGGTGAGGAATTCCTCGCGCCAGTCGATCGGCACCGTCGTCGCGACGTACAGCGTCGACGAGGCGTAGAACATGATCTGGCTGGTGACTTCCCAGATCGGGTAGATGTCGCGGTACTTCACGTACAGGGTGCTCAGGAGCATGCCCAGCCCGTTGGCGAACATCGCGATCAGCACGACGATCAGCGGCAGCTGGAGCCAGGTCCACGTCGGGTAGATGCCGTTGCCCAGCGCGAACAGCATCACCGCGACCAGCGTCGTGCTGAGGTTCAGCAGCCCGGTGACCATCACCGACAGCGGGATGACGATCGGCTCGAAGTGCATCTTGCGCAGCAGGTTCTCGCGGAGCACGAGCGACTGCACCGACGTCGTCGTGACCTCGGCGAAGAACGTGAACAGCACGATCGCGAAGAGGATGTAGACGCCGTAGTACGGCACGTCGGCGTCGAGGCCGGCGATCTCCGTGAAGACGATGTAGATGACGCCGAAGAAGGCGAACGGCCGGATCAGGGTCCACAGCACGCCGAGGACCGAGCCGTAGAAGCGCAGGCGGAAGTCGGTGATCGCCAGGGTCCACGTCAGGTTCAGGATCCGCTTCGCCTTCTGGCGGAACGTCTCGTCGGCGTGCGGCGCGAGCGCGTCGAACTCGTCCAGGAACTGCTCGTCGCGGGCCAGGACGTCCGAGCTCATGCGCGCTCCATCTCGAACGTGTACGGCAGGTCGACGATCCCGCCGCTGCTGTGCGTGGAGTGCACCAGCAGCGACGTGAGGTCCTCGCGGAGGTCGAGCGTGTCGGAGCCCGAGCCCGCCCGTGCGATCGACGGGGTGAGCTTGTAGTTGGAGGCGACCAGCACGTTCTGGAACCCGATCCGCAGGGTCACCTCGTCGCCGGGCGAGAAGGATCCGACGTCGAGGTCGGACTGCTCGGTCGTGGTGGCGAAGATCGTGTGACCGAGCTCGTTGCGCAGGGTCACGCCGAACACCGGGTTCTCCACCGGCTGGAAGAACCTCGCCCGGACGGCGGCACGGACCGGCTCGCCGTGGGCGACCTGCGCGATCCGCTCGCCGGTGGGGGACTCGAACCAGGCGTCGGCGATCTCGCACATCGTGCGGTCGCCGTAGCGGCCGGTCTCGACCTCGTCGTGCACGAGACGGCCGAAGTTCAGCTCGTTGTAGGCGCGGGCGATGACGTGCGGCTCGTTGATGTCGATGACGTCCCCGCGCTCGATCAGCATCGCCCGGTCGCAGAAGCGCTCGGTCGCGTTCATGTCGTGGGTGACGAAGACGATCGTCTTGCCGCTGGC
>NZ_JBFIGP010000337.1:0-3708 GCF_041602235.1 Paraconexibacter sp.
ACGCTCGACCAGCTCTCCGACGGGCGCTTCATCCTCGGGCTCGGCACGTCCGGGCCGCAGGTCAGCGAGGGCTGGCACGGCGTGCGCTTCGGCAAGCAGCTCGCGCGCACCCGGGAGTACGTCGAGGTGCTGCGGATGGCGCTGGCCCGCGAGCGCGTCGAGTACCACGGCGAGTCGATCGACCTGCCTCTCCCCGACGGCCCGGGCAAGGCGCTGAAGCTCACGATCGCTCCCGTCCAGGAGCGCATTCCGATCTTCATCGCCGCGATCGGACCCAAGAACACCCAGCTGGCGGCCGAGATCGCGGACGGCATCATCCCCACCCTGTTCTCGCCTGAGCACGTCTCGGTCATCCGCAGCGAGATCCAGGCCGGCGTGGACCGGGCGGGCAACGGCAAGACCATCGACGACGTGGAGATCGCGCCGACCGTCCAGGTGTTCGTCGGGGACGACCTCACGGAGGCGCGCAACCTCATGCGTCCCTTCCTCGGCCTGTACATCGGCGGCATGGGCTCGCGCGACAAGAACTTCTACAACACGATGGTCCGGCGCTACGGCTTCGACGACGCCGCGCAGGAGATCCAGGATCTCTACCTCGAGGGCAAGAAGGACGAGGCGATGGCGGCGATCCCGGACGAGCTGATCGACACGGTCAGCGTGTGCGGACCGCGGGACGTCGTGAAGGAGCGGCTGCGCGCGTACGCCGACGCCGGCGTCGGCACGCTGGGCGTCACGCCGATGGCGTGGACGAAGGACGGGCGCATCGAGCAGCTCCGAGCGGTCGCCGAACTGCACGCCGAGCTCTAGCCGTGGGTCCCGACCGTCCGGGCGGCCGTCCGTGAAGGTCCTGCTCGGCGCGTTCGGCGATCCGGGGCACACGTTTCCCATCATCGCCCTCGGACGTGCGCTGCACGACCGGGGGCACGAGGTCGTCGTCCAGACCTGGCGCCGCTGGCAGCCGCAGGTCGAGGCGGAGGGCCTCGGCTTCTCGGCGGCGCCCGAGTACGACGTGTTCCCGACCCTCGGCCGGGCGCTCAAGCCCTACGAGGCCGTCGTCCGTGCGGCCCGTGACACGCAGCCGCTCATCGCGGAGCTCGCGCCGGACGTCGTGGTCGCCGACATCCTCACGCTCGCTCCGGCGCTGGCGGCCGAGCGCTCCGGCATTCCCGTCGGCACCCTCATCCCGCACGTGGACCCACGACCCGGCGCGGGGTTCCCGCCCTACTCGATCGGCGCACGCCTGCCGCGCACGCCGGTCGGCCGTCGCGCGTGGGGAGCCATGGACGGCGTCCTGCGACGCGGGCTCGAGCAGGGGCGCGACGAGCTCAACGACACCAGGGTCCGGTTGGGACTGCCGCCCCAGGATCACGTGCACGGCGGCATCAGCCGCCAGCTCTCCCTCGTCGCGACGCTGCCGCAGCTCGAGTACCCGCGCGCCGAGCCCCTGCCGGGCCGGTACGTGGTCGGCCCCCTGCAATGGGAGCCTCCGAGCGACCCGGTCGAGCTCCCGGAGGGCGACGGCCCGCTGGTCCTGGTCGCCCCGTCGACGTCCCAGGACGGCGACCACCGGCTCCTGCGCGCGGCGCTCGCCGGCCTGGCCGACCTGCCGGTGCGCGTGCTGGCCACCTGGAACCGCCGTCTCCCGGATCCGCCGGTCGAGGTCCCCCCCAACGCCCGGCTCGTCGAGTGGCTCTCGTACGCCCGGACCATGCCGGCGTGCGACGTGGTCGTCTGCCACGGGGGCCACGGGACCGTCCTGCGGGCCCTGACGAGCGGGTGCGTGGTCGTCGCCCTCCCGGCGGCGGGCGACATGAACGAGAACGCCGCCCGGATCGACTGGGCGGGCTGCGGTGTGCGGATCCCCCGCCTTGCCGCCACGCCGCGGACGCTGCGGCTCGCCGTCGGTCGCGCGCTGGGCGAGCCATCGCTCGCCCGTCGGGCCCGGGAGCTCGCGGCGTGGTCGGCCGCGCACGACGCGGGTGATCGCGCGGCGGAGCTCGTGGAGGAGCTCGCGCTCAGCGCCGCAGCGTCGCGCTGATCCTGCGCACCCCGACGTTGCCCGCGGCATCCGTGGTCACGCCGTACGCACGGACCGCGAGGCGCTTGACCGCGCCCAGCCGCAGCCGACCGGCGCGCGTGACCTTGACGGTGAGCGTCCTCGCCTGCCCGCCGCGCAACGTGTAGCTCGCGGTGCCCAGGCGCACCTCCCGTCGCAGGATCCGGTTCCTGGCCTTGCGCAGCGGGACGGAGAAGACGGAGGCCAGCCCGGTGCACCTGGTCTCGCTCGTCGGGCACGTGACCCGCAGGCGCAGCGACGTGCGCCGGTGGACCGCCAGGCCGCTCATGCTGACGCGCGGACGCGTGCGATCCCTCGGGGCCGGCGCCGGCGGGTCCCCCGGGGAGCCGGTGGTCGGCGTGCCCGCGGGCGGCCCGCCGGAGGCGCTGCCACCCCCGGCAGGCGCACGACCCGGTGTGGTCCCGGTGCCGCCACCGGGGGTGGCGGCCGGCGCAGGCGGGGGATCGTCGTCGACGATGACCCCGAAGGCGGTCGTCGCGCCCACGTGCAGCCCGACCGGTTCGGACAGGCTCGCGGTGAACGTCTCGTCGGGCTCGTCGACCGCGTCGGCCACCACCGGGACCGTGAACGTCTTCGTCAGCTCGCCCGGAGCGAAGGTGACGACCTGATCGACCGCGGCGTAGTCGCCGGGGCTCGCCGCGGTGCCGTCGGCGGTCCGGACGCGGACGCGCAGGGACCGCACGCTCGCGTTGGAGAGCCACACGGGGAACGCGAACGGCGTCGTGTCCGCGGACGTCCCTTCGGCACTCGTCACACCCGCGATGAACACGGTGGGCGTGTCGTCGTTGAGCACCGTGCCGACGGCCCGCTCCGTTCCCTTGGTGGCGTTCGTGGGCGTCCCGAGCACGACCGAGAACGTCTCGTCGGGCTCGTCGATGGCGTCACCGACGGTCGCGACGGGGATCGTGCCGCCGGTCTGTCCGGCGGGGATGGTCACCGTTCCGGGAGTGCCGTCGACGTCCTCGGGCACCGCGGCGGTGCCGGCCTCGACGACGTAGGGGACCGAGACCGGCAGGCCGCTCGCGGCCGAGAGATCGACCGGGAGCCCGACGCTGCCGGCGGCGCCGGTGCCCTCGAGTGCCTGAGCCGGCGCGATCGACACGCTCGGCGCCGGGTCGTCGTCGACGATCTCGCCCTTGGCCGTGGACGCGCTGGCGCTGATGGAGTCGCCCTGCGGGCTGTCGAGGGCCGCGACCACGGTCTCGTTCGTCGCCCCCTCGTGCAAGGCGTCGTCGAGCACGCGCACGCCGACCGTGACCGAGGTGCCGAAGACGCTCCCCGGCAGCTCGACCGTGACGCCGGGCTCGCCGGTGTAGTCCGCGCCGGCGGTCGCGGTGCCCCCCGTGGTCCGGAACACCACCCGTGCGGCGCCGCAGAAGCACCCGGACCGGGCGATCGTGTAGGTCAGCGTGGCGGTCGCCGTCCCCTCGCCGACCGGGGCGGGGCCGGTGATCGAGATCGCCGCGTGCGCCCCAGGCACGATCGCCCCGAGGACGATCGCCGTGGTGATCATGCCCAGTCCCCCCCGGCGGATGCCCTTCCGCCCCTGCCCCCTGATCCGCATCGACGAGACGGTAGCTGAGGGACCGGCACGAAGGCGGCGCATGCCTCGAAGCGATCGGGCGGCCCGG
>NZ_JBFIGP010000338.1:0-3705 GCF_041602235.1 Paraconexibacter sp.
CCGAGCATGAACCCGAGGCCGTAGCGGGTCGGGAAGCCGAGCGTGAAGTCGATCTCGCGGTAGCTCTGCTCGCTGACCGCCCGGCGGATCGTGCGCGGCTCGAAGATCTCGACGCCGTCCATCGTGCCGCCGCTGCGCAGCAGCTCGAAGAACCGCGAGAGCTCGTGGGCGCTCGCCACCCCGTTGCCGGCGGGCACGATGCCGGTGAGGAACCGCGGATCGTTGGACAGCGCCGGGATCGCGTCCGGGTGCTTGCCCAGCGCGCGCTCCAGGAGCGTCGAGATGGGCGGCAGCGTCGGGGCGCCGGTGGCGTAGGAGTGCCCGACGAGCGGGACGTCCTCGGGCGCCACGCCGAAGTTGCAGAAGCGGAACCCGAGCGGTCCGAGGATGTCCTCGTCCAGGACCGTCCGGATGTCCTTGCCCGTCACGCGGCGGACGATCTCGTCGATGATGAACCCGCCGGAGATCGCGTGGTACGCGAGCGCCTTGCCGGGGCGCGAGAGCGGTTTCTGGTCGCACATGGTGCGCACGACGAGATCGTGGTCGTCGATGTTCTCGAGGTCGAGCACCGAGCTCGGGACGTTCGGCACGCCCGCGCGGTGCGCCAGCACGTGCGCGATGGTGACGTGCTCCTTGCCGTGGGCCGCGAACTCGGGGACGTACTCGCAGACGCGGTCGCCCAGGTGGATCTGGCGGCGCTGGTCCAGCAGATGGGCGACCATCGCCGTGATCGCCTTGGACGTCGAGTAGATGACGAACGGCGTGCTCGTCGTGACCGGCTCGGCCGCGGTGTCGGGTTCGGATCCCGGGCCGTTGCCCTTGGCGTGCCCGATCGCGCGGTCCAGCACGACCTGACCTTCCCGCCGCACCGTGAGCTGCACGGCGGGGTGCACACCGGACCGGTAGAGCACCCGGATGGCGCCCCACATCCGCTCGACGTTGTCGCGGGTCATGCCGACGTCCGCCGGGTCGACCTCGTCACCGACGGATGTCACGGCATCGAGGTCCTTGGGGACGCGGATCCGCCGCAGGGGGTCGGGGACGATCGGCAGGCGCGGGATCAGGCGGGGCACGGTCAGGACGGTAGCGCCCGAACGGCGAACGGAGCGCGGTGGGCCGGCGGGCCGCGAGTGGGAGGATGGTCCCGTGCCCTCCTGCCGCCCACCGCGCCGCGTCGCGATCCTCGGGGCCGGGCTCGCGGGGCTGAGCGTGGCGCTGGAGCTGCTCGCCCGCGACGGGCGTCCCGAGATCGTGCTCGTGGACCGTCGCGAGACGTTCCCGCGCGACCGCACGTGGTGCGCGTGGGAGACCGGTGCCTGGCCGATCGCGGGCGTCGCCCGGACCCGCTGGCACGCCTGGCGCGTCCGCGCCGACGACCGGGTGGCCGTGCACGCGCGCTCACCGATCCCGTACGCGTGCTGGTCCTCCGACGACGTGCACCGGCACGCGCTCTCGCGACTGCAGGCCGCCGGCGGCGTGAGCCTGCGTCTGGGGCAGCGCGTCCTGGACGTCGACGCGCGGGCCGGGACGGTCCGCACCGACGCCGGCGGCCTCGAGGCCGACCTGGTCATCGACGCCCTCGCGCTCTCGAGCCCCCTGCTGCGGCGTCACGACCGCGGACGCGGGCTGGACGGGCGCCCGGCGGTGGCACAGGCGTTCCTGGGCCTGGAGGTCGAGACCGAGCGACCGGTGTTCGACCCGGGGATCGTGGACCTCATGGACTTCGACGCGCTCCCACGCACCCCGGGATTCGCGCGGTTCCTGTACCTGCTGCCCTTCTCGCCGACCCGGGCGCTCCTGGAGGACACCACGTTCGGCCCCGGCGACCTCGCCGCGCAGGAGCGGCGCGACGCGCTCGCGGCGTGGCTGGAGCGACAGGGGGCCGGCAGCTGGCGGGTCGTGCACGAGGAGCGCGGCCGCCTGCCCATGAGCACCGTCCCGTTTCCCCTCCGCCACGGCCGCCGGGTGTGGACCGCGGGGACCGGTGCCGGGGCGCTGCGTCCCTCCTCGGGCTACGCCCTGGCGCGGATCCAGCGCCACGCGGCCGCCCTGGCGCAGGCGGTGGTCGCCGGCCGCCCGGCGCCACCCGGGCTCGGATCGTCGCGCCGTGCTCCGCTGGACGCGGTGCTGCTCCGCGCCCTCCGGGACGCGCCGGATGCCGCCGGCGGCTGGTTCCGTGGACTCGTGGAGCACTCCGATCCCGGCTCGTTCGCCCGGTTCATGAGCGACGCGTCCTCACCGCTCGACGAGGCTCGGATGGCGCTCGCCGCGCCCGTGGTCCCGATGAGCCGCGCCGCGGTCGCTGAACTACGACACACGACGCGCCGGTTCATCGACCCGACAGCTGGGTGATCGGGCTGCTGCTGGGCCTCCGGTCGTGCGAGGATGCACACCGGGGCATCCTCGCAGCGAGAGAAACGAGCACACGGTGGATCTGGTACCCAAGGCGATCACTCGACCGGCTGCGCGCATCGGCGCCGCGGCGCAGAACGCCCTGGAAGTCGCACGGTTCGGCGGGCTGGAGACCGACGACGAGCACGCGCCGTTCGAGGTGATCGCCGAGCAGCGCGTGTACCGGCTGCGGCGGTACTTCGCCCCCGCCGGGGAGCGCCGCCTCGGGTCCCCGCCCCAGGACCGCCCCGCGATCCTGCTGGTTCCCCCGATGATGCTGTCGGCCGAGGTCTGGGACGTCTCGCCGCAGGCGTCCGCCGTGCGCGACCTCCACGCGGCCGGTGTCGATCCCTGGGTCGTCGACTTCGGCGACCCGCAGCGTGAGGAAGCCGGTCTCCAGCGGACCCTCACCGACCACGTGCTCGCGGTCAGCGACGCCGTCGACCGCGTGCACGCGGCGACGGGACGCGACGTCCACCTGTCCGGCTACAGCCAGGGCGGGATGTTCTGCTACCAGGCCGCCGCCTACCGGCGCAGCGAGGGCCTCGCCTCCCTCGTCACCTTCGGCAGCCCCGTGGACACGCGAGGGGTCCTGCCCTTCGGCGTTCCCGAGGAGGTCGTCGCGGGCGTGGCCAACGTGCTCGCCGAGGTCCTCGGGCGCGCGGCGCTGCCGGCGTGGGCCAGTCGCACCGGCTTCCGCCTGCTGGACCCCGCGAAGTCGCTGCGGCAGCGCATCGACTTCGTGCTCGCGCTGCACGACCGCGAAGCGCTGCTCCCCCGGGAGAGCCAGCGCCGGTTCCTCGCCGGGGAGGGCTTCGTCGCCTGGTCGGGGCCGGCCATCGCGGAGCTGATGCGCGGCTTCGTCGTGCACAACCGGATGCTCCAGGGCGGGTTCGTCATCGACGAGCGCCTCGTCACTTTGGCGGACATCACGTGTCCCTGCCTGTGCTTCGTCGGCGAGGTCGACGAGATCGCCCCGCCGCGATCGGTCCGGGCGATCGTACGCGCCGCCCCGCGCGCGTCGGTGTACGAGAAGGGGCTGCGCGCCGGGCACTTCGGGCTCGTCGTCGGCTCGACGGCGGCGCGCGAGACCTGGCCGAGCGTGGCCCAGTGGACGCAGTGGCGCGACGCCGGCGGCGACCCTCCGGCCCCGGAGGGCATCGGGCCGATGGTCGGCGGCGAGCTGGCTGAGACCAACGGTCACGGCGGCGGTGACGGTCGCGGCCAGGGCGTCGGCTACCAGCTCGAGCTGGCGGCGGACGTCGGGGTCGGCCTCGCCAAGGGCGTGCTGGGCGGCGCCTCGCGCACCGTGCG
>NZ_JBFIGP010000339.1:0-3701 GCF_041602235.1 Paraconexibacter sp.
AGCCGGCGCAGCAGGCGCCTCATGCGCGCCTCCAGGACCGCGTCGAGCCCGGTGGCGGGCTCGTCGAGCAGGAGCACCGGGGGCCGTCCGACGAGCTCGGCGCCACAGGACGCCCGGCGGCGCTGACCGTCGGAGAGCGACGCGATCCTGATGTCGGCGCGGTCCTCCATCTGCAGCTGACCGAGCACCTCGTCGACGCGGTCGTCCAGTTCGGATGCGCTGGTGCCCGGCGGGAGGCGCAGCTCCGCCGCGTACCGCAGCGCCTCGCGCACCGTGAGCTCCGGGTGCAGCAGCGTGCCGAAGGGCACGTAGCCGACGTCGGTGGAGCGCAGGCGGACGGAGTGCCCTCCGAGCTCGACCGACCCGGCGGCAGGCTCCACCACCCCGGCGAGCGTGCGCAGCAGGGTCGACTTCCCGGAGCCGCTGGCGCCGATCAGCCCGATCATGCGCCCGACCGGCACCGAGATCGACGCCGATCGCAGGATCGTCTGCCCGCCCGCCGTCACGGTGAGCCCGCGCGCCTCGAGCCCCTCGGGGGCGGTGGTCGGCGAGACGGACGTCACGCGCGAACCGTACCCCGCCGACGCCGGCGCCGCGCCGCCGCGGGAGTGCGACGGGGCCCCACGGGGGACGTCGTGGCGCCGCCGCGATCGGCGGGCCCACCGTCCCCGGCGGGCCCGGGCTGCTCAGCCGCGGCGCATGAGCCGCGCGACGGCACCCATGAGCTCGTCGGTGCGGTCGACCTGCTTGTCCTCGGGGCCGCCGATCACGCAGTGACGTGCGTGCTCGTCGAGCAGGCCGAGGGCGACCTTGTCCAGCGCGGCCTGGACCGCACCGATCTGGGTGATCACGTCGATGCAGTAGCGGTCGTCCTCGACCATGCCCTGGATGCCGCGGACCTGACCTTCGATGCGGCGCAGGCGCTTCTGCAGCTGGTCCTTCGTGGCGGTGTACCCGCGCGGTTCCGTGGCAGCCATGCGACCCATTCTTGCATACCCCCTCAGGGTGTGTATAGTGATACCCCCTCCCCGTATACACCCCTACCATTGGAGATCACCATGAGCACCACGACCACTTACACCGTCAAGGGGATGACCTGCGAGCACTGCAAGGCCTCCGTGATCGAGGAGGTCTCCGAGGTCGCCGGGGTCAGCGGCGTCACGGTCGACCTCGCCAGCGGCCGGGTCGACGTCACGGGCGACGACGTGCAGGACGCGGCGGTGCGTGCCGCGGTCGACGAAGCCGGGTACGAGGTCGTCTCATGAGCGTTCCGGTCCGCCTCGCGCTCTTCGGAGCGTTGATGGTCATCGCGTTCGGCGCGGCAGCCGCGCTCGGCGGCGTCGTGGATCCGCAGACCGACACCGAGAGCACCGCCCACGCGACCCCGGGCGCAGCCCCGATGAGCGAGGAGCACGCTTCCTCGGACGACGCGACCGG
The DNA here is from genome assembly GCF_041602235.1 of Paraconexibacter sp. Lineage (GTDB taxonomy): Bacteria > Actinomycetota > Thermoleophilia > Solirubrobacterales > Solirubrobacteraceae > Paraconexibacter. The sequence continues at coordinate 1,438 of NZ_JBFIGP010000339.1, forward strand.
TGACGACGACCACGCCGTTGCGGACGACGGCCACGCCGCGCCCGACGGCGGTCACCAGGGCACGCCCGACGCGAGCCTCCCGGGCCTCGCCTCGGTCACCGCCGACGGCCGGCGCCTCGTGCTGGACACGACCGAGAGCGCCGCCGGCCGCGACCGATCCATCGCGTTCGCGATCGTCGACGAACGCGGCGCCGTCGTGCGGGACTTCGATGTGGCGCACACCAAGCGCATGCACATGATCCTGGTCCGCCGCGACCTCACCGGGTTCCAGCACCTGCACCCCACCCAGGCCGCCGACGGGTCCTGGCGCACCGTCGCCGACCTGTCGAGCGGCGGCACCTGGCGCGTCTTCGCCGACTTCACCGTCGACGGGACGCAGGAGACCCTCGGGGCCGACCTCCAGGTGCCCGGATCGTTCACGCCGCGCGCGGTCCCGGCCCCGGCGCCGACCGCGCGCTCGGACCGCGGCGCCACCGTCCGGCTCGAGCGCACCGGGGACCGCGTCGCCTTCACCGTCCTACAGGACGGGACCGACGTCACCGCGCGCCTGCAGCCGTACCTGGGCGCGCGCGGCCACCTCGTCGCGCTGCGAGCCGGCGACCTGGCCTACCTGCACACCCACCCCGACGGTGACGAGCTCGCCTTCGAGACCGACCTGCCCTCCGCCGGCACCTACCGGCTGTTCGTGCAGTTCCAGCTCGACGGCCGGGTCCACACCGCCGCCTTCACCGAGGAGGTGCCGTCGTGAGCACGCTCGACCTGCCCATCACCGGGATGACCTGCGCCTCGTGCGCCAACCGCATCGAGCGCAAGCTCAACAAGCTCGACGGCGTCGAGGCGACCGTCAACTACGCCACCGAGAAGGCCGCGGTGACCTTCGACGACGCGACCGTCAGCCCCGACGACCTCGTCGCCGCGGTCCGGGCCGCGGGCTACGAGGCGGCGGTGCCGTCCACCGGCGCGCCGACCGACGGCGCGGGTGAGGAGCCCGAGGACCCGACGGCCGCGCTGCGCCGCCGGCTGATCGTCTCGGCGATCCTCTCCGTGCCGGTGTTCCTGCTGTCCATGATCCCGGCGCTGCAGTTCGACGACTGGCAGTGGCTGGCCTGGAACCTGGCGACCCCGGTCGTGTTCTGGGCTGCCTGGCCGTTCCACCGCGCCGCCTGGGCGAACGCCCGCCACGCGACCGCGACGATGGACACGCTGATCAGCGTCGGCACGCTGGCCGCCTACATCTGGTCGGTCGTCTCGCTCTACGCAGGGGACGCCGGGATGACCGGCATGACCATGGCGTTCGACCTGGTCCCCGACCGCTCGACGAGCCTCGACCACGTGTACTTCGAGGTGGCGTCGATCGTCATCACGTTCATCCTCGCGGGCCGCTACTTCGAGGCCCGCGCCAAGCGCCGGGCGGGCGCGGCCCTCGAGGCGCTCCTGCACCTCGGGGCCAAGGACGTCGCGGTGCTCGGCGAGGACGGGAGCGAGACGCGCATCCCGATCGAGCAGCTCGAGGTCGGCCAGCGCTTCGTCGTCCGGCCGGGCGAGAAGGTCGCGACCGACGGCGTCGTCGAGGAAGGCGCGTCGGCCATCGACGAATCGCTGCTGACCGGCGAGTCCGTCCCGGTCGAGAAGGCTCCCGGCGACGATGTCGTGGGCGCCGCGGTGAACGTCGGCGGACGGCTCGTCGTCCGTGCTACCCGGGTCGGCTCCGACACCGCCCTGGCCCAGATCGCCCGCCTCGTCACCGACGCGCAGACGGGCAAGGCGCCCGTGCAGCGTCTCGCGGACCGCATCTCCGGCGTGTTCGTGCCGATCGTGCTCGTCGTGGCCGCCGCCACGCTCGGGTTCTGGCTCGGGGCGGGTGAGGGCTCCGCGTTCGCCTTCACCGCCGCGGTCGCGGTGCTGATCATCGCGTGCCCGTGCGCGCTGGGTCTCGCCACTCCCACGGCGTTGCTCGTCGGCACCGGTCGCGGCGCCCAGCTCGGCCTGCTCATCAAGGGCCCGGAGATCCTCGAGTCCACGCGCCGCGTGGACACCATCGTCCTCGACAAGACCGGCACGGTCACCACCGGCCGGATGGAGCTGGTGGACGTCGTCGTCGCCGAGTCGACCGACCGGGCGACCGCGGTGCGGATCGTCGGCGCGCTCGAGGACGCCTCCGAGCACCCGGTGGCGAGGGCGATCGCGAACGCGGCCCGCGAGGAGGGCGACGGGACGCTGCCCCCTGTCGAGGGCTTCACCAACCGCGCCGGGCTCGGCGTCGA
>NZ_JBFIGP010000340.1:0-3688 GCF_041602235.1 Paraconexibacter sp.
CGGCCCGGTCGTGTCGACGACGCTTCGCTCCCACAGATCGGCGACCGGCGTGCGGTCAGCGCGCAGGAAGGCGTGGTCAAGGTCTACATCGACCCAGCGATCGTCGTGTGGCCGAGCGTCGAGCGCGGCGCGCATCCGCTCCCCGTCGGGTGCCGGCAGGACGAGATCGACGTCGCCGTAGGGGCGCAGCCCGCGGGCCGGGTAGCGGCGAGCGAGGGTCCAGCCCTTCACCAGGATCGGCTCGAGACCGAGATCATCAGCGAGGGCCAGGACCGCGTCGAGGCGCAGGTCGTGGAGCCCCGCCTGCAGCAGATGCAGCCGCGCCGCGTCGCGCAGCGACGATCCCGCCGAGGTCTCGGCGAGGCTGGGGGTACCGGCGATCGCCCGCCACGCCAGCCCGGAGCATGCGCTGGCAAGGAGATGCGGAGCGATGTGCGCGAGCTCCGTCGGGGAGAGCTGCGGCGTCGGTGGCTGCTCGCGCCACACGCCGCGCAGCGCTCGCGCGGTCAGGAGCCCGAGCGGGTCGGACATCAGGCGGCGGCCGGCGGCTCGACGTGCGCCGAGAGATGGGTGAGCAGCGCGCGGGCGGTTTCGTCGGCGTCGCCCCGTGGCCCGTCGACGAACACGGCGCCGGCCATCGCGCGGCGCAGGGTCGCCATCACCCGGGACGGGTCGCGCCGGATCCCGACGCAGTTGTCGATGAGCGCGAGCACCCCGGCGCCGGTGGTGCCGGGGACGGGCTCCCATCGTGCCGCGGGCTCGTACGGGGCGCGAACGACGGCACCGATCGGCAGCGGCTCGGCCTGGACGGGGAGCGACGTGAACTGGGAGACCGGATGCTCGACCGAGGTCCGGGTGCCGGGCGCGCGAAGGGCGATCGGCTTGTCGAACGGGTGGACCAGACCGTCGCTGTCGATGACCGCGTACTCGTCGGACAGGTACCGCGCCCCCTGGCGCAGCAACGCGGTGACGAGGGTGCTCTTTCCGCTGAAGGATCGGCCCGGTATCACGATGGCCCGCTCCTGCCAGGCGACGACACCCGCGTGAACGAACGCGTGACGGGGAGCGTGCTCGGCGACGTGGACGCGCACGCGCGCCGCCAGCGTCTCCAACAGGACGTCGACGTCGGCGTGGCGTCCGGAGAAGCCGTGGTCGACGTAGAGGGCCCCGTCGGCCGCACCCGGAGTGAAGATCGTGAACCGGGTGGGCTCGCTGCCGGCGCCGGTCAGGAGGCTTCCGTGGGGCAGCATGGCCTGAGCACGGGCCGCCGCGGCTGCGTCATCGACCGTGATCGAGAACGTGACGTCGTGGCTGACGGCCACGAAGGTGTGCGGGGCGCCCGGTCTCCCAGTAACCCGCTTGAGGAGTTCCTCGATCGCAAGGGCGCCCAGCGCGGGAGCCTCGAGCACCCGACCGTCGGCGCCGATCCCGACCGCGGCCGGCTTGGCGCTCGCGCCGTAGCGGTCCGCGAGCTCAGGGTCGCCCACGAGCACCGCCCCGCCTGGATGTGACTCGTCGGCCGTGCCGCAACTGATCTCCTGGAGGGTCACCGTCGGCGCGAGCTGCTCGCGCAGCACGGCCAGCCGAGGAGCGAGGTCCTCGCACGGCCCGCAGGTCGGGCTGAGGAAGACCAGGGCCACCGGTTTGCCGCGCGCGAGCAGGTCCGTGAGGGAGACGTGACCCGACCCGTCGGCGCGGGGCAGGGAGAAGTCGGGGGCCGCGACGCCACGGCGCGGTCCCGCTGCACGGGCGAGGACGCATCGCTCGAGCAGCACGGCGGCCCCGATCGTCCCCGCCGCCAGCGCCTCCACCATCCCCGCGGACCCGGAAGTCCCTGGCCCCGCGAAGGCCAGCACCGCCGCGAGGGCCGCGAGCCCGACGTTGCGGGCGACGGTCCTCCGGCCTACCGCCGCCTGCGTGAGCTCGCCGAAGCACGCGCAGGACGGGGAGCGGCCGTCGGCGAGCACGCGCAGTACTGCGACGGTGAACACGGCCAGCAGGCCCGTGGCCAGACCGGCGCCCACGCGGCTCGTCCCGGGCAACAGCAGCAGCACGCCGCACGCGGCTTCCGCGACGATGAGGACCGGCGCGGCGGCCCCGGCCGGCAGACCGAACTCCCGCAGGCTCGCGCGCGTGCGCGGCAGGTTGCGTGCCTTCGCGATGCCCGCCGTCAGGAACACCAGGGCGAGGCCGTGCCTCGCGACGAGCAGGGCGGCGTCGGTCATGCCGTCGGTCAGCGTGGCACCAGCAGCGTGGGGTCGCCGAACAGCGTCTCGCTCTGCCGCACGTCGGGGTCGCTCACGGGCGCCAGCGCAGCCTGCACCGCGTCGCCGAGCCGTACCGGTCCGGACCCTCCGTAGAGGGCAGCGAGCAGACCACGGTTGGCCTGCGTCTGCGGCTCGGGGTCGATCGCGGTCGTGGAGGACAGCACCGCGGCGGCCCCGCCCGGTGCACCCAGGAGCGCCTCAGCGAGCGCGGGAAGCACGGGGTCGGTGAAGTAGCCGTTCAGACACGTCATGAGAACGTACAGGGACGGCTGACTCGTGTTGCTCAGCCCGCCGGCGTCCGCGTTGGTGAGGAGATCCCCGCGCCACAGGTCCACGGAGCCGTGGCCGCTGTAGTTCACCGAGGAGGGTCCCGCGCGCAGCGCCGCGATCAGGCGGCTCTTGGCGTCGGGCTGCGTCGCGCGGTCCACGCGGGTCAGCGCCCAGCCAGCCGGCAGGAGCGGGGTGAGCCCGTCGGTGGCGGTCCCGAAGGGATAGGTGTCCGGGACGTCGCTCACCAGCGTGGCGGCGCCGGCTGCGCCACGGTCCTCGTACCGCAGGGTCTTGGCGACGAGCGCGTCCATCTGCGCGCTGGTGCGGGCCGGGAGGCGTCCCGTCCGCAGGGTGCCGGTCAGGCGACTGTCGCTGGCGCTCTCGCCGTCGTCGGTGTCGATCAGGGCCACCGGGATCACGTTGCCCTCGGTCCCCCGACCGAGGAACCCGCGGGGGTCGAACGAGCCGTCGCCCCCGAGCAGCACGTACTGCGGCGGGGTGCGCCACGCCCCGCGCGCGTGATCGAGGAAGCGCAGGATCGCCCGGTGGTCCGCGGTACCGAAGGAGAACTCGTCGTAGACGTCCTGCAGCCGCGCGACCCGCACGGTCAGGCCCTGCGCGCGCCGTCGCGCGACGAGCGGGGCGAGGGCTGCCTCGTACCCGGGCGTCGTGATGATCGTCAGGGCGCCGTCGTTGGCGGGATCGCGGAGCGTCGACGGGGCCCCGGTTGCGATCGACGCCGGGGGACGGACCTGCCCGGGCCCGAACGCCAGCACCTGACGGGTGCCGCTGTCGCCGGGGACGGTCGCCGTGACGGTCGCCCCGGTCTGGCTCGGGTCGGTGACGAGCTCCAGTGGAGAGGTCGGGTCGGTGACGTCGACGACCCGTGCGCCGTTACTGGTGAAGCCGGAGATCGTCATGCGCCGGCCGGCGGGGGCGGGCGCGGCGAGCGTCTCGCCGTCGGCGACGTACGCTCGGCGGTAGCGCAGCGTCACGCGTTCGACGAGGCTGACGTCGCCGGAGGACTCGGCCTGCAGCGTGACGCTGTTCGCGCCGGAGCGCGCGGCCCCGCCGGCGTCGAACGTCTGCGTGGTGGCGTCCTGTCCCTCGAACGTCGCGGTCCCCAGGGGTGTCCCGTTGAGCGACACCGA
>NZ_JBFIGP010000341.1:0-3682 GCF_041602235.1 Paraconexibacter sp.
ACACCCGCCTGCAGGAGCGTCGTCTCCCCGATCGAGACGCGCAGGGAGCTTCCGGTCGCGCGCAGCACCTGGTCCAGACGCGGGTCGGCCTCGGGCAGGGACTGCTCGACCGCGGCCAGCGCCGTGGTGTCCGACAGCTCCGCGGTCCGCTGCAGCCGGTCGTCGACGGTCTGGCGCTCCGCCGCGTCCTGGTCGCGGGCCACGACCACGCCGCCCACCGCGAGCACGACCAGCAGCACGGCGAGGACGCCGAAGGTCAGGCGGGACCGCAGGTTGCGCAGGCGCACAGGTGCTGACAGCGTCCTAGACGCGCAGGACGAACCCGACGCCGCGCACGGTGTGCAGCACCCGCTCGCCGCCGTGCGCCTCGAGCTTGCGCCGCAGGTAGCCGACGAAGACGTCGGCGATGTTCGTGCCCGGGTCGAACGTGTACCCCCACACCTCCTCGTGCAGGCGGGCGCGGTCGAGCACCTCCCCGGGATGGCGCATGAAGAGGTGCAGGAGCGAGAACTCGCGTCCGGTCAGGCCGAGGTCGACCCCGGCCCGGGTCGCCGAGAACGCGATCGGGTCCAGCTCGATGTCGCCGACCGTGACCTTCTGGTTCTGCGCCGGTGGGCGGCGCCGCAGGAGCGCGTTCAGGCGGGCGGCGACCTCCTCGAGCGCGAAGGGCTTGACCACGTAGTCGTCGGCCCCGGCCTCCAGACCGAGCACGCGATCGTCCACCTCGTTGCGGGCCGAGAGGACGCAGATCGGCACCTCCTCGCCGGCCGCGCGGAGCTGGCGCAGGACCTCGAGCCCGTCGAGATCGGGCATGGTGAGGTCGAGCAGCATCGCGTCGGGGCCGACGGTGCCGACCGCCGCGAGCGCGGCCTTGCCGCCGGAGGCCGCCACCACCTCGAACCCTTCGAGCTCGAGCCCGACCGAGAGGGTGCGACGGATCGCGGGATCGTCGTCCACCAGCAGGACGACCGGTCGCCCGTCCGGCGCGCTACTTCCGCTTGACACGCTCGCAGTCCCGATCCACGGAATCCTCCCTGTCGGCCGTGACGCGATCGCGGCCCGAGCCGCAGGTGATCTCGTCGCGCTCGCCGTCGGCCGCGTTGATCACGTCGTTGCCGTTGCCGGCCGAGATGGTGTCGCTGCCCGCGCCTCCGGTGATCCGGTCGTTGCCGGCGCCCCCGAGCAGCGTGTCGTCGCCGGAGCCACCCGAGATCCTGTCCTTGCCGGCGTCCCCCGCGATCACGTCATCACCGGCGCCACCGTACAGCCGATCGTTGCCGCCGCGCCCGCGGATGACGTCGTTGCCGCGCCCGCCCTTGATCGTGTCGTTGCGCGAGGTCCCCGAGAGGCGGTCGCTGCGCTTGGAGCCCTTCTTCGAGACGCCCTTCTGGGATCCGCCCTTCTGGCTCTTGCCCGACGGGCTCTTCCGCGCGCCGTCGGCGACGGGCACGGCGACGAGCAGGAGGAGGGCGGAGAGGAGGGCGACGGCGCGGGGCATGGACACACGGTTGCGGAAGGCCTGCATCCTCGCACGCGTGGAGCTCGACTTCTCATGCATCTCTCACGGATCGTGAGAGGTGGGTGAGAGCCGCTACCCAATCCCCCCGTCACTGGGGGATAACGGTGCTGCCTGTTCTGCAACACCAAGGGAGAACTTCGACTCATGAATGCCATCCTCAACCGCCGCAAGGGTGCGGCGACCGCGATCGCGGCGCTGGCCCTCGTGCCGGCCACCGCGTTCGCCGCGACCATCGACGGCGGCGACCGCAGCGAGCGCCTCCGCGGCACCAGCGCGGCTGATGTCATCAACGGCAACGGCGGCAACGACCGCATCTGGGGCTTCGCCGGCAACGACGAGCTCAACGGCGGGCCCGGGAACGACCGCATCTGGGGCGGGGACGACGACGACACGATCCTCGGCCTCCAGGGCAACGACCGTCTCTACGGCGGCAAGGGCAACGACACCATCACCGGTGACACCAACGGCGCGGGCGACCGCACGTCCAACGACCGCATCTACGGGCAGGCCGGTGACGACACCCTCCGTGGTGGCGACTCGCGCGACCGCATCTACGGCGGCAGCGGCAACGACACGTCGTTCGGCGAGAACGGCAACGACCGCATGTCCGGTGGCTCGGGTGACGACACCCAGCACGGCGGCGACGGCAACGACACGATCTACGCCAACAGCGGCGTCGACGTCTCCTACGGCGGTGACGGCAACGACAGCCTGTGGGCGCTCGCCCGCAGCGACGTCAAGCCGGGGCCCAACGGCGAGGTCGACACCGAGGGCGACACGCTCGACGGGGGCAAGGGCGACGACAAGATCCGCACCCGCGACGGCGAGGTCGACAAGGTCACCTGCGGCGAGGGCAACGACCGCGCCTACCTCGACAAGGTCGACGTGATCACCGACGCGACGCCCGAGAACCCCAACGGCTCGTGCGAGAAGGTCACCCGCCAGGACCCGAAGCCGACGAAGGCCCAGCGCAAGGCCGCGGCCAAGAAGAAGCGCGAGGCCGACCGGCGCAAGGCGGCGGAGAAGAAGGCCGAGAAGAAGGCCGCCCGCGAGGACCGTGGCCACGGCGAGGGCCGCTCCTGATCCGGTCGCCGTCGCTCGTGCGACGACACCTGTAGTACTTCAGATCCCACCCCGGTACGCACCGCCCGTCAGGCCCAGCCTGGCGGGCGGTCGTCGTCGGTGGGGTCCTCGTCCTTGGCGGGGCCTTGACGGTGCGGGGTCGGGCCGGCCGGCGGTCGCGCGGTCGCGCCGGTCGCGCGGTCGCGCGTGTCAGTCGCCGGTCCGTAGGGCCGAGGTCCACACCTCGGTGAGCGCGGCCACGACCGCGCGGTCGGGCACGCCCGTCTCTCCGACGATCTGCTGGTAGCCGGTCCGCTCGGTCATCCAGACCAGCGCGAGCGCAAGGGCCCGCGCTTCCTGCGGAGGCCGGCCGTCGCGACGCAGGCGATCCTCGGCGGCCGTACGGAACCGGCCGACCACCCCGTCGTTCCAGAACTCCCGGATCTCGCGGTCGTAGCCCGAGGCCTCGACCACCGCGCGCAGCAGGGTCGCGTGCGAGCGGAAGGTCCCGAGCAGGCCGACGATGACGCCCTCCACCGCCGCGCGATCCACGGGCCCGGTCCAGAACTGGTCCGTCGTCGCGTAGACCTCGGCGCTGAAGTCGTCGACCAGGCGAACGAGGAGCTCGCGGCGGTCGTCGAAGTGCGCGTAGAACGCGGTGCGGGTGCGGCCGGCGCGTTCCGCGATCCGGCTGACGTTGAGGTCCGCGAACGACGCCCCCTCCGCGAGCAGGTCCTCCGTCGCCCGCAGGAAGGCGAGCTCCGTCTCACGTCGGCGCGGATCGTCTCTGGCGCGTTTCTCGAGCAGGGTCACCGAGGCCAAGACTACACGGCCTGCAATTACGACTTGTAATGACAGTGTGTCTGTCTTAAGCTGCGCGCCATGTCCACCACGCTCTCGAAGCTCGACCTCAGCACCTTCGACCTCGGCGACCACGCCCACTGGGTCGACGGCCCGCCGTACGAGGCCTTCGCGCAGATGCGCCGCGAGGCCCCCGTCCACTGGAGCCCGAACCTCCGCTACCCGGACGAAGGCGGCTTCTGGTCGATCACGCGCGCCGACCTGCTGCATCAGGCCACCCGCGACTTCGACACCTTCAGC
>NZ_JBFIGP010000342.1:0-3632 GCF_041602235.1 Paraconexibacter sp.
CGTGGAGCACCGGGATCACCACCCCTACGAGGTGGTCGAGCTCACGGTGGCGGTGGTCGATCTCCGCGGATCGACGACGTTCATGCTCGAGCACGAGCCCTCGGCCGTCTGCGATCTGGTCGACGACCTCTACTTCGCGGCAGCGGAGATCGCCGCCGAGCACGACGTGCACCCCGGCAAGTTCATGGGCGACGGCGCGATCTTCCTGTCCAGCGACGGCGACCGGCTGCTCGCCGCGGCGCGAGCGGCGGTGGTCGTGCTCGCGGAGCGCACGGCGCTCGCCGCCGGGGCCGGTGTCGCGCGCGGTCGGGTGGTCCGGCACGCCGGCGACTGGTACGGCACCCCGATGAACCTCGCCGCCCGTCTCGCGGAGCTCGCCGGGCCGGACGAGGTGCTCGTCGACGAGAGCGCGGTCCCGCAGCCGATGCGCGAGCGGGCGCGATGGCGCGACGTCCTGCCACGGGGTCAGTCGCTGTCCCGCCGCGCGGCGTCGTTCTGAGGGTCCGCCGACACTCGTGGCGCGACACGCGTCGTGGCACTCTGCAACCCTTCGCTCGTGCAGGACAGGGTCCAGGTGATGGCGACGACAACCGCCTTGAACGTCCTGCTGGTCGAGGATGACGACGGAGACGCGCTGCTCGTCGAGGAGGAGCTCTCCCTCGCGGGCAGCCCGCACTCGGTGACGCGGGTCCGGACGATCGCCGAGGCGTGCGCGGTGATCGGCCAGGAGCCGGACTGCGTGCTGCTGGACCTCGGCCTGCCGGACTCCGTCGGGCTCGACGGTCTCGGCGAGCTGCAGCGGCGCTCCGAGGCCGCGTTCGTCGTGCTCACGGGTCTCGCCGACGAGCAGCAGGGGGTCGCAGCGCTGTCGGCGGGCGCCCAGGACTACCTGGTGAAGGGGGCGGTCGACGGCGCGGGCCTGCTCCGGGCGATCCGCTACGCGGTCGAGCGGCGCGGAGCCGAGCGCTCCGCGGCGGCGCTGCGCGAGGCGGAGCTGGCGGCTCGCGAGAACATCCGGCTGGAACGCGGCCTGCTGCCGAGCCCCATCCTGCACCACCCGCGCGTCCGCATCTCCACCGCCTACCGGGCGGGCCGCCGCAGCGCCCTGCTCGGCGGGGACTTCTTCGACGTCGTCGAGGCCGCCGACGGGCGCATCCACGTGGTGATCGGCGACGTGAGCGGCCACTCCGCCGACGAAGCGGCCCTCGGTGCGGCCTTGCGGATCGCCTGGCGCACCCTGATCTTCAACGAGAGCCACGACGAGGGCGTCCTCCCGACCATGGATCGGGTCCTGACCTGCGAACGCCACTCCGAGGAGATCTTCGCCACCGCGGTCACCCTCGCGATCTCCGACGACCTCCGCCGGGCCGACGTCCGCCTCGCCGGGCACCCGGCGCCGCTGCTGCTCGCCGAGGGCGCCACCGCGCCGATGCAGGCAGCCCCGCAGGCCCCGCTGGGCTCCGGGCTGACCGAGACCTGGGCGGCGACCGCCGTGGACCTCCCGCCCACGTGGTCCATGCTGCTCTACACCGACGGCCTGTACGAGGGGCACGACGGCGAGGAGCGGCTCGGCATGACGGGCCTGCGGCGGCTGCTGGACGCCGGAATGCCCCCGGGCGGACTGCAGTCGCTCATCGCCGAGGTCGAGCGGCGCAACGGCGGTCCCCTCTCCGACGACGTCGCCACCCTGCTCCTGACCGCATGCGCCGACGCCTGACGCAGCTCACGGTCGGTCGCGCGTTCGCGCTGGCCGTTGCCGCGCTCGGGACGGTGGCCGTGGTCTTCGCGCTGCTCGGCGGGTTCGCCCTGTCGCGCCTGTACGAGACCCGGGACCGCTTGATCGACGGTGTGGAACAGGCGCGGGTCGCCACCTACGCCCTGGAGGTCGCCCTGCTGGACGAGCAGAACGGGGTGCGTGGCTTCGTCCTGTCGGGCCAGGACGCGTTCCTGGTGCCCTACCGCAAGGGCCGCGAGGCCGAGCGCGTCCACCGTGCCCGCCTGACGGAGGCGGTGGGACGGCTGGACGGGGACACCAGCACGGCGGCGCTCACCGCGCTGCTGCGGACGGTGGACGAGTGGCGCACGACCTTCGCCGAGCCCGCGATCACCGCGACACGGTCGGGGGCGCCCGCGGCGGGAGCCACCCGCGCCGCGGCCGCGGGGACCGCCCGCTTCGGCGCGATCCGCCGGGACCTCGCGACCCTCGACCGGACCTTCGAGCAGGTCCGCAGGAGCGCACGCGCCGAGGTCAACGCCAACGCACGGACGGTCGACCGGGTCGTCTTCGGCTTCAGCGCGTTCCTGGTGCTCGCCGGCATCGCGGCCGCGCTGGCGCTCCGACGCTTCGTCACCCGTCCGCTCGAGAACCTGGCGCAGGACGCGCGGGCCGTGGCCGACGGCAGCTTCGACCGGCCGGTGCGGGCACAGGGACTCCACGACACGCGAGCACTCGCGCAGGACGTCGAGTCGATGCGCGTGCGGATCGTGTCGGCGCTCGGCGACGCCGAGCGGGCCAACGCCGAGCTCGCCGAGCGCCAGACCCAGCTCGAGCGGTCCAACACCGAGCTCGAGCAGTTCGCCTACGTCGCCTCCCACGACCTCCAGGAGCCGCTGCGGAAGATCGCCAGCTTCAGCCAGCTCCTGCAGCGGCGCTACGGCGGCCAGCTCGACGAGAAGGCCGACCAGTACCTGGAGTTCTCCGCCGACGGCGCGCGGCGCATGCAGGACCTGATCAACGACCTGCTGGCCTTCTCGCGGGTCGGGCGCATGAGCTCGGGCCTGGAGCTCGTCTCCCTGGACGAGGCGCTGGACGAGGCGCTCGGCGCGCTCGAGACCCGCCTCGAGGAGACCGGCGCCAGGGTCGAGCGCTCGCCCCTGCCGGTCGTGCGCGGCGAGCGGCGCCTGCTCGCGCTGGTCCTCCAGAACCTGGTCGGCAACGCCGTCAAGTTCACGCGGGACGACGTTCCGCCTGTCGTGCGGATCTCGCTGCGGGAGGACGGCGACGACTACGAGATCAGCGTGACCGACAACGGCATCGGGATCGACGCCGAGTACGCCGACCGCGTCTTCGTGATCTTCCAGCGCCTGCACACGCGCGAGCGGTACGACGGCACCGGCATCGGGCTCGCGCTGTGCCGCAAGATCATCGAGCACCACGGCGGCCGCATCTGGCTCGACACGGCCGCCGAGGGCGCCGGCACCGTCTTTCGCTTCACCCTCCCCATCCCGACCGAGGAGAACCACCTGCCATGACCGACGAGAACGTCGTCGATCCGATCGACATCCTGCTCGTGGAGGACGACCCGGGGGACGTCCTGATGACCCGGGAGGCCTTCGAGGAGCACAAGGTCCGCAACCGCCTGTCCGTCGTCGCCGACGGCGTCGACGCGATGCGGTTCCTGCGGCGCGAGGACGAGTTCGCGGACGCGCCGCGGCCCGATCTCATCCTGCTGGACCTCAACCTGCCCCGGCGTGGCGGACGCGAGGTGCTGGAGGACATCAAGGGCGACCCGGCGCTGCGGTCGATCCCGGTCGTCGTCCTGACGACCAGCAGCGCCGAGGAGGACATCCTGCGCTCCTACGACCTGCACGCGAACGCCTACGTCACGAAGCCCGTGGACTTCGAGCGCTTC
>NZ_JBFIGP010000343.1:0-3623 GCF_041602235.1 Paraconexibacter sp.
CCCGCTCACCGACGGTTGGCTGCTGGTGATCGGCGACGTGACCGGGAAGGGGGCCGCGGCCGCCTCCGTCACCGGCATGGCGCGCGGCGCGATCGAGGCAGCCGCGCTCGAGACGGGCTCGGCGGTCGGCGCGATCGTGCGGCTCGACGGACTGCTGGCGCGTCGTGAGGACCAGGCGCTGTGCTCCGTGGCCTGCGTCCACCTGCACGAAGGGCCGGAGGGGATGTCCGCCGACATCGTCCTGGCCGGCCACCCGCCGGTCCTCCTGCGCCGGGGCTCCGAGGTGGAGCCGCTCGGCACACCGGGACCGCTGCCCGGGGCGTTCCCGGGGTCGTCCTGGACCGCGCAGCACGTGGAGCTGCGGGACGGGGACGTCCTCGTGCTGCGGACCGATGGCGCGACCGACGCGGCGGGGGTGGACGGGCGGCTGGGGGAGGAGCGTCTGCGTCAGACCCTGCGCGAGCTCGAGGACGTCAGCGCGCAGCACGCCGTCGATCGCGTGCGGGACGTCGTGCTCGAGCACACCGACGGGCCCCAGCGCGACGACGTCGCCGTGCTCGCGGTGGAGGTCGGGGCGGGGGCGCGCTCCGTGCACATGGTGCTCGACGGGTCTGCCGCCAGCGTGGCGAAGGCCCGCCGCGTGGTCGAGACCCACCTCTCCGACGAGCTGCACGCCGAGACGCTCGGCCGCCTGCGGCTGCTGGTCAGCGAGCTCGCCACCAACGCCGTGAAGCACGGCGGCGACGGCAGCGTCCGCCTGACCCTCGGGTGGGACGCCACGGTCGTGCGGGCATCGATCGTCGACCAGGGGGCGGGGTTCGCGCTCCCGATCCCGCGCACGCGGTCGGCCCGGTCGCTTGACGACCTCGCCGAAGGGGGCTACGGCCTCGATCTTCTCGCGAAGATGGCGCAGCGCTGGGGGGTGGACGACGAGGGTGGGACGCGAGTCTGGTTCGAGCTGGACCGCCGGTGACGGGGGTCAGTCGTCCGGGTCGGAGCCGGGCGACTCGGGGCGCCCGACGAGGATGCTGTGCTCGGACGTGATCTCCCCGCGGGTCACGGACCGCAGGGCGGCCAGCACCTCGTCGGCCAGGCGCGCTCCGTCGGAGGACTCCCGCGGCGTCGCCGTCACGCGCACGACGACCTCCTCGTCGTCGATCTCCTCGAGCGAGATGTGCGGGGCGTCCCGGGTCTCGACGGTGACCGACTGGTCGAGCAGCGCCTGCACGTGGCTGGGGTTGACGTTCGGCTTCAGGCGCGCCAGCAGGTTGACGGCTGCCGGCTCGCGGAGCGGGATCACGGCGCAGGCGAGGACCACCGCGTTGGGGATCATCATCCTGTCGGCCCCGCGGACGAGCGACGTGTAGAGGAGCCCGAGGCTGCTGACGGTCCCCTCGATCGTCCCGGCGAGACCTCCGCCTTGCAGGCGCACGCGGTCGCCGACGCGGAACGGCTGGGCGCTGAGCATCACCGCGCCCGCGAACAGGTTGCCGAGCGTCTGCTGGGCGGCGAGGCCGACCACGACCGCGGTGAAGGCGCCGCCCACGGCGAGGGTCCGGGGCGGGATCCCCGCGATGCGCAGGGCGCCCCAGATCGCGACGCCGACGGCGATGAACCGGATGAGGAACTCCACGGTCCCCGCCGTCCCGGGATCCAGTCGCTCCAGCAGGCGCGGCCCGAAACCGCGGCCGATGTCCCGGGCCAGCCGCCATCCGAGCATCACCAGGAGGACGACGGTGACGATCTGGATCGGCTGATCCATGCCGAACCACTCGACGCGGCGGTCGTAGGCCAGCAGCGTCCCCGCGACGATGGGGCCGAGCAGGAGCGCCTCGTTGCGCGCGCGGCGGGCGCTCTGCCGGGCCTGCTCGCGCATGCGCGCGGAGGCTTGTACCGACAACCTCGGGACGACGTTCGGGCGGCGACGCACGGCCTCGACCGGACGGATCAGCGCGTGCGGATCGCGCCCGCGTCCCTCAGCGCCTGGAGCGCTTCAGCGCGTGTCCGGGCGATGGGGATCACCCCGTCGATGCCGGTGATCGCGAAGGTGTTGGCGGTCGTCTCGTCGGTGTTCACGATCGCCAGGTCGCCGCCGGCCGGGCGGACCCGCTTGGCGATCCCGATGAGGACGCCGAGCCCGGTCGAGTCCAGGAACCTCGTGTCGGTCAGGTCGACCACCACGCATTGCGCGCCGGCGTCGATGGCGTCGGAGGCCGCCTGCCTGAGGTCGGGGGCCGTGAAGAGATCGACCTCGCCGGTGACCGCGATCACGTGGACTCCGTCCTCGGTGATCTCTGAGCGAAGCTGGAAGTCGAACATCGGCGGTTGGGATGCTACCCGCCCGGTTCCCGGGCGAAACGGGTCAGTCATCCAGGCGGACGGACGGGCGCAGGAGGAACTCCATGCGCACCTCGGTCGCTCCGTCGGTGCGGCGGATGTCGAACGACTGGGCGAGGGCCCCGATGAGGCGCAGCCCCGCTCCTATGCCCTCTGAGGGCGCATCGGCGCGCATGCCTCCGCCGTGGTCGCGCACGACGACGGTGAGGGCGTCGTCGTCGGCTCTCGCCTCGATCTCGAGGGGGCCACCGGCGGTCTCGTAGGCGTGGACGACGACGTTCGCCACCGCCTCCGTGACCGCCAGGGCGATGGCGTTCCGGGCGCGCGGTTCCGCCCCCCGGCGCGCGGCGACATCGCCGATGGCGTGGCGCACGGCGGGCACGTTCTCGGGCAGGGCCTCGACCCGGAGGGAGAGGTCGGGGGAGGCGCGGATGGGTCGCACAACCAGGGCTTTCCCGCCCTGCGGCCTCCGAAACCCAGAAAGTGCCGATGGTCACTGGGGTTCTTTGGAATGCTGTCCGTCCGCGGAAGGGTCTAGGGTGCTCCACCGGTCCCGACCAGACGGGACTTGTATGTACACCCTGGGCCACCTCAGGCACCGGGAACACGGTGCTCGGGGAGTCCGGGCACCACGACCACAGCAGGAGGAAGCATCGTGAACAAGACCGAGCTGGCCCAGCACCTCGCAGAGAAGGCCGATCTGAGCGCGGGTGACGCGAAGTCCGCCGTCGACGGCATCTCCGCGATCCTCACCGAGACGCTCGCCCGTGGCGGCGAAGTGAACATCGCCGGTTTCGGCAAGTTCACCGTGGCGGAGCGCGGTGCACGCACCGGCGTCAACCCGGCGACCGGCGAGAAGATCCAGATCAAGGCCTCCAAGGCGCCGAAGTTCACCGCCGCCAAGGCGCTCAAGGACGCGGTCAACGGCCGCTAGGGCACACCTGCTTGCGGAGGGGGGTCGTCGCGCGTCTCGGACGTGCGGCGGCCCTTCGTCGTTCTGTGGCCGGGGGTGGCGTTCGGCCCCGGCCGGAGGTGACATCGTCGTTACGGGGCTCACGGCCGCGTAACGAACCCTCGAGCAGCGGTCGAGGGTTGGGGATGATGCGCCGATCGCAGGCGTGGCGGGTGATCGAGCGGTCACCGACCCCTCTCGGGCGTACTCTCGACCTCGGGTCGAGGGTTGCCGTCCCCGCGACCGCGGGTTGACAGAACCCGGTGGCCTAGACGTAGCTGCGGACCCGCACCACGGACGCGTCGTGCGCGCCTGCGATCCGGTCCGCCAGCTC
>NZ_JBFIGP010000344.1:0-3617 GCF_041602235.1 Paraconexibacter sp.
CCGCCGGCCAGCGCGACGGCTTCCCACGCCGCGCCCAACGGCAGTCCCGACGTGCCGCTCGGGTCCGCGGCGAGCGCGGCCTTGACCGTCGAGCCGAGGCTGCGGATCGCCGCGTCGATCGTGAGGTCGACGAGCGGCGCCAGGTGCGCACACGGACCGGCAGGCGCCACGTCGAGCGTCACCGCTGTCGTCCAGACGGCGGCGGGCCGCACGCGCGCGAGCCCTTCGAAGCGAGCGAGCGCCGACGCCGGGTCGCCCGCTCGCACCGCGGCGGCCGTCGCCAGCAGCGCGTGTCGCAGGACGCGGGACGGATCGTCGTCGACGCCAGACTGGACCTGCGGGGCCGCCAGGAGGCTGCCCGTCACCTCGACGAGCCGCTGGTCCGCGGCCGCCGTGGGGCGCAGGGCGGCGGCGTCACGACACGCTGACACGAGGCTTGCGAGCAGCGTCGCCGCGGTCGCCGGGATGGACTCCAGCGCGAGCGGCTCGCCGAACTCGCTCGCGTACTCGACGAGCCCGGCGAGCGGGACGACGCGAACACCGTACGCGGCAGCGAGCGCGTCGAGTGGCTCGTCGTGCGCCTCGGGCGCCGCGAAGGCCACGACGCGCGCATGTTCGGCGCGGAACCCGTCGTAGTGCACCTCAAGTCGTCCCCAGGCGACGATCGCACCGAGAACCCATCCGGCGCCGGGCACCGCCGGCGGATCGTGCCGCGCGTACAGGCCACAGGAGCAGGCCGGACCGGGGGCGCGATGCTCGGCACCGCGACGGCAGACCGCCGTGACGTCGCCCGGATCCCAATCCGCGGTGAAGGGCGCCAGCGGCACGAGGCGATCGCCGTCACGCCGCCACACGCGAAAGCCGACGACCGGCGCGCTCATGCCGGGACCGGACGTTTCGTCGGACTCGGCACAGGCGGCTTCGGCACGGGCACCGTCAGCGGCGGCCCGGGCGCGGGCACGACGACGGGCTTGGACGGCCCGGGGAAGGAGGACGAACGATCAGACACGCGAGAAGGGTCGTGGCAGCGGTGCCCCTCCTGACGGCGGTCCGGGTGCGCACTCGCGCGGACGACGCCATCGGCCTGTCAGACCTTCACCCCGGCCGACGACCATCACCCCGACGGCGGCGGCCCGATCCGCGCCACCAGCAGAAACACCCATCCAGAGCAGTCGAGGGACCCGGCCCGACGACGCTGCCGCAACCAGCCCACAGGCACGGTGCGAACGCCGGAAGCGATGGAGGAACACATGACGGCACCGAGTCTCGAACCAGGCACGACCGAGTGGGCGATCCGCCTGCTGGAGCTCATCCAGGAGCACGGGCACCGCGCCAAGGAGCACGACTCCTGGGTCGGCGTCTGCCAGCTCTGCGGTCGCCTCGAGCCGTGCGTCGGCGTCATCGGCGCGATGGCCCGCACGCGCAACCCCGCCGGCTACCAGTGCGGGCGGCACGGCGACCAGGCGGCGGTCCATCAGGCGGCTCTCGCCAGCCTCGACCGCTTCTGCCCGGTGTGCGCGCAGAACGTCGGTCCGAGTCCGCGCGGGGGGCGCATGTGCGACGCCTGCGCGCCCGTGTTCGGGGGGCAGGACGCCTCGGTGCTCCAGACGCTGCGCGAGCTGCGAGGCCTCGCGGCCCAGGGGAGAGTGCCCGCGTTCCTGCTGGGGAACGTCTCCCACGTCGAGCAGGGGGCGACCGATGAGCGCTGATCGCAAGGCACCCGAGCAGGACCACATGTCCTTCGTCGGGATCGTGCTGCTGTGGGCCTGCACGGCCGCCGTCGTCGGCGTGATAGCGGTGCTGGACCAGTCGGGACCGGCAGACGCCTCCAGTGACGACGTCATCGCGGCCGGTGTCGTCGGCGCTGTCGGCGGAGCGTTCCTCGGCTGTGGCTGGGCGGTCTTCGCGATGATCCGCCGCACCGAGACCTGGCGGTCGTTCGGCTCCCTCACGAAGCTCCTGATGGTCTGCATGCTGCCGGTGCTGATCCACTTCTGGTGGGTCCCGCTGCTCATCCTGTACATGTGGGGCACGTCTCCAGCGAGGGACGATGGGTCCGCGATCGCCGATCCCGAGCGGCACGTGACGTACGTCGACGAGCATCACCATCACCACGTCCACGTGCACGCGCCGCGGGCAGCGCCGGACGTGCCCGAGACACCTCGCCCGGCCTACGACGCCGACGCCCACGCGGTCGAGGTCGACAGCGAGATCGCGCGTCACTCAAGCGAGCCGGAACGGCCCCGTCAGATTCCACCCCCGCCGAGCGACTCCTGACCATGACCCCAGATCTCCGCGCCACCGTCCGCCGCGACCGCGTCGTCCGCGCCGTGCAGTGGGGCCCCCATCTCAGGATCCGGGGCCCCATCGCGACGCTGCTCGACGCGCGCGGTCGCGCGGGGGTCACGGTCGTCGACCTGACCTTCCTGCGCGAGGATCAGGACCCGACGGTCGAGACCGACGAGCTCGCGGCTCTCGCCGCCGAGGTCGAGGAGGACGGTGACGAGTACGGGTGCGGCGAGCCCAAGCCGGTCACCGACCTCATCGTCGAGGTCCGGTGCCTCGGCACGCAGGAGGGCCTGGACGCGATCGTCGAGTGGGCCGATCTCGTGGGCTACCAGCGGGTCTGGTTGTCCGACGGCATCGTGACGCTCGACCCCGACCCGGCGCCGAGCGGGCAGATGCACACCCGCTGCACCGGCTGCCGGGGCCGCCTGGTCGAGTCGGCCGACGAGCTCACGAGCTTCGCGCGCACCTACGGCTTCTTCCCGCTCGTCTGCCCGATCTGCGGATGCGACATGCCGCAGTGGACGCCAGTGCCCGACCGCGCGCCGGCGGCGCGCCGCGCGAGCACCAAGACCGACTCGTCCGCGAAGCCCGCCACGCTTCACGGCGACAACACCGACCTGCGAGTGTCAGATCTCCGCAGTGGCAACCGACGGTGACTACGTGGACATACGCTCACAACGATTGCTGGACGACTATCACCGCGCGAAGGACGCGGGGGACCCGGTGAAGGCCCAGCGCTTCTGGGGGCTGCTCTTCACCGAGCAGTGGGACTGGATCCGTCAGAAGGTCGCCTACCGCGCGAGCGGGGTCCTGTTCGACGGCTACGAGCTCGACGAGGCGGTGTCCGAGGCATCGCTGCGGATCACCCGCAACCTCGGCCGCGACTTCGACGGCACGACCGTCGAGGACTTCCGCGCGCGGGTGGACGGGGTGGCCCGGATCACGTGCAGCGACGTTCAGCGCAAGGCCGCGAAGCGCCGCGCTCTCGGCGAGCGCTCGCTCCACGCCTCGTCGCGCGAGGGGGACGGTCCCGCCGGCTGGGTCGAGGAGGCCTACGAGGCCGAGCACGACAAGCGGGCCGCACACGAGCAGGACCACATCGAGCTGGAGGAGTTCTTCGCCGCCGGCCGCGAGTTCCTCGACTGGGCGCTGCCCCAGCTGTCCTCGCGCCCGCGCGAGGTGTTCGAGCTGTTGCGCAAGGGCAAGACCCCGGAAGAGGTCGCCGAGACGCTCGGCGTGTCTCGCAACGTCGTCGACCAGAACAAGAAGCGCGCACTGAAGCGCCTCAACGAGCTGAAGGAGCAGTACTCATGACCGCCATCGACCGG
>NZ_JBFIGP010000345.1:0-3612 GCF_041602235.1 Paraconexibacter sp.
CCGGGCGGCGCTCGAGCCGGAACGGCGCACGCGCCGGCTGGCGCTGCCCCGCTTGACCTTGTAGGTGCGCCGCATCAGGCGCAGACGCCGCTTGGAGGCGGACGACTTGGCCTTGGACTTGGTCTTCGTCGTGCTCTTGGTCTTCTTCGCCGGGAGGTAGGCGTCGACGTCGACGCGCATGGTGCCGTTGACGACGGCGCCCCACCGGACCAGGAGGCCGGCGCAGCTCTTCGAGGACGACCGCCGGCACAGCAGCGAGGTGGCCCGGATGGCCTTCCCGGGGACCGCCAGCCGATCGAGCCCCGCGTCGTCGTCGACGATGATCCCGAGGCCCGTGGCCTTGGCCAGACGGGCGTTGTACGGCTCGGAGAGCTTCACGGTGAAGTCGTGGTTGGACTCGATCCGCTTGTCGCCCTTCACGGGGACCTCGACGGTCTGGACCGTCTGGCCGGGCACGAAGGTCAGTACGCCGTCGGTCGCCTCGAAGTCCTCGGGGGAGGTCGCGCTGCCCGGCTCCGTGGCGTAACGGACGGTGACGTGGCGGGTGAGGGGCGCGTCGAGACGGACCGTGAACTCGGCGTCCGTGGTCCCCGAGTCACCTTCGCGAACCGGGGTGCCGTCGCTGATCGACAGGTTCGGGGTCGCGGCCGGCGTGAGGTCGTCGTCGAGGATCCTGATCGTCGCGACGGCGGTCCGGCCGGTCTCGGCGGTGTCGGTCACGACGAGCGAGAAGCTCTCGTCCTCCTCGATCGCGGAGTCCGCCCCGATCGGAATCGTGACGACCTTGGTCTTCTCGCCGGGGTTGAACACCAGCGATCCCGATTGCCGGGCGTAATCGACGCCCGCCTGGGCGGTGCCGTCCCGGGTCTCGTAGGTCGCCGTCAGCGCCCGGTTGCTCGCGGTGGTCAGGCCGACGGTCACGGTCGCGGCGTTCGCGACCCCGGTCCCCTCCAACAGCGTGGTGTCGAAGGCGACGACGCTCGGCGTCGGATCGTCGTCGGTGATCGTCACGGTGCCGGTGGCCGCGGTGATGTTGCCGCCCTGCGGGGATGTGAGGTTGACGCTCAGGTTCTCGTCCGCCTCGTCGACGTCGTCCCCGTGCACGAGGACGTCGATCGTGCCCACGAGCTGTCCAGCCGGGATGGTGAGGCGCTGGCCGGCAGGGATCGCCGTGTAGTCCTCCGGGGCGGTCGCGGATCCGTTGGCCGTCGCGTACGCGACGCTGACGTCCTGGGGGCTGACCGCGCCGAGTGCGACGGTCAGCCGGGCGACGGTGCTCGTCCCGGACGCGCCCTCCGTCACGGTGGCGCCCGTGATCGTGATGCTGGGGCCGTCGTCGTCGCGGATGGTCCCGGTCGCGGTCCCTGCGGCGATCGTGGCGTTGGTCGGGTCGGAGAGCGTGACCGTGAACGTCTCATCGGTCTCGTCGACGGTGTCCCCGACGATCTGCACGGTGATGTTCTGGCTCACCGTCCCCGGCGAGAAGGTGATCTGGTTGTTGGTCTGCGTGTAGTCGGCTGGCGCGGTGGCGGTGCCGTCGGCGGTCGCCCATTTGACGGTCACGGTCTTGGCGCTGGCACGCGACAGCGAGATCTTGAACGCCATCAGCGAGGTCGCGTTGGACTGCTCGGTCACGGAGGCGTCGGCGATGCTGACGGTCGGCGGCGGGTCGTCGTCGATGATCGTCCCGGTGCCGAACGCCGGGGGAGGGATCGTCGCGCCGCCCGTCGCGTTCGTCAGTTGCAGGGTGAAGCTCTCGTCCGGCTCGTCGGTCTCGTCTCCGACCAGCTGCACGGTGACGGTCTTCTCGGTCTCCCCGGGCGCGAACGTGAGCGTGGTGCTGGGCACGGCGAAGAAGTCCAGCGACGAGGTCGCGGTCACGCTGCTGGTGTGGACGTCGACGGTCACCGTGTTCCCCGCGGCCTCCGACAGCTTCACGGTGAAGACGATCGAGCCGGCGGTTCCCGGGTTGCCCTCCGTCACGCCGGCGGGCGAGTCGACGCTGAAGGTCAGGGGGGCGGCGTGCGCCTGGGCGACCGGCCACAGCACGAAACACGCGCAGGCAGCCGTGATCATCGCCATCACGGCACGCAGCCGCGGCGCGGAATCCCCTGTCTCCATGACCCCATCGTGACGGGTCCGCAGCACGCCGTGCAACCTCCTTCCAACAACAGGTTTCCGGGCTATCGAAACCACGGGAACGTGGCGCCTCGCCGCGCGAACTGCGGTAGCGTGACGCGCATGGGAGCCGCAAGCAGGGGTGGATTCGCGGCGTGCGTCATCGCCTTGGCGATGTGGGCGGGAGAGGCAGCGCACGCGGCCACGTCGTCCACCGCACGATGGATGCCGAACCCACCGGGAGCCTCGTGGGTCTACGGCTGGACGGACAGCGGCTTCTCCCCGACGAAGACCCGTGAGCGCTACACGGTCGCCGAGCGCAGCGACACCGCGCTGAAGCTCGGCTGGACGACCGCGGACCTCGGGAACGGCGAGGGGTCCGTGACGAGCGAAGGCACCGTCGACTACCGGTACACCAACAGCGGCCTCGTCAACACCAACTGGTCCAGCACCCCGCCGCCGCCGCACTTCCCGGTGCTGTGCGCGTCGGCGAGCAACTGTGGCAACAGCCTTGCCGGCACGCACTACCAGCTGATCTGGGGCAGCCGCTCCCCACTGCTGCGGGAGCCCGTCGTGCGCGGCCTCGCCTGGTCGGCGCTCGGCGGCCAGGGCAACGACGTCGCCAGCACCAACCGCTACCTCGGTCGGGAGCGCGTCACCGTCCCGGCCTTCCCGCGCGGCGTGTTCGCGGCGAAGCTCGAGTCGGACATCACGCAGGGCGGGGCGCTCGGCGACCCGTACGGCAGCGGGCTGCGGACCACGTGGTGGGTGTACGGCGTCGGCCCCGTGAAGATCGTGTTCCGGCATGCCGGCGGCGAGATCTCGACCGCCGTGCTGGAGGCCACGAACCTCTCGCCGCGCTCAGCGCCGTCCGACCGCTCCCGCTTCCCGTTGATCACGGGCAAGAAGCGCCGTTACCGCTACACGAACACGCGTCACATGAAGCGTGCTTCCGTGCAGGAGTTCACGGTCGGGGCGTCCGCCAACGCCACGGCGACGGTGGACGTCCGCAGCCGTTCGGGGCCCATCCGGACCAGCGGCAGCTACGTGTTCAGCAGCGGCAAGTCCGGGATCACGAGCCTCGCGGTGTCCACGGCCACCGCGACACGGGTCCGCTTCCCCGCCCTGGGCCCCAAGCGGCTCCCCAAGAGCCGCAGGCGTCATCTGTTCACCCCCTTCGACCTGATGACGTTCGGCATCAACCCGGTGGTCCCGGCCTACCCGAAGAAGGGGCAGACCTGGAAGACGAACAAGGCCGGCCGCGACTACGCCGTGTTCGGGGTCACCGGGCGCTCCAAGGTCGTGGGATACCAGCGCGTGCGCACCCCGGCAGGCCGCTTCACGGCGCTGCTGGTCGAGAGCCGCCTTACGCAGAAGGGCTACCGGTTCGGCTCCGGCGTGCGGCGCTCGTGGTTCGCCTCCGGGGTCGGGCTCGTCAAGCTCCAGTTCCGTCACCGCGACGGCAGCGTCTCGAAGGTCGACCTGCTCAAGCGA
>NZ_JBFIGP010000346.1:0-3591 GCF_041602235.1 Paraconexibacter sp.
GACGCGTTCGCCGATCGCGCACAGCGGGACGGGGCCCTCGCCGAGCAGGTCGTCGCGTGGGACGCGGATCTCGTGGTGCTCGCCGGGTACATGGCGCTGCTGGACCCGGGCTTCATCCGGCGGTTCGCCGGGCGCATCATCAACGTCCACCCGTCCCTCCTGCCGGTGTTCCCCGGCCTGCGGGCGATCGAGCAGGCGATCGCCTACGGCGTGAAGGTCGCCGGGGTGACCGTCCATCTGGTCGACGAGGGGATCGACACCGGCGCGATCCTCCTCCAGGAGAGCGTCGCGGTACGCGACGACGACACGGCCGCCTCGCTCCACGACCGCCTACGGCCGGTCGAGCACGCGCTGCTGTGCACCGCGATCCGCGCGTTCGCCGCGGGAGCGGTCATCGCCGACCCCGAGAATCCCCGCAGGATGCGGGTGGCCTGAGGACCCCCGCGAGCCCGGTTCTCTAGGCTCCGGCGCATGTCCGGCGACCCCATCACGTCCTATCCGGTTCCCGACCTCGTGCCCGTGCGCCGGGCGCTGCTGTCCGTCAGCGACAAGCGCGGGATCGTCGACTTCGCTCGCGGGTTGGTGGACCTCGGCGTCGAGCTCGTGTCCACGGGTGGCACGGCTGCGGAGCTGGCCGCGGCGGGCCTCCCGGTCCGGGCGATCGAGGACTACACGGGCTTCCCGGAGATGATGGACGGACGGGTCAAGACGCTCCATCCGAGGCTCTACGCGGGGCTCCTCGCCGTGCGCGACAACCCGGAGCACGCCGCGGCCGCCCACGAGCACGGCATCGAGATGGTCGACCTCGTGTGCGTGAACCTCTACCCGTTCGAGCGCACGGTCGCCAAGCTCAACGTCGAGGACCGGGACGCGATCGAGAACATCGACATCGGCGGGCCGACGATGATCCGCGCGACGGCCAAGAACCACGCGTACACCGCGGTCGTCGTGAAGCCGGAGAGCTACGACGCCGTCCTCGAGGAGCTGCGGGAGAACGAGGGATCGCTGTCGTTCACGACGCGGCAGGAGCTCGCCGCGCAGGCGTTCCACGACACCGCGCGCTACGACACGGCGATCGCCCGATGGTTCGCGGAGCGCAGCGACGACTTCCCGCCGCTGCTCGTCCGCGCCTACGAGAAGGTCACCGACCTCTCCTACGGCGAGAACCCCCACCAGCGGGCCGCCTACTACGCGGGCGTCGGCAACCGCACGCACCTGCTGTCCATGGTCAAGCAGCACCACGGCAAGCAGCTGTCGTTCAACAACCTGCTGGACCTCGACTCGGCCCGTGCGCTGGCGCGCGACTTCGACGAGCCGGCGTGCACGATCGTCAAGCACAACAACCCCTGCGGCGCGGCGATCGGGGCCGACGCGCTGGCGGCCTACCGGGGCGCGTTCGAGTGCGACCCGCTTAGCGCCTTCGGCGGGGTCATCGCGGTCAACCGCCCGATCGACGAGGAGCTCGCGCAGGCGCTCCACCAGCAGTTCATCGAGGTGCTGATCGCCCCCGGCTACACGGCGGGCGCGCTCGAGATCCTCACGCAGAAGCAGAACATCCGGATTCTCGAGGACCAGGAGCGGCGCGCCGTGCCGCTCGGGGAGCTGCAGGCCCGGCAGGTCCAGGGCGGCATGCTCGTGCAGGACCGCGACACGATCCGGCTCGAGCGCGACGGGATGACCGTCGCCACCGAGCGCCGGCCCACCGAGCAGGAGTGGTCGGACCTCCTGTTCGCCTGGCGGGTCTGCAAGCACGTGAAGTCCAACGCGATCATCCTCGCTGAGGGCGACAGCACGATCGGCATCGGCGCCGGGCAGATGAGCCGGGTGGACTCGGTGCGGCTCGCGCTGGAGAAGTGCCGCCGCGACTCCGTGTCCGGTGCCGTGCTCGCCTCCGACGCGTTCTTCCCCTTCGCCGACGGCCCGGCGCTCGCGATCGAAGCCGGTGTCCGGGCGGTCATCCAGCCGGGCGGTTCGATCCGCGACGACGAGGTCATCGCCGCCGCCGACGCCGCGGGCGTCGCGATGGTCATGACCGGCCGCCGGCACTTCCGGCACTAGGGCGTGGGCATGAGCGGCATCGAACGGTTCGGTTCGGGGGGTCCGTGGGAGGCCCGGGTCGGCTACTCGCGGGTCGTGCGCGCGGGGGACGGTGTGCACGTCAGCGGCTGCACCGCGATCGACGAGCACGGCGACCTCATCGGCGAGGGCAACGTGTACCTCCAGGCGAGCCAGGCCATCCGCAACGTCGAGCGGGCGCTCGCACAGGCCGGGGCGACCCTGGCCGACGTCGTGCGCACGCGCGTCTACCTCGTCGACGCGACCCGCTGGGAGGAGGCCGGGCGCGCGCACGGCGAGGCATTCGGCGAGATCCGACCAGCCAACACGATGCTCGAGGTCGGTGCCCTGCTGGACCCACGGCTGCTGGTCGAGATCGAGGCCGACGCGTACGCGCCGCGGTCGTGACGACCGTCACGTCCTTCGTTTCGCCCCGCATCCATCGGGGTCTTTTCAGCCGTCCGGTGCACGGGGCAGGATTCCCCGCTCGGTGAGCACGGCAGCACGCAACACGCGGGCCACGCACGGCCTGCGGGCCTGGCAGGTCGAGGCCCTCGACGCGATGGCCTCCTGGACGGAAGGGTCGTTCCTCGTGAACGCGGCGCCGGGCGCCGGCAAGACCCGTCCTGCGCTGGAGTACGCGCGGCGAGCGCTCGCCAGCGGTGAGGCGCAGCGGGTCGTGATCGTCTGCCCGACCGCGCCGCTGACCCGGCAGTGGGCCGAGGCGGCGGCAGTGCTCGGCGTCCACGTCGTGCCGGACTCCGACGAGCTGGTCCCGCCACGGGACTTCCAGGGCATCGCCGTGACGTACGCGCGCGTCGCGGCGACGGGCGCCCGCTGGGCCCCGCAGTGCACGCCCGGAACGCTCGTGATCGCCGACGAGGCGCACCATCTCGGTGAGGAGCTGGCGTGGGGGCAGGGCTTCTCGGCGGCGTTCGCCCGGGCCCAGCGCTGGCTGCTGCTCTCCGGCACGCCGTTCCGGTCGGACGCCACCGCGATCCCCGGCGTGCGGTACGACAGCGAGGGTCTCGCCGAGCCGGACGTCACCTACGGCTACGCGGACGCCGTGCGTGACGGGGTCTGCCGTCCGGTCGGCTTCGTGGTCTACGACGGGACGCTGTCGTGGCGGTCCGGCGACGACGTGATCGAGGCCGGCTTCGACACCGTCCTGACCGGCCGCGAGGCCTCGCGCCGTTACCGGACGGCGATCTCGACCGAGCTGCCGGACGGTCTCCCCAGGATCCTGCGCGAAGCGCACGCCAAGCTGCTCGGGATCCGGATGGCCGGGCACAAGGACGCCGGCGGGCTCGTGGTGGCCGCCGACGGCGAGCACGCCAAGCAGGTGGCGAAGCTGCTGCGCGAGGTGACGGGCAAGCCGCCGACCGTCGTGCTGCACACCGAGGCGCGTGCCGCCGAGAAGCTGGCCCGCTTCTCGTCGTCCAAGGACGAGTGGATCGTGGCGGTCAACATGGTCAGCGAGGGCGTCGACATCCCGAGGCTGCGGGTCGGCGTGTACGCCAGCGCGGCGAAGACGGC
>NZ_JBFIGP010000347.1:0-3574 GCF_041602235.1 Paraconexibacter sp.
ACGCGGCTACTCGAGGAGCCCGCGCCGCATCGCCTCGGCGACGGCGGCAGCGCGGTCGGAGACGCCGAGCTTCTCGTAGAGGCTCTTGAGGTGCGTCTTCACCGTGCTCTGGCTCAGGTGCAACCGCTCGCCGATCGCCGGGGCGCTGAACCCCCCGGCGGTCAGCACGAGGATCTCGTGCTCGCGCGGCGTGAGCGACGGGCGCTCCTCCCGCTCGCGCATGACGATCTCGGTCGCCAGGCCGGCCTGGACCTCGGCGCTGAGAACGACCTCGCCGCGGGCGACGGCCGCGACCGCATCACAGATCCGGTCCCGCGAGGACTCCTTCGACAAGTACGCGCCGGCCCCGGCCGCGACGGCCCGGTAGACCGTCTCACTGTCGAGGTGCGCGCTCAGCAGGACGACGCGCGTGACGAGTCCGTCTCGCTTGATGGCGTTCAGGATCTCGGGCCCCTGCAGCCCGGGCATGTGGACGTCCAGGACGGCCACCATCGGCTTGATCTCCTGGATGGCGGTCAACGCCTCGCGCCCGTCCGCTCCTTCGCCGACGAGCTCGAACTCCGGTCGCGCCTTGACCGCTCGGGCGACGCCCTCCCGATACACGGGGTGGTCGTCGGCGACGTAGACGGTCGTGCGTTGCTTCACGTGGAGGTCCCTACCCGGGTGCGCGATTCCCGATCGGCGGACCCTCCGCGTTTCGGTCGCGTCAGTGTATCCGGAGCCTACCGGCGCGCGCGAGACTGACCGCGGCCGTGCAGATGTCACGCCGCGATGCGCCCTTGGACATCACGCACGAGGCTCCGGAGGCGAGCGCCAGCGCCCGCGTCGGCTCGTCGATGTCCGCGGAGATCAGCAGCGCCTTGGTGTGGACCCGCTCCTCGAGACCGCGGACCCGCTCGCAGACCTGGATACCGTCGATGTCCGGCATCCGGAAGTCGAGGACCACGACGTCGGGGTCGAGATCCTCGATGGCCGCCAGACCGGCCAGGCCGCCGTCGAACTCGCCGATGAGGTCGAGCTCCTCGTGGCGCTGGATCGCGCGCGCCATCCCGAGCCGGTACGCCGCGGAGTCGTCCACGAGAACGACCGTGATCGGTTGGTCGACGGTGGCATCCATGCGTGCTCCATGGTGCTCCCGTCGCACGCCGTACACATCGTCCCGTCGACCGATCGCGACGGCGGCTCCCGCGCCCGACCGAGGGACCGCTCCGTGACCTATGGAACGGCGGCGATCCCGCGGACGGACGAGAAAAAAGGCGGTGTATCAGCCGCCGATGCCGCCGGCGCCGGGCTCGACCTCCTCGAGGTCCACCACGAAGACGAGCGTCTCGTTCGGGAGGATGTCGGGCGGCGAGCCCGCCTCGCCGTAGCCCTGCGCCGGGGGGATCACCAGCAGGCGGCGCCCGCCGGCCTTCATGCCGGCGATGCCCTGATCCCATCCCTGGATGACCTGCCCGGCCCCGAGCGGGAACTGGAACGGATCGCCGCCGCGATCCCAGCTGGCGTCGAACTGCTTGCCGGTCGAGAACGACACACCGACGTACTGCATCGACAGCAGGTCGCCGGCCTTGGCCGCCGGCCCCTTGCCCACCACGATGTCGCGCTGGACCAGCGCGGGCGGCGGGTCGCCCTTGGGCTTGGCGATCTCCGGCTTCTTGGAGAGGTCCTTGGAGATCGTCCCCACGTCGACGCCGTCGTCACCGGCGGCCGGGGTCTCCTCCGTGGTCTCCGAGGCGCTCTCCTCGGTCGCCGGAGCGTCGCTCACGTCTTCCTTGGTGCGCTCCTCCCCGCAGGCGGCGAGGACGAACGTCATCAGCCCGGCGGCGAGCAGGGCGAGCAGCTTGGTCAGGTTCATAGGGGCGCCAATCTACCGCGTGCGATGCTCCGCCACGCCATGCCGATCGCCGAGGAGCTCCGCCCCGCACGCAACGCCCTGCGCACCATGGGCGTCTCGCGCTGGCGGCGCGTGCGGGCGACCGCCCCCGCGATCGCCCAGACCGCCATCGCCGCCGCGCTGGCGTGGCTCATCGCCGTGGAGGTCGTCGGCCACACCAAGCCCTTCTTCGCCCCGATCGCGGCGATCGTCGCACTGGGCATCGTCGTCGGGCAACGGGCGCGGCGGGCGACCGAGCTCGCCGTGGGCGTCGCCCTGGGCGTCGCGGTGGCCGACGCCTACGTGATCGCCCTCGGGACGGGAACGGTGCAGATCGCCGCTGTCGTCGCGATCGCCATGACCGCGGCCGTCGCGCTGGGTGGCACGAGGCTCGTCGTCGGACAGGCCGCCTCGAGCGCCGTGCTCGTGGCCACCATCGAGGTGCCGACCGAGTTCACCTTCAGCCGTCCGATCGACGCCCTCGTCGGCGGGGTCGTGGCGATCGGCGTCCACTACCTGCTGCCGATCGACCCGGTGCGCCTGGCGCGTCGCAGCGCGCGCCCGCTGCTGGATCGCTTCGCGTCGGCCCTCGACGAGGTCGCGGGCGCACTGGAGGCCTCCGACCACGACCTCGCGGTGGAGGCCCTCGTCACGATGCGCGACCTCGAACAGGGCGTGGCGGCGTTCCGCGAAGCGGCCGTCAGCGGTGTCGAGACCGCCCGGTACTCGCCCCTGCGCCGTCGAGAGCGGGTCGTCGTGAAGCGGTACGCGATCGCCGCCCCGGAGGTCGACCTCGCCGTCCGTAACGGGCGGGTGCTGGCGCGAGGAGCGATCCGCGCCGCCGACCTCGACGCGCACGTGCCCCCCGACGTCCCGCAGGGGATCCGTGACCTGGCGGTCGCCGTGCGCGCGCTGCGCGCCGCGCTCGACGATCCGCGGCTCGTCGTGGACGCCCGCGACGCGGCGCTGCAGGCCGCGGCGCGCGCGACCCTCGCCCTCGAACGCACCGGCAACCTCAGCGTGAGCGTGGTGATCGGCCAGGTGCGCTCCACCGCGACCGACATTCTGCGGGCCCTCGGCACCACGCACGACGCCGCGGCCGAGGCGATCCGGCAGGCAGCGGCGGGCGCGACCGCCGCCGGGGACTTCCGATGAGCGCGGCAGCGGGTCGACCGAGGACCTACGTCGCGAGTCCGCTCGGGTTCACGGAGGCCGGCCGGGCCTACTACACGGCGACGCTGCTCCCGGCGTTGGCCCGGGTGGTCGAGGTCGTCGACCCCTGGTCGCTGACCACCGCGGACGAGGTCACCGAGCACCAGAGCGCCGGACGGCACGAGGACCTGAACGCCCTCATCGGAGCCCGGAACGCCGAAGCGATCCGCGGCTGCGAACGCCTGGTGGCCGTGCTCGACGGCCAGGAGCCGGATGCGGGCACCTGTGCGGAGATCGGCTACGCCGCCGCGCTCGGTCTGCGCATCGACGCCGTGCGCACCGACTGGCGCCAGGCGGGCGAGATCGGCGCGACCGTGAACCTGCAGGTGCAGCACTTCGTGGAGGCATCGGGAGGCCGGATCGTCGGCTCGCTCGCGGAGCTCGTGGAGCTGCTCGGCGGGTCCTGAACGACCGCGGCCCGCGCTCGATGGAGCACGGGCCGGACGGAAGTGGCGGGGACAGGATTCGAACCTGTGAAGGCAGAGCCAA
>NZ_JBFIGP010000348.1:0-3559 GCF_041602235.1 Paraconexibacter sp.
GGTGCCCGCCGAGCGCGGACACCACGGTCCGCGAGATCGTGATCGACCCGGGGCAGGCGTTCGGGACCGGAGCGCACGACACCACCCGGCTGTGCCTCGAGCTCCTGCTCGAGCTGGAACCGGGCGGAGCGGCGGTCGATGTCGGGTGTGGCTCCG
The DNA here is from genome assembly GCF_041602235.1 of Paraconexibacter sp. Classification (GTDB taxonomy): domain Bacteria; phylum Actinomycetota; class Thermoleophilia; order Solirubrobacterales; family Solirubrobacteraceae; genus Paraconexibacter. The sequence goes on from NZ_JBFIGP010000348.1 coordinate 157, forward strand.
GCGTGCTGGGGATCGCGGCGTCGGCGCTGGGGTGGGCCCCCGTCGTGGGCGTGGACCACGACGTGGCGTCGGTGCAGGCGACCCTCGACAACGCGCGGGTCAACGGTGTCGACATGACCGCGCACCGGCACGACCTCGTCTACGACGGACCGTCCCCGTACGCGCCGCTCGTGCTCGCCAACCTGCTGCGACCGCTCCTGCTGCGCGTGGCCTCGGAGGGGTTCGCGGACGGCGCGATCCCCGAGACCCTGATCGCCTCCGGGCTGCTGCGAGCCGAGGCCGACGAGGTGGCGCGCGCCTTCGCCGACGCGCTCGGGCTCGTCGAGGCCGACCGTCGCGAGGGCGGCGAATGGGCCGCCCTGCTGCTGCGGCGCGCCTGAGCGAGGATCACCGCAGCGGCTCTCGCGCGCTCCGGGCGGTCACGAGGTGCTCCACGAGCCGCTCGGCGACCGGGCCGGGGTCCTCCTCGCCGTCCGGCGCGAGGTCGGTGCGCACCCACCCGGGGTCGAACCCGAAGACCGTGATCCCGGACCCCGACTCCTGCCGCAGGGTCTGCGTGAGGCTCGCGAGCGCCGCCTTCGACGCCGCGTAGGCGCCCATGCCTCGGCGTCCGCCGCTCACCATCGGCGCCAGCAGGGTCACGAGGGTCCCTTCGCCGCGCTCGCGCATGCCCGGGAGCACCGCGGCGGCGAGGGCGAAGGGGGAGAGCACGTTGACCTGGAAGCTGCGGTCGACCTCGTCGAGGGTCAGCTCGTCGACGCGACCGTCGATCCGGACCGCGGCGTTGCAGATCAGGACGTCGACGCGACCGTGCGCCGCGAGGACCTCGTCCGTCAGCGTCAGGGCGTGGGCCGGGTCGGTGAGATCCGCGGCGTGGGTGCTGCTCGCGCCGAGGTCCGCGAGGCGCTCGGTGGTCGTGGCGGCCGCGGCGACGATCGCGCCGCGCCCGATGAGCGCGGACGCGGTCGCGCGACCGATGCCGCGCGACGCGCCGGTGACGAGGCAGACCTTCCCGGAGAGCTCCATGCGTCCGGTACGGACATGGCACACAGCCGCGATGACCGGCGGTATGGTCGGACCATGGCCACCAGGATCGACACGACCTTCCCGTCAGGCGGCGAGCAGTGCGCCGTCTACGTCTACCGCCCGGACACGGCGGGCGGCGACCTGCCGGTGGTGGTGATGGCCCACGGGTTCTCGGCCACGCGCGACGACCGGCTGCCGGCCTACGCGGAGCGCTTCGCGGACGCGGGCATGGTCGTCGTGCTCTTCGACTACCGGCACTTCGGCGCGAGCACCGGCGAGCCGCGGCAGCTCCTGGACATCAAGAAGCAGCACGAGGACTACGAGGCGGCGATCGCGTTCGCGCGCGGGCTCGACGGCGTGGACGCCGACCGGCTCGCCCTGTGGGGCTCCTCCTTCAGCGGCGGCCACGTGATGGCGCTGGCGCAGAAGCACGGGAGGATCTCGGCGATCGTGGCGCAGGCGCCGTTCACCGACGGGCTTGCGGCGCTGCGTGCCGCGTCGCCCAAGAACGTGGCCCGGGCGAGCGCCGAGGGCCTGATCGATCAGGCCGGCGCGCTCATGGGCCGGGCCCCGCACATGATGCCCGTGGTGGGTCCCGAGGGCAGCTTCGCGCTGCTCACCTCGGCCGAGGCCGAGCCGGGATTCCGCGCGATCGCGCCCGAGCACTCGCGGTGGCGCAACGAGGTGGCCGCCCGGATCATGCTGCACGTCGGGCTGTACCGCCCGGGTGCGGGCGCGGCGAAGATCCCCTGCCCGGTGCTCATCTGCGCATGCGACCAGGATCAGACGACCCCACCCGCGCCGGCCATCGCGGTGGCGGAGCGGGCGCCGCGGGGCGAGCTCAAGCGCTACGACATCGGACACTTCGACATCTACCTCGGCGAGGACTTCGAGCGGGCGATCGCCGATCAGACCGAGTTCCTGGCCCGGCACCTGGGTGTCGCCGCGCAGGGGGCTGCCGGTGAGGCGGCCGAGGCCGAGCACGCCGAGAGCTTGTGACACGTTCGTGACATTGGCCTCACGTGGGTCCTCGGCCCTAGAGTGAGTCCATGGCCTGGAACGTCATCATCGCCGGTGGCGGGTTCGGTGGGTTCGCCGCCGCCAAGACCCTCGAGCGGATCCTGCCGAAGCACAGCGCCAGGATCACGCTGGTCACCGACCAGAACTTCATGCTCTACACGCCGCTGCTGCCCGGTGCCGCAGCGGGCACGCTGGAGCCGCGCCACGTCGTCGTGCCGCTGCGCGAGGAGCTGCGCGGTGGGACGGATCTGCGTCTCGGGCGCGTGACGGCCGCCGATCCGGCCCACAAGACGATCGACGTGGAGTCGGTCACGGGGCGGACCGAGCGTCTGGCCTACGACCAGCTGATCGTCGCGCTGGGGTCCGTCAGCCGCACGCTGCCGGTGCCGGGGCTCGCCGAGCACGCGGTCGGGTTCAAGGACCTGCCCGAGGCGATCCGGCTGCGCAACCACGTCATCAAGACGCTGGAGGCCGCCGAGAGCACCGACGACACCGCGGAGCGCAGCGCGTGGCTGACCTACGTCTTCGTGGGCGCCGGGTACGCCGGGCTCGAGGGGCTCGCCGAGCTGCAGGACTTCACCGCGGACGTCCTCGACCTCTACCCGCGCTGCCGCACGCACGGCATCCGCTGGATCCTGGTCGAGGCGAGGGAGCACGTGATGCCGGAGATCGGCCCGGATCTCGCCGCGTTCGCGGAGACCGAGTTGCGCGGGCGCGGGATCGAGATCCGGACCTCGACCACGCTCGACGAGGTCACCGCGGACACCGCGCGGCTGTCCGACGGCGAGGTCGTGCGCACGCGGACGGTCGTGTGGACGGCCGGCGTGAAGCCCTCGCCGGTCGTCGCGAGCCTCGGGCTCCCGCTCGGGAAGGGAGGCCGGATCGAGGTCGACACGACCATGAAGGTGCCGGGGGTCGACGGCGTCTGGGCGATCGGTGACGCCGCGGGTGTCCCGGACCCGGCCCGCAAGGGCGAGCCGTGCCCGCCGACCGCCCAGCACGCGATCCGGCAGGGCCGGCGTGTCGCCAGGAACGTGGCGGCGAGCCTGGGGAACGGCCGCATCCGTCCGTTCACGTACAAGACGAAGGGCGTCTTCGTCGACATGGGCCGCTATCAGGCGGTCGCGAGCACGATGGGGATCAAGTGGCGCGGCGTTCCGGCGTGGTGGCTGGCCCGCACCTACCACCTGGTCGCGATGCCCGGCACGAAACGCCGCCTGCGCCTGCTCCTGGACTGGAACGTCGGTCTCCTGTTCGGCCGCGACACCTCCGAACTGGGCCGCCTGGGGCACCCGGCGAGGCTGGGTGAGCCGGAGAAGGGACCGGCGGCGGAGGCGTCGTCGTCCTCTTCCTCTGA
>NZ_JBFIGP010000349.1:0-3557 GCF_041602235.1 Paraconexibacter sp.
CTGCTCGCGCGTCGCGCCGAGGGCCGCCTCGCCGTCACCTTCGACGGTCCCGTGACGTTCCTCAACGGCGGCCTGTTCCCGCACCTGCACCGGCCCGTCCGCATCCAGAAGCTGCTCGCCGGTCCGGCCGGCCCGCTGCTGGCGCGCATGATGACCGAGCGGCGCTACGTCCAGGGTCTGCGCGGCGTGCTGGCCGCGCCGGTCGACGAGCGCGAGTTGCGCGAGCACTGGCGGGCGTTCTCGCGCGACGGCGGCCACCGCAACGTGCACGCGCTGCTCGACTACATCGCCCAGCGGCGTGCGAACGAGGACCGGTGGGTCGGCGCGCTCGTGGACTGCGATCTGCCTCGCCGGTTCGTGTGGGGGCCGCTGGACCCGGTCTCGGGCGCGCACGTCCTGCCGGAGATCGAGCGGCGGATCCCCGACGCGCAGGTGCACGTGCTCGACGGGGTCGGGCACTACCCGCAGCTGGAGGCGACCGCTCGGGTCGCGGCGGCGCTGAGCGCGCGACCGGCCGTCGAGTAGTCGCATCACCCGCTCCGTCAGCGCGCCCGCCTCACACCGTCCGCAGCGCCTCCGTCGGCGACAGGCGCGCCGCTCGCAGGGCGGGGTACAACCCGGCGACCGCGCCGATCAGCACCGCGGCGACCATCCCGCCGGCGATCGCCTCCGGTGGTACGACGACACGCTGTCCCTGCGCCACCCCGTACACGGCGGTCACGCCGGCGCCCAGCACCGCGCCGGCCGCGCCACCGGTCCCGGCCAGCAGCAGCGACTCGGTGAGGAACTGCGTGGTGACGTGGCGGCGCGTCGCGCCCAGCGCGCGGCGCAGACCGATCTCCGACCGGCGCTCCAGCACGCTGATGACCATGACGTTGGCGATCCCGACGCCGCCGACCAGCAGGGCCACGGCCCCGAGGCCGAGGAACAGCGAGGTGAAGGCGCCCTCCGCGGCCGCCTTGGCCTCCAGCGCGTCGGAGGGACGGGAGACGTCGACCTCCTCCGGGTTCTGCGGGTTCGCCGCCGGCGCGACGAGGTCGCGGATGCTCGTCAGGCGATCCGCGTCGGTCCGCGCGTAGACCTTGGCGGGCGCGGTCCCGGCGGAGAACGCCTGCTCGGCGTGCGGCAGGCCGATCAGCGCGGCGCGGTCCAGCCCCTCGTCCAGGGTCACCGGCGCGAGGATGCCGATCACGCGGTGGTAGCCGTCACCCAGGTACACCTGCGGACGTCCGGACAGGTCGCTCACCCCCAGCCGCTGCGCGGCGATCGAGCCCAGCACCACCGTGGGGAAGCGCTCGGTCGCCCGATCCAGGAACACGCCTTCGGCCATCTTCCCGGACACGGCGGCGGGCAGGTCCGGGTCGGCCCCGTAGACGGTGATGCCGCTCGTGTCCCCCGGATCCACGAACGCGCTGCGCCGGACGGTGGCTCCGTCGACCGTGTAGATCGCCGACGCCGCGGTCACCCCGTCGAGCGCGCCGATCTTCGCCGTCGCGCTGTCCGGCAGTTCGGGCGTGCCGCCGCCGAAGGACTGCCCGGGGGATGCGGTCAGGAGGTTCGTGCCCAGCCGGTCGATCGTGTCGAGCAGGTCCGCCTGGCTGGACGCCGACAGGCCGAGCACCGCGACCATCGAGGCGATGCCGATCGCCACCCCGACCGCCGACAGCGCGGCCCGCAGCTTCCGGGTCCGCAGGCCGATCGAGCCCACCGCCAGCACGTCGCGCAGCGTCAGCCGGCTGGGATGCAGGTCGCCGCCGCTCATGCGGTGCTCAGCGCGGTGTCGCTGACGATCAGGCCGTCGCGCATCGCCACCTGCCGGGGCAGCGAGTCCGCGAGGGCCGCGTCGTGGGTGATCACGACCAGGGTGGTGCCGGCGGCGTTGAGCTCGATGAGCAGGTCGACGATGCTCGCGCCGGTCCTGGAGTCCAGCGCACCCGTGGGCTCGTCGGCGAACACCACCTCGGGCCGGCCGACGAGCGCCCGTGCGATCGCCGTGCGCTGCTTCTCGCCGCCCGAGAGCTGGTTGGGATGGTGGCTCAACCGATGTCCGAGGCCGACGCGCTCCAGCGCCTCTCGAGCCCGGTCGCGGCGCTCCCCGAGGGGCACGCCGGTGTAGAGCAGGCCGCCCGCGACGTTGTCCACCGCCGACAAGCCGTCCAGGAGGTAGAACTGCTGGAAGACGAAGCCCAGGCGCTGTCCACGCAGCGCCGACAGCTCGTCGTCGGAGGCGGTCGCCGCGTCGATCCCCGCGATCAGGACGTGGCCGGCGGTCGGGCGGTCCAGGGTTCCCATGATCTGCAGGAGCGTGGTCTTGCCCGAGCCGGAGGGCCCGACGATCGCGGCCAGTTCGCCGCGGCGGATCTCGAGGTCGACGCCGTCGAGCGCGCGCACGCCGCCCGGGTACTCCTTCGTCACGCCGCGCAGCGCCAGCAGCGCCCCGTCGCTCGCCGCGCCCGTACTCCCGCCCGTGCCCGCGCCGTCAGACACGGGCATCGGTCACCTGCATGCCGGGCCGCAGGCCTTCGCCCGTGATCTCCACGTCACCGTCGGTGTAGAGGCCGGTCTCGACCGGGACGATCCGCCGGGTCTCGCCCTCACGGACCTCGACCGCGAACGTGCCGCCCTCGCGCGCCATCAGCGCCGTGACGGGGATCGTCAGGACGTCCTTCGCGCGGGACTTCTCCAGCCGGACGTCGACCGGCGCCTGATCGAGGGTCAGCGTCGTGCTCTCCGTGAGCTTCACGATCACCTTGATCGTGGCGGGCGGATCGTCGTCCGTGGCACTGGCCTTCTTCTGCGCGACGGTGCCGACGCTCGCGATGCGACCGGCCAGCTCCTTGCCGTCCGGCAGCCCGACCGACACCTCGCCACCTCTCGCGGCAAGGTCCGCGTAGCCGGTCTCGAGGTCGATCGCGACGATCCGTTTCGTCGAGGTCGTGGTCATCAGCGCGGAGGACACGTCGGCGGCCGCGGACTGCGTGGCCACGCCGCTCGCCCCGCTCCCGGAGGCGCCTCCGCCACCACCGCTCGCGCCGGAGGCCGCAGCGCTGGCGCGCGGGAGTCCGGCACTCGCCCCGCTGCCGCTCCGCGTCCCCGCCGACCCTCCGCCCGCGCTGCCCGTGCTGGGCGTACGCTGCTGCGGCGACGATGCGGACCGGTCGCCGCCGGCCCCGGGCGGGGTCATGGACGGCGCGCTCGCCGGTCCCGTGGGCCCTGTCGGACCGGTGGGCCCGGTGGGCCCCGTGGGACCGACGGTGGCCCCGTCCGCCTGTGCGGCCTCGACCGCCGCCGAGGCGAAGACCGTGCGCGGCCCTTGGTCGTCCGCCAGCGCCAGCGTGCGCAGCGATGAGCCGGTTCCGTCCAGCGAGGCGGTCGAGGGCAGGGACGCGCCTGCGTCCGTCGCCCCGGTGCTCGCAGCGAGCGTGGTCGTTGCGCCCGGCGAGGCAGTCGTCGACGCCGTCCGCGCCGACGCCGCCGCGCTCGTGCCGGCGCCACCGCCGCTGCTGGCGCTCGATCCGACGGGGATGTTCACCTGGCCGACGCGCCGCGAGCCGGGC
>NZ_JBFIGP010000350.1:0-3555 GCF_041602235.1 Paraconexibacter sp.
AGCAGCGTCGTCTGCAGGTGCGCGCCCTGCTGCTCGGCCAGGGCGGTGTCGACACCGGCCTGGAGCGCATTCAGATCGTCCGCCGCGAGGCATCCGACCGCGGCACCAACGGCGACCGTGGCGAGCACCGGGATCTTCGGAAGACGATCCGGCGCGAGCACGAGCCACACCGCGACAGCCGCCCCGACCGCGACGGTCCCGCCGCGCGAGACGGTGAGGAAGACGGCGACGACCAGCACCGGCACGGCAGCGGCCGCCGCGGCGCGCGTCACGATGCGCCGGCCCGTGGTCGCGTAGAACAGCAGCAGCGGCACGCCGATCGCGAGCAGGCCGGCGAGGGCGTTCCAGTAGCCGACGGGCTGCGCGAGCCGCCGTCGAGCCATCGGGAAGATGTCGTTCAGGGCATAGGTCTCGAACCAGTCGGGCTGCAGCCGCGTGAGCAGCGCGTAGCCCCCGATGACGACGAGTCCGGTCGCCACCCCGCCCACGATGTGGCGAGCCGGCGTCCGGACACAGATCAGCACCGAGAGCACGAACATCCCGAGGTACCCGCACGTGCGCGCGATCTCCGCTGTGGTGCGTTCCGTCGAGCCGGTCCACGACAGGCCAAGCGCGGTCCAGACCGTCAATGCGGCGAACGCCGCCACGGCGTACAGGGCGATCCCGCGATGCGGGAGCGCCAGCGACCCGAGCGCCACACCCGCACCCGCGATCCACCACGCGGCGATCCCCGCCTCTCCCCGCACCACCGCGTCGTAGCCGCCGCCCGACAGCCCGAGCACGACGATGAGCGCGAAACCCAGGCTCCAGCCCCCGAGCGCCGGGAGGTCGACCCACCACGGCAGCCCGCGACGACGCCCGGCCTCGGTGTCCGCGCCGACCGACGTGCGCTCGAGGGCGACGCCGCTCACGACACCGCACGCCGACGACGAAGCGCTGCTGCCGCCAGCAGCAGCGTCACCAGCAGGAGACCGACCGGCAGCACCGCGCCGGCCCCCGCCACCCCGGTGACCGCGGTCGCCACCTGCCCGACGGCACTGCGTCCGTCGTCCGAACCGCGGGGCGCCACGAACGACCGGCCGCCATCAGCAGGTGTCGCCGGCGCGCCGGTGGCCGCCAGCGCCGCGGCACGCTCCCCATCGCGGCCCTCGCGCTTGAGCGCCGCGACGTTGGCGGCGCCGACGATGCGGTCGGCTCGGGCGGCGACCTCGGCGTCCTGGAGTGACCCTCCACCGGGCTTGCCGCCCCCCGGCTCCCGGGGGCCGTCGGCGCTCGGAACGGTCTCCAGGTACTCGTCCACGCCGGACAGCCCGGGCGGAGCGATCACCCCCTGCGCCGGCGCCCCAGCCGGGAGCACCACGAACCAGGCGACGACGAGAATCCAGGGCAGCACCACGCGCATCGGGAAGATGTACGGCGGCGGGTGCGTGAGGCTGACAGACGCCCGACCGGACCGACGGCGGCGTCAGCCTTCGCCCTTCGGGCCCGTACCGTGCAGACAGATGCACCGCTCCCGCCCGGTATCGCTGCTCGCGGCGTCCCTCGTGTTCCTCTTCAGTGCCGTCGGCTCGGCCGGCGCTGTCACCTCGATGCGCACCGGGTTTCACGACGGAGGCTTCTCCGACCGGTCGCGGCAGACCGAGCTGCTGGGCGAGGCGTCCGGCCTCGGCGCGAGCGTCGCCCGGGTGGCCACCGGCTGGGCGGGCATCGCCGCCACCCGCCCCACCTCACCGATGGACCCCGCCGATCCCGCGTACGACTGGTCGGCAACCGACGCCTCCGTGCGAGCCACGGTGAACGCCGGCCTGCAGCCGATCCTGTCCCTCACGCAAGCTCCCGCCTGGGCAGAAGGCGGGGGCCGTCCGGCCGGTCTCAGGGCACTGCCCGGGAGCTGGCGCCCGGACCCGGCCAGCTACGGGCTCTTCGCCGTCGCGCTCGCGCGACGGTACGACGGCACGTATCCCGATCCACTCATGCCAGGCCGGACCCTCCCGCGCGTGCGCGCGTACCTACCCTGGAACGAGCCGAACCTCGAGGCGTACCTCGCACCGCAGTGGAGTCGACGGAACGGCCGCGTCGTCGCCGAGGCGCCGTACCACTACCGCAAGCTCGTGCGGGAGTTCGGCGCCGGGATCCATCGCAGTCAGCCCGACGCACTGGTCGCCGCCGGTGCCCTGGCGCCCTTCGGCGATGCGTTGCCCGGGGGACGGCGCACCCCTCCGGCCCGGTTCCTCCGCGACATGCTCTGCCTCTCACCGAGGTTCCGCCGCGTCGCCTGCGGCTCCTACGGGTCGCCGCGGTTCGACGTCCTGTCCCACCACCCGTACTCGGTCGGCGGGCCGTTCCGCGAAGCCCTCAACCCCGATGACGTCTCCGTGCCGGATCTCGCAGCGAAGCTCGTCAAGCCGCTGCGCGCCGCGGAGCGACTCGGCGTTCTCGGGCCGCCGCGGCGGCGACGCATCTGGGTGACCGAGATCTCCTGGGACTCGAGACCCGCCGACCCTGACGGAGTGCCTGAGCGCCGGCACGCCGACTGGCTCGCCCAGGCGCTCTACGTTCTCGCACGGCAGGGCGTCGACACCGTCACGTGGTTCCAGGTCAGGGACTCCCCGCCCGGCCCCGGCCGCAACTACGGCGTGACCAGCCAATCCGGTGTGCTCCTGCGCAGCGGGCGACCGAAGTTCGCCGCGACCGCGTTCCGCTTTCCGCTCGTCGCCGTCCGCCCGGCAGGGCGCACGACCGTCTGGGCCCTGGCCCCCACCTCGGGGCCGCTCGTCGTCGAGCGGCGCACGAAGCGCGGCTGGACCGCGGTGCTCCGTCGGTCCTCGGTCCGGCGAGGCACGATCGTGCAGCGGCGGTTCACCGGCCTGCGCCGAGGGACGGTCCTGCGCGCACGCGCCGGCGGCCTGAGGTCCTTGAGCGTCCGCGTCAGCAGCGGCCGCTGATCTGCGCGTACAGGGCCTCGACCGCGGAGGCGGCGTGCGACGGCTCGAAGCGGTCCCCGACCGTCTTGCCGTCGCGAGCGAGCCGGCAGCGAAGGTCGTCGTCGTCACGCATCCTGCGCATCGCGGCGGCCAACGCGACGGGGTCGCCCGGCGGGACGAGCAGAGCCGTCTCCTCGTGACGCAGATGTTCCGCGGGCCCACCCGCGTCCGCCGCGATCACCGGTATCCCCATGCGCAGTGCTTCGAAGATGACGAGGCCGAAGGGCTCCGGCAGCGTCGACGAGTGGACGAGCACGTCGACGTCCTGCAGCGCCGCGCCGACGTCCGTGACGTGCCCGCGGAAGCGGACCCGGCTCTCGAGACGCAGACCGGCTACGAGCGCCCGGAGCTCCTGCCCGAACGCCTCCTCGCCGAACATCGCGTCACCGATGACGTCGAGCGACTCGGCCCCCTCGGGAAAGGCCTCCAAGAGCGCGCGGACCGCGACGTCCTGGCCCTTCCAGCGGGTGATGCGGCCGACGAGACCGAACCTGCGGCCGGTGGGCGAACCCGCGCGCGGCTCGCCGAGGAGCGCGACCGGGTTCGGGGTGACGGATCGGACGCCTCGCGA
>NZ_JBFIGP010000351.1:0-3541 GCF_041602235.1 Paraconexibacter sp.
AGCGCGGAGATCGTGACCTCGACGGGCCCCTCGACCCGGATGAGCGCGTCGAGCCCGGGGGTGCTCGGCGCGATGCGCGATCCCGCGCCCTCGCCCTGGAGCCGGAGGTCCTTGGTGATCACGACCGTCTGGTCGTAGGTGTCCGCCGGAACGAGGACGGTCCCCCCGACCGGCGCGGCATCGATATCGGCCTGCAGGTCGCGTGCCGCAGCCGCGCTCGACGGAATGGCGAGCGCGACCACGGTGAGCAGGACCGGCAGGCCGACGCGGATCATCGGCGGGATGATCCCGCACCTGCCGAGGTGGTGATGCTGCGGCGGCTACTGGCCGCGCATGAACGCCATGACGGTCCGTGCGGCCTTCTTGCCCGACAGCCCGCCCGCGACCTCGGGCAGCATCCCGAACACGAGGCCGCCGAACGCGGCGACCATCAGCGGTGCGGTGATGTCCTTCCGCAGCTGCCCGGCCTTCTGGGCGCGCCGGATCACGACGCCCATCGGCGCCCGCACCTCGTCGCGCTGGCGGTCGATGCCGGGGCCGAGGGTCGTGGTGAAGCGGTAGATGCGGTACCGGTCGCCGACCTCGAAGAGGGCGAGCGCCATCTTCTCCAGGGCGACCATCGGGTCGAGGCTCTTGTCCTCGGCGAGACGGTCGAGCTCGACCTGGGTCTCGCTGAAGGCCTGGACGCGGACCGCGTGGATCAGGTCGTCGCGGCTGGCGAAGTGACGGTGGACGGTGGCGCGATGCAGTCCGCATGCGGCAGCGACGTCCTGGACGGATGCGGCGGGATCCGCTGCGAGCACCCGGCTTGCAGCGTCGACGATTGCTTCCGCGTTTCGGACCGCGTCGGCGCGGCGGCCTCTCGACACGGTTGCGGTGGGAGTCATGTGCGCGTGACCTCTTGATCGTTGGGAATCTGGGTAAAGAACTGCGACGTCGTTCGGACGTGCAACAACGGTACCCATGTAACGGCCGTACCACCATACCCAGTCGTGGGGACATCCGACCGATCAAACGGCCACGCGCGTGGCGTCGCGCTTTGGACATTCGGGCGGCGGCCCGATCCGTTCAACAGCCCGCCAAGGACGGTGCGGCGGACCCGTCAAGGAGACCCTGTTGCTGCCACGTGGAGGCGTCGGCGCGCTGCTGCGCGCAGTGCCGCGACTCATGCTGCTCACGCTCGTCACGCTGCTGCTGCACGCGGCAGCCGCGGCGGCGGCGACGCCCGGCGACCCCCGGGTCGCCGACGCCTGGGCCCTGCAGGGCGACCGGCCGATGGGCGTCGCCAGCGCCTGGGATCGCGTGACCGGCGGCGACACCGTCGTGGCCGTCCTCGACACCGGCGTGGACCTCGGGCACCCCGACCTGCGGGACAACCTCTGGACGAACCGCGACGAGGTTCCCGGCAACGGCCGCGACGACGACGGCAACGGCTTCGTCGACGACGTGCACGGGGCCGACGTCATCTCCGAGGACGGGGACCCGCGTGACGACAACGGTCACGGGACCCACGTGGCCGGCATCATCGGCGCCCGAGGCGGGAACGGCATCGGCACCGCCGGCGTGTCCTGGCGCGTACGCATCATGGCGGTGAAGGTGCTCGACTCCCGCGCAGGCGGCGATACCGCGGGCGTCGCCCGGGGGATCGACTACGCGATCGCCGAGGGCGCGAAGGTGATCAACCTCAGCCTTGCCGGTCCGAGCCGGTCCTCCCTGCTCGACGACGCCATCGACCGGGCCCGCGGCGCAGGGATCCTGGTCGTGGTCGCCGCGGGCAACCAGGGCAGCGACCTCGCGCTCGCGCCCGCATGGCCGGCGGCCAGCCCGGCCGAGAACGTCCTCGCGGTCGCGGCCGGGGACGAGGGCGGCGCGCTCTCCCCCGTCTCGAACTTCGGCGCCGGGGTCGATCTCGTCGCTCCCGGCGACTCCATCCTCTCGACCGCCATGGGCGGCGGGTACGAGTGGCGCACCGGGACCTCGATGGCGGCCCCGATGGTCACGGGTGCCGCCGCGCTCCTGGCCTCCGCCGCCCCCGCCGCAGGCTGGCGCTCGCTGGCGAGCGCGCTGGCCTCCGGGGCGCGGCGCCGGTCGCTGCCGATCGGCGGTGGGGCGCTCGACGTCGCATCGTCGCTGCGGCAGCTCGTTCCGACCCCCGCCACCCCGGAGGCGGCCACCACCCGGACGCCGACGTCCACCCCACAGCCGTCGGGTGCGGACGCGCGCCGGGCGCTCATCGCCGCGCAGCGCAGAGCGGCGCGGACCGCCGACCAACGCGCCCGCCGCGCAGCACGGCGTGAGCGGACACGCGCGCGGGCGCGGGCACGCCTGCGGTCCAGCAAGTCCAGGTCGAAGGCGCGCTCGGCGCGGTCGCAGCGGGTCCGCGCCGCCTGAGACCGAGGCGTGCCGTCCGCGGCCGCCGCCGGCGCCGACCGGTCGCGCGCCGGGTTTCTCCACGGCCTGGACCCCGTGGGTACCATCGGCGTGTGGGTTGGACGTTCGTGTACCTCATGGTCGTGCTCAAGCTCCCGATCGCCGCGCTGCTCTACATCGTGTGGCGCGCGATCAACGACGTCGAGCCGATCGACGAGCCGACGGACGGCGAGGACGGCGGCAGCAAGACGCCGCCCGAGCCCTCGGGCCCGCGGGTCCCCCGCCGCCGCGGGCCCCACGGCGAGCCGCCGCTCTCGGCGCCGCCGCGCCGCCGCACCCCCGCGGTCGCCCGGCGGCCCACGCCTCACCGCGACTGACCGCCGCCCGCCGGAGGGCCGGCCACCGCGTGTCCTGACGGGCTGCCACACTTCCGCCCCATGACCACGTCCGTGCTCTCCGACGGCACGATCCGGCGACTCGTCGAGGAGCGCCGCATCCGCATCGACCCCTGGGACCCGGGCATGGTCCAGCCCGCGAGCGTGGATCTCAAGCTCGGCGCGTCGTTCCGCGTCTTCCACAACTTCCGCGTGGCCGCCATCGACCTCGCCGATCCCCCGACCAACCTCACCGAGCACGTGGTCGTCGAGAACGGGGACCCGTTCGTGATCCACCCGGGCGAGTTCGTGCTCGGCCGCACCGAGGAGTGGGTCGAGCTGCCCGACGACATCGTCGCCCGGATCGAGGGCAAGAGCTCGCTCGGGCGACTGGGTCTGATCGTGCACGCCACCGCCGGGTTCGTCGACCCTGGCTGGAAGGGCACGCTCACGCTCGAGATCACCAACCTCACGCGCGTGCCCATCGTGCTGCACCCCGGCAAGCCCATCGCCCAGCTGTCGTTCATGACCCTCGACAAGCCGGCGGAGCGCCCGTACGGACACCCGGATCTCGGCAGCCACTACCACGGTCAGGTCGAGGCGACGGAGTCACGGTACGAAGGCGGGCCCGCCCCCCGCACGGTCGGGTAGGCTCGCCGCCATGCTCGCCACGCTGCTCACGCTCGCCTCCGGAGAGGCCGAAACGTCCAAGACCGCCTTCTACGTCGTCGGGAGCGTGCTCGCCGGCTTCGCCGTGCTGCTGTCGATGCTCGGGATGGCGAAGCCCGACTTCCCGA
>NZ_JBFIGP010000352.1:0-3479 GCF_041602235.1 Paraconexibacter sp.
CACGGCGCCGGAGCTCGCGCTCGTCGACCCGTCGTCGCCAGTGGACGTTGGCCGTCTCCGGGAGCACCCGGCCGTCCTGCGCCCGCGTCGCGGGTGTGGAGCTCACCCGCCGGAGATGGGCAGGCGCATGATCACGAGGTCCGCCTCCACGGGGAGCTCGCGCACCTGCTCGGCGTGGCCCTCACCGGTCGAGACGATCGCGTAGTAGCCGCGGTCGAGCTCGGTCCGGAAGGCGCTGACCGCGGCCTGGATGGCGGCGGTGTCGTCGGCCGTCCACTCGGCGAGGGTGGTGTGACCGGTGTGATCCATGCGGACGAGTCGTGCCATGTCCCCCATGCTACGCCTGGTCGCCCCCGATTCCGCGGGTCGCGGAACTCATGACGCCGCCAAGCGGTCGAGGCTGGCGCGCGCGAGCGCGGCCCACGTCGGGTCGTCGTGCTCCAGCGCCGCCAGCACGATGGAGGAGAACACGAGAGCCCAGCCTCGAGCGCGGGCCTCGAGGTGCTCGTCCACCGGGCCGTAGCCCTCGTGGAAGGCCTGCGCATGCGTCCCATCGAGCACCGTCCACCGCGCGCCGAGATCCACGGCCGGGTCCCCGGCGCACAGATCGCCCCAGTCGAGCAGCGCCACGAGGTCCCCGTCGCGCACGAGCACGTTGCGGACGTGCACGTCGCCGTGCACCCAGACCCGGACGGGCGCGGGGTCCGCCGCGAGGGCCGCCTCCCAGACCGCACGGAGCCCGGGCGCGTGGGCCGCGTACCCGGTGGACGCCAGCACGTTCAACGGCGGATCGCGCTCATGGAGGGCGCAGCTGCGCCACGGGTTCACGGGGGCGGCCGGCGGGGCGGGCCGGTGCACCGCTCGCAAAGCGGTGCCCAGACGCTGCGCGCCGAGGGCGCTGAGGCGCTCCCGGTCCGCCGTCGCCCCTTCGAACCACGGCACCACGTGCCAGTTCCACGGATACCCGAGGTCCTCGGAGCCGTGCCCGGTGCGCAGCGGCGCCGGCACCGCCGCGGGAAGGCGATCGGCGATGTCCGGCAGCCAGCGTCGCTCGTGCTCCAGCAGCGTCGCCCCGAGCGCCCGGCGGGGCAGCCGCACGGCGAGCTCCTGTCCGAGCCGCCAGGTCTCGTTGTCCCACCCGGCCGCCGCGAGACGCAGGGGCAGGCCCGCCAGGTCGGGGTGCTGCTCCCGGAGGAGCGCACGCACCATCCGCTCGTCGATCCGGACCTCGGCGGGTGGCACGCCGGCCATCGTCACCGCCCGGCCCGGACCTCAGAGCCCGAGCGTCGACCGCACGATCTTCGTGACTTCCTTGCCGTCCGCGCGGCCCTTCGTCTCCTTCATGACGAAGCCGATGATCACGCCCATCGGCTTCATGTCGCCACCCTTCAGGCGCTCGGCGATGTCCGGGTTGGCGGCGAGCGCGGCCTGCACCACCGGCACGAGGGCGTCCTCGCCGCCCACGGCGCCCAGGCCCTGCGCCTCGACGATCGCGGCCGGGTCACCGCCCTGCGCGACGAGCACGTCGAGCACCTGCTTCGCGCCCGCACCGGTGACGGCCTTCGCGGCGACGAGCCCGACGAGCTGCGCCAGCGCCGGCGCCGTGACCTTCGAGTCGGCGGGATCGGCCTCGGCGTCCAGGCGCTGGAGCAACTCGTTCGCGAGGAGGTTCGCGATGGCGACGACGTCGGCCCCGTCGCCCGCGGCCGCGACCGCCTCCTCGAAGTAGTCGCCCAGCTCGGGGCGCCAGGCGAGCAGCTTCGCCGTGTCCGGGTGCAGGCCGAGAGCCTCGAACCGTTCCGCCCGGGCCGCCGGCAGCTCGGGCAGCGCCGCGCGAGCACGCTCGAGCATCTCGGGCGTGATCGTGATCGGCGTGAGGTCGGGCTCCGGGAAGTAGCGGTAGTCGTGCGCCTCCTCCTTGGAGCGCATCGACGTGAGCGCACCGGTCTGCGGGTCGAAGTGCAGGGTCTCCTGCTCGACGGTCTCCCCCGCACGCAGCAGCGCCTCCTGGCGCGCGATCTCGGCGCGGATGCCCTGCTCGATGAACCGGAAGGAGTTCATGTTCTTCAGCTCGGTCTTCGTCCCGAGCTCGGTCTGACCGACCGGGCGGATCGAGATGTTCGCGTCGCAACGCAACGAGCCCTGCGACATGTCCACGTCGCTGACCCCGAGCGCCTTGAGCGTCGTGCGCAGGAGCCGCAGGAACTCCCCCGCCTGCTCGGCCGACTCGACGTCGGGCTCGGTGACGATCTCCGCCAGCGGCGTGCCGCCCCGGTTGAAGTCCACGACGCTGTGGCTCGAGCCGTGGATGCGGCCGCTGGAGCCCGCGTGGATCGTCTTCGCGGCGTCGTCCTCCAGGTGCACGCGGGTGATGCGGACGCCGCCGAGCTCACCGCCGCTGCACAACGGCTGGTCGTACTGGCTGATCTGGTAGCCCTTGGGCAGGTCCGGGTAGAAGTAGTTCTTGCGGTGGAAGATCGACCGCGGCGCGAGGTCGCAGCCGAGCGCCAGCCCGATCATCAGGCCCAGGTGGATCGCCTCGGCGTTCGCGACGGGCAGCGCCCCGGGCAACCCCAGGCACACGGGACAGGTGCGGGTGTTCGGCGGCTCGCCGAACCCGAGCTCGCACCCGCAGAACATCTTCGTCCGCGTCTTCAGCTGGACGTGGATCTCCAGCCCGATGACGGGCTCGTACCGCACGGACGGCTGCGTGCTCATGCCGCACCCCCCTCGCGGCCGGGCGAGGCATCGAATCCCAGCGCGCCCTCCAGCGCGAACGCGACGTCGAGGATCCGGTTCTCGCTGAAGGCCGGGCCGGCGAGCTGCAGCCCGACCGGCAGGCCCTCGGACAGACCGCACGGGATCGAGATCGCGGGAACTCCGGCGAGCGAGAACGGCACGGTGAAGTAGTCCTCGAGGTACATGGACAACGGGTCGTCGGTCTTGGACCCCAGCGGGAACGCCACGCCGGGACTCGTCGGCGTGACGATCAGGTCGACGTCGGCGTAGGCGGCTTCGAGGTCGCGCCGGATGAGCGTGCGGACCTTCTGCGCGGAGGCGTAGTAGGCGTCGTAGTAGCCGGAGCTCAGGGCGTACGTGCCGATCAGGATGCGCCGCTTGACCTCGGCGCCGAAGCCGTCGTGGCGGGTCTGCGTGTACATCGAGACGAGGTCGCCGGCCTCGACCCGGGCGCCGTAGCGGACGCCGTCGAAGCGCGCGAGGTTGCTGGACGCCTCGGCCGGGGCGAGGACGTAGTAGGCGGCGATCCCGTAGTGGGCGTGCGGCAGGTCGACCTCGTGGATGGTCGCGCCGAGGGATGTCGCCGTCGTGAGCGCGGCGTCGAACGCGGCGCGGACCCCGGGCTCCACACCCTCGTTCTCGACGTCCTTCGGCACGCCGAGCCGCACGCCGTCGAGGCGCCGGGCACTCGGCAGCACGGTGGCCTCGGACTGCCCGACCGAGGTCGCGTCGCGCGGGTC
>NZ_JBFIGP010000353.1:0-3473 GCF_041602235.1 Paraconexibacter sp.
CTGCTTCGACGTCGCGCACGCGCAGGCCGTCGACCCGACCCTCGCCGTCGGCCACGAGATCCTCGATCGCTACGGATCGCGGCTGCGCCACCTGCACGTGAGCGCGCTGGACGAGCGGGGACGTCACCGGCCGATGACCGCCGCGGACGAAGCCGACCTCGCCCCGCTGCTGGATCGCTGCCGCGACGTGCCGTGGATCCTCGAGGCGCCGCTGCGCGCCGTCTCCTGACCGGGCGCTCCGCCCGCCGGCCCCCCGGGGCCACCCGGCGCATCGCTGCGACGGCGTAGGGTGTCGCTCGCCGTGGACGTCTCGAGCTCCACCTCTCCCCTGGGCGCGCTCGACGCGCTGTCCGAGGCGACGGGCGTCGCCTTCCCCAACCTGTCGGCGGCCCGGGCCCGCACGGCCCAGCGCCTGTACGCGCTGCGGGGCCGGCTCCAGGCGGCACCGCCGACCTCCCTGCTCGCCGACCAGGGCGAGCGCCACTCGATCGTCCTGTTCGGGTCCTGGGGCCGGTCGGAGCTGACCGGCTCCAGCGACGACGACTGGGCGCTCGTCGCCGACGGCGCTCCCCCGCAGGAGGGCGAGCGCGACCATCTCCTGGCCTGGGTCGGCGATGCGGTCGGCGGTGGGACCGCCGCCCCTGGCGCGCAGGGCCTCTTCGGGACCGTGGTCTCGGCCGAGTCCCTGGCGGCGCACATCGGACTGGAAGGCGACAGCAACCGCAACCTCACGCGACGGATCCTGCTGCTCCTGGAGTCGGTCCCCGCGACCGGCGCCGACGTGCACGCGCGCGCCATCCGTCGCGTGCTCGACGCGTACCTCCACCCGTCGGCCGACGGGGGCGACCACAAGCCGCCGCGCTTCCTGCTCAACGACCTGGTGCGGTACTGGCGCACGATCGCGGTCGACTTCGAGGGCAAGCACCGGGCGTCCGGGCACGAGGACCCCAACTGGGTCATGCGCAACGCCAAGCTGCGCCTGTCCCGCAAGATGCTGTTCGCCGGCGGACTGGTCCCGGTGCTCCTCTGCCGCGAGCTCACCGCCAACGCGCACGCCGCGTTCCTCGCCGCGCAGTTCGCGGCCCCGCCGACCGACCGCCTCGCCGCCGCCTACCTGAGCTCGGAGGCCGGAGGGATCCGCGACACCGGCGCCCGGACGCTTGCCGCCTACGACCGCTGGGTCGGGCTGCTCGCCGACCCGGACGCGCGTCGCGAGATCCGCGGGCTCCGTCGCGAGACCCGAGAGCACAGCGCTGCGTGGCGCGAGGTGCGGGAGCTCGGGGCGCAGTTCGAGGCGGGCCTGCTTGCCCTGCTGTTCGGGACCGAGCTCGCGCCGGTGTCCCAGCAGTACCTGGTCTTCTGAGGGGGGGCGGGGACCGCCGGCGCCAGGAGCCGCGCGACGGGCGGGGCCCGGGCCCGCGACTAGCCCTGGTAGCCGCCGGCGAACCCGGGCCGGCGCGCGAGCGCGTGGCGACGCCGGGCTCTGGCGGCGTCCTCGCGGAAGTGCCAGCCGGCGGGGTGCGGACCTTCGGCCCACGGATGGAACCCGAGCGTGCCGTAGTCCTTGCGGATCGCCGCCTTGAGTTCGGCCCGGTGATCCCGGCACGCGCGCCGCACCGCGCCGTAGACGCCGCGTCCCGTCCAGGTCAGCCAGCCGTCCGGCTCGCTGTCGAGGTACTCCCCGCAGAGCAGCAGCTGGAGCTGCTCCTGGAGCAGCCCATGCGTGATCTCGTCCGGTCGGACGCCGCAGACGTCGCAGGTGAACACCACGCGTACGGGCATCGCGCGAGGGTAGCGGCGCCCCGGCCGCCCTCACCAGGTCTGACGCGATGGCGAGGACGGATGATCGACCGGGCCTCGCGCGGCCCGCATCGCCTACCGGCGGATGAGCGGCTGCAGCTTGCGGATGACGCTGAAGTAGTTGACCGGGAGGGTGCGGGCGAGCACGTCCGTGGCGACGGCGTCCGGGCCGATCAGGATCCGCACCTTGCCCTTCTCGATGCCCTCGACGATCGTCTTGGCGGCCTTGTCCGGCGAGGTCTTGGCGACCTTCTCGAAGTCCTTCCTGAGCGCCTCCGGATCGGTGCGCCCGAGGTCGTCCTGGTGGATCCGCGCGTTGTTGACGATGTTCGTCGCGATGCCGCCGGGGTGGATGCAGACCGCGCTGACGTTGGTCTCGTGCAACTCGTGCCGCAGCGACTCGGTGAACCCCTTCACCGCGAACTTGGAGGCGTTGTAGATGGCCTGCGTGGGCCACGCGATGATCCCGAAGATGCTCGAGATGTTGGCGATGACGCCGGAGTCCTGCTCCAGGAGGATCGGCAGGTACGCCTGGGTGCCGTGCACGACGCCCCAGAGGTTCACGCCCATGACCCACTCGAGGTCCTCGCTGGAGGACTCCGCGATCGTCTGCGACACGGTGACGCCGGCGTTGTTGAGGACCAGGCCGATCGGACCCTGCCAGTCCTTGACCTCGGCGGCCAGCTGCTGCTGGGCCCAGCGATCCGAGACGTCCATGGTGCGGGTCATGACGGGGACGGTGAGTCCCTCGGCGGTCTCGGCGAGGCCGGCCTCGTCCTTGTCGACGAGGACCAGCGGGCAGCCTCGCTGGGCGAGGAGGCGGGCGGAGGCCCGGCCGATGCCGGATGCCGCGCCCGTGACGACGGCCGTGCGGCCGGAAAGCTTCACTCGTGTAGCCATGTGGCGCGGGAGCATGACAGGGACGCCGGTGTAACGCCACCGCGAGCGGGGAGACTGACCGACATGAGCCCAGATCCACGCTTCGACTACTCCGACCTGCGCGCGCTGTTCATCAACTGCACGCTGAAGCACGCGCCCGAGCCGTCCAACACGCAGGCGCTGATGGACGTGGCGATCGGGGTCATGGAGGCGCAGGGCGTCACGGTCGACCAGGCGCGGGCGGTGGACCTCGACCTCCCGGCCGGCGTGCAACCCGACATGCGCGAGCACGGCGCGCCGAGCGACGACTGGCCGGCCCTGTTCGAGCGCGTGGAGGCGGCCGACATCCTCGTGCTCGGCGCCCCGATCTGGCTCGGCCAGAAGTCGAGCGTCAGCTCACGCGTGATCGAGCGGCTCTACGGCAACAGCGGCCAGCTCAACGACAAGGGCCAGTGGATCTACTACGGGCGCGCAGGCGGCTGCATCATCACCGGCAACGAGGACGGCGCCAAGCACTGCGCGATGGAGCTCCTCTACTCGCTGCAGCACCTCGGCTACGTCGTGCCACCCCAGGCCGACAGCTGCTGGCTCGGCGAGGCCGGACCGGGCCCGTCCTACGCGGACGAGGGCTCCGGCGGCCCGCAGAACGAGTTCACCCAGCGCAACACGGTCTTCATGGCGTGGAACCTCATGCACGTGGCCGCGATGCTCAAGCGCGGCGGCGGCATCCCCGCCTACGGCAACCAGCGCAAGGAGTGGGACGCGGGCTGCGACTTCGACCACCCCAACCCCGA
>NZ_JBFIGP010000354.1:0-3460 GCF_041602235.1 Paraconexibacter sp.
CTTTCCCCGCACGTCCTGCAGCACTCCTACCGGACCTATCTCTTCGCGCTCGCGCTGGCTGCGATCGACGGCGTGCGGGTGGACGAGGAGCTCGGCTACGTCTCGTGCCTCCTGCACGACCTGACGCTCGAGCATCCGACGCCCGGACGGTGCTTCGCGGTGACCGGAGGCGAGCGCGCAGAGCGGTTCGCGCTCGATCAGGGGGCCACCCCCGAACGCGCAGCGACGATCGCCGCGGCCGTGTGCGGACACATCACGGCCGGCGCGCACGAGGACCTCGGCGATCCCGCGGGCTTCGTGGCGGCAGGGGCGAACCTCGACGTCACCGGGGCGCGGGTGAGCGAGGCCGACCCCGCGTTCGTGAGCGCAGTCCTCGAGCGCCATCCGCGGCTGCAGTTCAAGCGCCACATGCTCGCCGCATGGGCCGCCGAGGGTCGTGCCATGCCCGCAGGCCGAACCCGCTGGCTCACCACGCACGCCGCGTTCCCCGTGCTCATCCGAACCGCTCCCTTCAGCGAGTAGCTCCCCGTGGACACCACCCCCAGAGGACGACCCACCGTGATCATCGCGAGCTCTCTCCTCGCGGGACTCATCTCCGCCGCCTCCCTCCTGACCGTTCCCGCCGTCGGCGAGCACGAGAGCGCCGCCACCGGGACGGTGCTGCTCGGGTTCGCGGTGGGCTGGGCTCTGATGGCGGTGCTCTCGGCCCGGATCGGCGACGGCTCGCAGCGCTGGGCCACCGTGCCTGCGATCGGGATGGGGATCACCGGAGCCGTCCTGCTGGTCCTGACGCCCAGCCCCGCGACGGTCGCGACGCTCGGATGGTTCTGGCCCCCGGCACTCCTCGCCCTGACCGCCTGGATGGTCAGGCAGGCGCGGCGCGGGTCGTCACGCTGGGCCACCCGCGTGCTGCTGTACCCCGTGTTCGCCGTGCTCCTGCTCACGGCCGTCGGCGGGTACTACGAGACCCTGCACACGTCGGGTGACAGCGCGCTCGCCGACGGGCACGGGCTCATCGACGTCGGCGGCCACCGGCTCGCGATCCGGTGCGTCGGGTCCGGCAACCCCACGGTCGTGCTCGAGCCCGGTCTGGGCGAATCCTCGAGGTCGATGGGCCGGTGGATCGCCCCCGCGGTCGCCCGCACGACCCGGATCTGCACGTACGACCAGGCAGGCCACGGTCGCAGCGACCCAGCGCCCGCGCAGCGCAGCGACGCGGCCCGTGACCTGCACCTGCTCCTCGGGCGTGCCGGCGTCCGCGGTCCCGTCGTGGTCGCCGGGCACTCGCTCGGAGGGATCTTCGCGCTGAGCTTCACCGAGCGGTACCCGGACGAGGTTGCGGGCGTGGTCCTGCTCGACTCGATGCATCCGAAGCAGACGACCGCCTTCGAGCACGCCGACCCGCTGGTGGCGCTCGTCCCAACGCTGTCGCGGACCGGGATCGCCGGCCTGTTCTTCGATCAGAAGGACGGCGACCCCGCGCGGCAGATGCAGCAGTTCGCCCGCGACGTCGAGGCGATGCCGGCGGAGCTCGACCGCGCCGCGCGGCTGAGAAGCCTCGGGCGTCGCCCTCTCGTCGTCGTGACCGCCGGTCAGGGCAACGCCCCTGGATGGGCCGCCGATCAGACCCGTCTCGCGGCGCTGTCGAGCCGCAGCAGCCACCGGACGATCGCGACCGCCACGCACCAGTCGCTGATCGACGACAGGGCCCAGGCGCGGTATGCGGGCGACGCCATCCGCGACGTGGTCGACGCGGTCCGCGGCTCATGAGCATGCTCGTCGCCGATCCGGACAACGAGCGGATGACCCCGACGCGCGAGCGGTACGGCGAGGACTTCTGCGTCATCGAGCACGAGTGCACCAGAAGGACGGCGCCATCGGCCGCGAGCGGGTGTGGCTCGACGGCGGCTCCATCGCTGCGCAGCTCACGGCGGCCCAGTAGCGGCCCGGACGCCGGGGCCGGGTGCTGCCCGGGTCAGGACTCCGCGGCCGGCTGGGCGTCAGCCGTCTCGACCCCGGTCATCCCCTCGATCGCCGTGCGCGCCGCATCGGCGAAGGGCGTCGGCCGCACGCCGAACGTCCTCTCGATCTGGTTGTCGCTGACGACGAGGTCACCGTGCAGGCCCTCCATGAGCGGCTCCAGCAGTTCCTGATCCTCGTCGGTCACCAGCGAAGCCATCGCCGCCTCGAGCTTCGCGTTGCTGAACGGCAGCGGGACGCTGCGGTGGGTCTTGCCCAGCAGGTCGGCGATGACCTCGGTCATCTCGGCGAAGGTGAGGGTGTCCGGACCGGCGATCTCGTAGGCGCCCGGCTTGACCTCGCGGGCCGCCACGAGACAGGCGACCACGTCGTCGATCGCGATGGGCTGCGTGCTGCGGTCTCGCCAGGCCGGCATCGCGAGGACCGGAAGGCGGTCGACGATCTGCACGAGGGTCCCGAAGGAGGCGGACTTCGCGCCGACGATCATCGAGGCCCGCAGGGCGACGAACTCGGGGCCGGCTCCCGCGAGGACCTCCTCGACCTCCCGCCGCGACTCGAGATGCTCGCTGCTCTCGTCGCCGCCCCCGATGCCTCCGAGGTAGATCGTGCGACGGATCCCCGCCTCTCGCGCGGCCTGCACGTAGTTGGTGGCCGCGCGCCGGTCACGTTCGACGTAGTCCTGCCCGCCGCCGGGCTCCATCGAGTGGACCAGGTAGTAGGCCTCGTCCATCCCCTCCAGCGCCGGCGCAAGCGAGTCGCTGTCGGTCAGGTCGGCCTCGACGACGTGGACGTCGCCGCTCGTCTGCAGGCGACTCGCGTCGCGGACCAGGCAGCGGATCGCGCCCACGTCCTTCAAGGCGGGAAGGAGCGCGCTCCCCACGAAGCCGGACGCTCCCGTGAGGAGGACTGCGGTGCGCTCGGAGGACGGATGGATCGCGGTCATCGGCACTACCTACCCTGCTTCCGGACCGTCGATGCCTTGGCGCATGGACGCTGTCCATATTCATTGGGCTCGACTCACGCCGCCGAGCCCTTCCCGCCCGGCGGCAAACCGCGAGAACGGTAAGGGGCGGGTAGCAGGTGGCTGCCGTAGGACGAGCTCGGCGTGAGCTACGCCTCCAGCCACACCCCCGGCCCGGGCTCGCCTCGGCAGCCGCGGTCCACGGCTACACCACGGCGTTCTACCTCGCCTCTGCGCTGTTCGCGGTCGGCTTCCTGGTCGCGGCGCTCGGGGTTCACGCGCGCAGCGGGTCATGCCAGCGGAGCCCGGGAAACCGCGAGAAGTCCGCGTCACTCGAGCACAGCTGTGCGCCGTGTTCGATCGCCAGGGCCGCGAGGTGGGCATCGGTGACGAGGTTTCCGCCCGTACCGAGCGATTCGAGCAGCTCGCGCACGACCGCCGCGTGACGGTCGGTCGGGTGGACGACCACGACGTTCGGTCGGGCCAGCCAGCCGTCGACGATGTCCAGGGCGTCCCCGA
>NZ_JBFIGP010000355.1:0-3414 GCF_041602235.1 Paraconexibacter sp.
GACCGCCCGTGACGAGCACCTTGCCGGAGGGGAGGAGGGTCGCGGTGTGGTCACGCCGGGCCTGGCCGAGGGGGCCGACGACGGTGAACGCCCCCGTGGCGGGGTCGTACAGCTCTGCACTGGCAATCGTGTCGAAGGAGTTCCCGGCGGCCGTCACGCCGTGACCCCCGGTGATGAGGACTTTGCCAGAGGGCAGCAGGGTCGCGGTGTGGTTGCCCCGAGCGGTGTTGAGGCTGCCGGTCGGGGCGAAGGTCCCAGTACTCGGGTCGTACAGCTCGGCGGCCGCCTCGTAGGAGTTCGGACGGAAGCCGCCGACGATGAGGACCTTGCCGTCGGGAAGAAGGGTGGCGGTGTGGTCGATGCGGCCGGTAACGAGCGAGCCCGTGGGCGTGAAGGTGCCCGCGTGGGCCGGGGTCGCGGCGATCGCGATCAGCAGGCAGCTGGTCACGACGGCGGTCAGCCGCCGGCAGCGGATCTTTGCGCCCCGGCCTGGTGCTGCGATCCCTCGGTGCACGACGGTCCCCCCTGAGGTCTCCGGATGGCGCACGACGCCGTCCGCCGGCGCCTCCCCTGCACGGCGGGCGCTCGAGCGATACTAGGAAGCGGTGCGACGGCGTGTCAAGCGCGCTGGGAGCGTGACAGCCACGATCGCGAACGGGCCCGCTGGAGGCCCAGCAGGGTCGTGCGGCTGCCTCTGGTGATGCCCCTCGGGCACGGTGCTCGGACCCGCCCACTCGGAGGTTCGTCCAGGCTCCCTCACCCCGCGACAGGCACGGCCGACCACCCCGGCTGTGAAGGAGCAGTTCGACTTCGGGCTCGAGCGGGTGCGCAAGGTGCGCGCCCACGCCGAGGACCGCGCCAAGGAAGCCCTCGCCGCGAGCATCGCCCACCGCCTGCGCGGGGAGGCGACGCTCCAGTCGGTCAGCGAGCAGATCCGCACGGCGCAGGACAGCCACCGCGAGGGACTCTTCGACGGTGACGCCGGGCAGACCGCGGTGATCGACCCGTCGGCGCTCGTGCGCCGCCAGGCCTACCTCGAGCGGCTGGAGCGCACGCGCATCGTCGCCGCGCTGGAAGTCGATCGTGCCGAGGCCGAGGTGGACGCCCGCAGGCAGGTACTCACCGGTGCCAGCCGCAAGCGCGAGGTCCTCGACCGGCTGCGCGACCGCCAGGCCGCGACGCACGCGCTGGCGTGGAACCGCCACCAGGGCGCGCAGCTCGACGAGATCGCCCTGCAGGCGCACATCCGCGGACGGGCGGCAGCGTGAGCATCCCCGCCTTCGACCGTGTCGCCGAGCTGCAGCAGCTCGCTTCGACGCTGCTGACGCCGGTCGCTTCCCCGGCGTCGCCGGCCGCTCCTGACGCCGCGACATCGACCTTCGCGAGCATGCTCGCCGGCGCTCAGGCGCCGTCCTCGACGACCGCGACGACCGCGACGTCGAGCACCCCCTTCGGAGCCGAGATCGAAGCGGCAGCGGCCAAGAACGGGATCGAGCCCGCACTTCTGCGCGCACTCGTGCGTCAGGAGTCCGGGTTCGATCCCGCGGCCCGCAGCAGCGCAGGCGCGGTCGGGCTCACCCAGCTCATGCCCGGCACCGCGGCATCGCTCGGCGTCGATCCCACCGACCCGGTGCAGGCCCTCGACGGCGGCGCCCGGTACCTGCGGCAGCAGCTCGACCGCTTCGGCGGTGACGAGCGTCTGGCGCTCGCCGCCTACAACGCTGGTCCGGGCGCGGTCGCCCGGCACGGCGGCGTCCCGCCGTACGCCGAGACCCAGGCGTACGTCGAGCGCGTGCTCGGCTACGCGAACGCCGATCGGGCCGCTGCTCGGACTCCGCTGGCCCCCACGGTCCCACCGCCCTCCGCTTCGCTCACCTCTCTGCCGTACTCGACCGTCTAGGACCGCATGCGACCGACACCCGTCGCGGACGCGAACAGCGTCACGCCGGCACGTCCCCGACGCGAGGGACCGCCGGCTGACCCGCTGGCGTTCCCCGCGCTGCTCGAGAAGACCACGGCCCGGACCGCACCTGCGGAAGGCCACACCGCGAAGCCCCAGTCGCGACGACGCGGCGAGAGCGACGACGCAGGCCGCGTGCCCGCGGGTCCCCGCTCCACCGCTGCCGGTGCCTCGCCCTCGACCGACGGCGACCCCGGCCTTCCCACCGTCCCCGGCGCGACGGCGCCGGAGCCCGCTACAGCCCCCGATCCCGCAGCCGTGGACGCCGTCGGAGGGACGGCGATCCCATCCGCCGCGGCGTCGGGGGCCGTCGCGGGAGGCGTCACGATCGGAGCGCCCGGTGCACCGGGTACTCCGGCACCGGACGCCGACGATCTTCCCGCCGTGACGCCCGGCGTCGCCCCGACAGTGGCCCCGGCGGCCACCGCCGCAGCGTCCGCGGAGCCCAGCGCCGGCCCCGGAGTCGCGACCGGCTCCACGGGCGACGACGGCCTCACCCCGGGGACGGCGACGTCCGCCACGCCAGGTGACACGCCGGTCATCGTCCCCGGCGTGGCGCGTCAGGGTGCCCCCGATGGCCCGGGCGCCCTCGCCGATCCCGGCACCGACGAGGCGGAGTCGGGCGCAGGCCCGGCGATAGCACCGGACACCCCCGTGGGCACCGACTCGCACGAAGCTGCCGGGGGCGCCGGTACGCAGCGGCGAGGCGACGGTCCCGCCGCCCTGCCGACGCCCACGGCACCGGCCGCATCCGCCGCGGTCCCGGCGACGCCCACGGCCCCGGCGTCGATCACCCCCGTGCCCCCTGGCGCCTGGGTCTCGCGCGGCCTGGCGCACACCGTCGAGCGGCTGCAGGACCTCGTCCACGTCGCCACGGCGCGCGGGGTCGCCCGCGCCAAGCTGCAACTGCACCCGCAGGAGCTCGGCGGCATCGAGGTGCGGCTTCGCACCTCCGACGCCGGCCTCGTGGCGACGATCACCGCGCAGAACGCCGAGGCGGTGCACGCGGTCACGCAGGCCGGCGCCGAGCTGCGCCGCAGCCTGGAGGAGCGCGGCATCACCATCGCGAGCCTCGACATCGGGATCGCGGCCGACGGCCGGTCGCAGCACGGCTGGCAGCGCCGTCCCGGGGACACCGGGTCCGGCAGCCGTCGCGAGGTCTCCCCGATCGCCGCCGATCCGACGACCACCACCGACGACGACCTCGACGCGACCGGCGCGCCTGCGGGCGCGCTCGTCGACGTCCACGCCTAGGAGGCAGCCATGCCCGTCAACGCCGTCACCACCAGCACTCCCGTGACCGCCACCAATCAGTCCAACGCGGCCTCGTCGCTGCAGCTGGGCAAGGACGCGTTCATGAAGATGATGATCGAGTCGTTGCGCCAGCAGGACCCCAGCAACGCCGCCGACAGCAAGGAGTTCGTCCAGCAGCTGTCGCAGATGACCTCGCTGGA
>NZ_JBFIGP010000356.1:0-3345 GCF_041602235.1 Paraconexibacter sp.
CCCATCTCGCAGCGCATCGCGTTGGCCAGCGCTTCGACACCGGCCTTCGTCGCGGCGTAGACGGCGTGCAGCGGCACATGGACCAGCGCAGCCGCCGAAGCGATCGGCAGGAGATAGCCGCGTCGTTCGATCACGTACGGAGCCGTGACGCGCAGCGTGTCGATGACCCCGCCGAGGTTGACGTCGATCATCAGCTGCTGCTGTGCCCGATCGCCCCCGAGGAACGGGCCGAGCAGGCCCAGACCGGCGTTCGGGATGCTCACGTCGATCCCGCCGAAGTGCCGGGCCGTGTCCGCGGCAGCACGGCGCAGGTCCTCGACCTCACGAACGTCCGCGGTCAGTCCGATCGCCCGGTCGCCGAGGCCGGCGGCAGCCGCCTCGACCTCGTCGGAGAGCACGTCGACGAGGGCGACGTTGTGTCCGCCGGCGACCAGCTGACGTGCTGTCTCGAGTCCGATCCCCCTGGCCCCGCCGGTGATGAACACCGTCTTCTTGCGGTTCTTCCATTCGCGTGATGCCATGGTTCCTACCTTCCGAGGATCGTGATGGTGGCCGCGGCGGGGGCCTTCCCGGCCCAACCGCCGCCGTTCTCGGCGAGGGCGATCTTCGCGCCCTGCACCTGCCGCTCGCCGCAGCGACCGCGGAGCTGGTCGACCAGCTCGGTGAGCTGCGCGCAACCTGTCGCCCCGACCGGATGCCCGCGGCTCAGCAGTCCGCCGCTGGGGTTGATGGGGAACTCGCCGTCGATCGCGGTGCCCCCGCGCCGCAGCAGCGCAGGACCCTCACCCGGAGCGGCGATGCCGATCTCCTCGCTGACGATGAGCTCGGCGGGCGCGGCGGCGTCGTGGACCTCGATGACGTCGAGGTCCTGCGGACCGATCCCGGCCTTCGCGTACGCCGCCCGTGCGGCCTGCACGACCGGCGAGTCCTCGCCGTCGCGATCGGTGACGCCCGATCGCAGTTCCGCCGCCAGGACGCGCACGGGGTCGGCCTCGAGCCGCTCGAGCCCCTTGGCCGAGGCGACGATCACGGCTGACGCTCCGTCGCCGATCGGCGAGCACATCAGCAGCCGCAGGGGATCGTCGATCGTCCGGCTCGCCATGACCTCCTCCACCGTGAGCGGGTCGCGGTACTGGGCGTTGGGGTTGAGCGCCCCGTTCGCGTGGCTCTTCACGGAGATCGCCGCGAAGTCCTCGGGCGTCGCCCCCGACCGCGACATGTAGTCCTTGGTCATCTCGGCGTAGACGCCCATGAACGCCGACTGGTTGCTCGTGCCGTCGGGACCGCCGTATCGCTCGACGTCCCAGCCGCCCTGGAAGACCGAGAAGGTCTTGGCGCGGTCCGGGTTGCTGAGCTTCTCCGCCCCGATCGCGATGGCCACGTCGGCACCGCTGGACTGGATCGCCATGACCGCGAGGTGGACGGCCGTCGAGCCGGACGCGCACGCGTTCTCGCAGTTGAAGATCGGCTTGCCCTGCAGTCCGGTGCCGTCGAGGGCGACCTGGCCGCGGATGCACTCCTGACCGGTGAGGATGCCCTCGGCAGCGTTGCCGAAGAAGACCATGTCGATCTCGTCCGGCGTGGCGCCCGCGTCGGCCAGCACGCCGGTGACGGCATCGGCAGCGAGGCTTCTGAGGCTGTGCTGCTCGAACTTCCCGAACGGGGTGACGAACGCCCCCGCGATGAATACGTCTCGCATCGTCGGCTCCTAGTTGACGGCGCGCTCGCGATCGGACCAGTACTGGCTCCGCAGCGCCTTCTTGTCGTGTTTGCCGACCGAGGTCAGCGGGATGGCGTCGACGATGTCGACGGTCTTCGGGGCCATGACGCTGCTCTTGCGCTCCTTGACCAGGGCGATCAGCTCGGCGGGGTCGGGCGTGCAACCGTCGGCGGCGACGACGACGGCCTTCACGGCCTCCCCCCACTTCTCGTCGGGGACCCCGATGACGCAGACGTCCGCGACGGCCGGGTGCGAGAACAGCACCTGCTCGACCTCCTTGGGGTAGACGTTGAAGCCCCCCGTGATGATCATGTCCTTCGTGCGGTCGACGATGTAGACGTACCCCTCGTGATCGCGGCGGCCGAGGTCACCGGTGCACAGCCAGCCGTCGCGGATCGTCTCCGCGGTCTCCTGCGGCTTGGCGTTGTACCCCAGCGTCACGTGCGGGCCGCGGACGATGATCTCGCCGACCTCCCCGACCGGCACCTCCTCGAGGTTCTCGTCGGCGATGCGCACCTCGGCGATCACGACGGGGCGTCCGCAGGAGGTCAGGATCTCGGGACGTTCCCGGGCCCGCAGGTGGTCGGCCTTCGTCAACGCGGTGATCTGGGCGGGGGCCTCGGTCTGTCCGTAGGCCTGGATGAAGATCGGGCCGAAGGTCTCGAGGGCCTGCTCCAGCCGCTCCTTGCCCATGGGCGCCGCCCCGTAGGTGATCGTGCGGAGGCTCGAGAGGTCCCGGTCGGTGATCCCCGGCACCTCGAGCAGCACGTAGATCATCGTCGGCACCATCAAGGTGCTCGTGACCCGCTCGCGTTCGATCGTGTCGAGCAGCAGGTTCGGGTCGAATCCCGGGAGCAGGATGTTCGTGCCGCCTCGCATCCACACGGGCAGGAAGTACACGAGGCCCGAGTGGGTCAACGGGGCGCAGTGCACGTGGCGTTCACCGGGCCGCACGTCGAGCTCGAGCGCGCACGAGGTCAGTGCCGTCAAGAACGTGCGGTGGCTGTGCAGGGCGCCCTTCGGGAACCCGGTCGTGCCGCCCGTGTACTGGATCCAGCACTCGGCCTCCGTGTCGACGTCGGGTGCGCCTGCCGCGCCG
This sequence comes from Paraconexibacter sp., assembly GCF_041602235.1. GTDB lineage: Bacteria > Actinomycetota > Thermoleophilia > Solirubrobacterales > Solirubrobacteraceae > Paraconexibacter. The sequence continues at coordinate 2,820 of NZ_JBFIGP010000356.1, forward strand.
GACTCTCCAGCGGTCAGGTCCGCCAGCAGGTGACCGCCCTCGGGGACGTCGCCCGCGTCGGTGGCGATCCCGAACTCCACCTCCACCTGGTCGAGGATCGCCAGCCCGCGCTCCGCGGTCGCGCCGTTGAAGGCCAGGGCGCGCGCCCCGGAGTCCTTGACCATGTACACGTGGTCGTCGAGCTGCAGCTTGGCGTTCAGCGGAACGATCGTGAGCCCGGCCCACAGGGCGCCGTACATCATGTTCACGAGGTCGATCGAGTCCGACATGACGAACGCGACCCGGTCGCCCGGCGCCAGGCCGAGCCCGAGCAGCGCGCGCCCGGTGCGACGCACGCCGTCCATCACCTCCGCATAGGACAGGCGCACATCGCCCTGGACGAGCGCTTCCTGATCGGCGAAGTTCGAGGCGCAGGCATCCAGGACGCTGCCGTAGGACCTTCCGTACATGGTGTCTCTCTCCCGTTCGGTTCTCTCGAGGTTCAGCGCTGCGGGCCGTTGCGCTCGCCGGCCGAGCGCAGGACGGC
>NZ_JBFIGP010000357.1:0-3330 GCF_041602235.1 Paraconexibacter sp.
CTACGACTGCGTTCCCGGCGGGGACCTCGGGGTCGACCTGTACGTGGACAGCGTGAACCCTCCGGGGTACGTGCAGTCCTGAACCGGCGGGCGCTCAGGTGTTGTCCCGAGCCCCGATCTGCTGCGTTCCCGGCTCCCGCAGCTCGGCGTCGAAGAACAGGTACCCGAAGGCGCGCACGATGTCGTAGCGCACGGTGCCGGCCAGGCATCGCGCCCGCGCGATCCGCGCCCTCGACGGGATCTGCCGACGGCACAGGGTGCGCATGTCGCGCTGGAACTTGTCGTCCACCCGCTTGCGGTACCAGGAGTGGAAGCTGACGACCTTGCCCTTGCGGTACTTGCGCGAGCGGTTGATGCGGTCACGGACTGTGTGGCCGCCGTAGCCGGCGTCGTGCAGGTTGCAGGCGTCCACGAACCGGACCCTGTACGAGTGCTTGAGCCGCGAGTCGTAGAACTTGCTGGTGTTGCCGAAGTAGTTCTGGATCGCGGTGATCGACGACCACCCGGCCCCGCCGCACTTGTTGGAGACGCTCGCGATGGGGACCAGCAGCCGCAGCCACGCGCACGACGATCTCGGGGCGTTGACGCTGCGCTTCCCGGCCGCGTTCTCCGCCCAGACGCAGAAGAACATCGGGCCCTTCCAGCTCTTGGACATGCGCGTGCGCCAGATCCGGCGGCGCCCGTCGGCCGTGATCGCGCTGGAGGTCCGGACCCGGCGGACCACGGTGCCGCCCTGGTAGAGCACGGCGTGGACGGTCGCCTTGCCGCTGTCGTCGCGGACGCTGAACGGCAGGCGGGCGATCTTGCCGCGTCGCGCGAGGGGCTTGACCTGATGGGCGCGGACGACCGGGTCGGTCGCCGCCTTCGTCATGTCGAGATCGAAGCTGACGGTGTAGCTGCTGCACACGCCGCCGCAGACCACGAGCGCCGCCGAGCCGCTGAGCCACTTCTCGCTGTACCCGGCGGGTGGCGTGAACGTCACGCTGTAGGACTGCGTCTCGGTGCGACCGGTGACCGTGCCGTACGCGTCGCCTCCTGGCCAGGCCCACGACCGGTCCCCGACCTTCGCGCTCATCCGCACCTCGGAGCGGAACCCCGAGGCCCGGCTGACCGTCATCTGCCCGGCGATGGTGATCGGGCCTCCGGTCCACTCGCCGATGTACTTGTTCGTGCTCCCTTCCCGCAGCGCGAGATCCCCGCCGGTGATCGTGTAGCTCAGGTAGGCGTCGCCCGGGTCACCGAACGCGCCGCTGGCGGGCGCCGCGCGCAGCGACTGCGCGCCGGCGACCGGCGCGGCCAGCGCCACGGTCGCGCCGACCAGGGCGGCGACCATCGCCTTGCTCTTCCGTGATGACAGCGACATGGGTGTCCCTCGACGGTACGAGCGACCCCGTTCCCGTGGAAGCGCGGGAACTACGGCGCGGACTCCGTAGGAACACGCGCCCGGTCCGTGGGGCCTCCCCCACACCTTCCGGGGGACGCCCCGTGTTGGCATGGCCGGTGTCGACGTACGCTGCGCCGATGGTCCCACCGGCCCACCTCCACGGCGGACGTGTCCGCCGGCTGCCCTCCGTCGTCACCATCCTCGTGACGCTCACCGCGGCGTCGGGCTGTGGCGGTTCAGGCGATGGGGCGAACGATGCGCGCTCCGACGAGGCAGCCATCCGGGAGGTCGCCGCGGACTTCGTGGTCGCCGCAAACGCCCGCGACTGGAAGACCGTCTGCTCGCTCTTCACGCCGGACGCGGTCCGGCAGGCCGAGTCGCTCGGCGTCTCCTGCGAAGAGAGCTTCGAGCGCCGCAACCCGACCACCGAGAAGGTCACCCGATTCACGGTGAGCAACGTGCAGGTGCGGGGTGACCGAGCGACCGCCATCCTCGAGGGCGAGAACACCGTCGAGGGACTCACATCGACGACCCAGGCGTTCGAGAAGGTCGACGGCGAGTGGAAGATGGGACTCGCGGGATCCGGCGATCCGTCACCGTGACCACGGCAGCAGACCGGCGACAGCAAGGGCGATCTGGCTGCCGCGAGACGTGGCGGCTTCGAGCGATTGCCGCGGAATCAGAGCGCGAAGCCCGCCTTCTTGAGCAGTTCGCGCGCTTGCCGCGCGATCAGAGGTCCGAGGTCGAGACCCAAGACAACTCGAAGCCGCTCGTTGACGATCTGCATCTCGTGAGCGTTGATCGAACCCACTCGTCGCCACAGAGTGCTCTTGTGCACCGACGTCACGGCGTTGAGGTCGATGACGGACTCCTCCGGCAGCCCGTATCGGGAGTCCTTGGGCAGATGGAAGAAGAACGGATGTTCATGCTCTTCGACACGGGCCCAGTTGGTCATGGCTCGATGCCGCGGCTTCACCGAGTTGACGCGCAACGCGACAACGTCGTCCTTGTCTCCTCGGGTTCCGTCGTGCAGCAGCAGGACTGGTCGGAGCTTGACGGGCGCTTCGACGACGGTGCTCCTGCCTTTGCGTGCCGCGGCATAGCTGGACACCGAAGCGGCCATCTGACGTGTCCCGCTGTCATCTCGGTAGGACATGGGGAACTGCGCCGCGAAAGGGAAGACGCCGTAGACGAGGGCGCCGCGACGCAGATCGGCGGACGCGAGCGTCACTGGTCGGTGGTGTCGCGGTCGATCAGCTCGTCGATGAAGGCCGCTTCAACGTCGCTGCCTTCGTCGTCGGCCGCGAGATCCTGCGACAACGCGACATCGTCAACGCTCATGAGCACCTCCGGCGAGACCGTCGCTCCGGCTTCGATCAGTTCGAGGAGCGGCGCGACTAGCTGGTACGCCTCGTAGCTGAGAACAGCTCGCGTCGGCTTGCCGTATCGCGTTATCAGCACCCGGTCACCCTGCTCAAGCGCTTCGTTGGCCTGGGCCGGGAATCGGAACGCCTCAGCTGTCACCGCTACTTCGCTCATGAAACGAACCTATCAAGCACCGTACGGAAAATCCACAAACCGTACGGTTTACCCAGCCGTGGCTCGGACCACAACGTCGGCGCCGACTCCACCCGCGACCGCCCCAGGCGGCGCGGCATCGCCTGCCAGCGGCTGCGCGCCACCGCCGCCCCGCTGATCGAGTGGCTGCTGATCTGCACGCGTGAGGACTGGCTGGGCTCCACCCGCAACGCCCGCACCGACCGTGCACACCGAGCTGACCGCCCCGGAGCATCCCTACCGGCGCCGCCGGGGTGTCGTGGGCCTCGGGGTTCTGCGAACAGTTGTGCGAGGACTCCGAGCGGAGAGGGAGGGATTCGAACCCTCGATAGGGGTTTCACCCCTATACCCACTTAGCAGGCGGGCGCCTTCAGCCACTCGGCCACCTC
>NZ_JBFIGP010000358.1:0-3320 GCF_041602235.1 Paraconexibacter sp.
GGCGCTGCTCGACCTCGACGCGGGCAGGGCGGCCTACCTCAACTGGGCGGGCGGGCCGGACGGATACGCCGCCCAGGCCGGGCTGTGGTTCAACCCGCCGGTCCCCGTCGAGCTCGCCGAGGGCGCCGCCGACGTGCTCCTGGTCAACGAGCGGATCGTCGAGCAGCCGTGGATCTTCTCGCTGCTCCCCTGCGACAGGTCGCTGCGGATCGCCGACGTCGGAGGGAGCGAGAGCACGGTCGCGCTCTCCCTGGCGACCCTCGGTCACGCCGTCGAGGTGATCGACCCGCGCGGCTACCCCGTCGAGCACCCCAACCTGACCGTGCACCCCTGTCGCCTGGACGAGTACGCCGGTCCCGGAGGCTGGGATGCCGTCGTGTGCCTGTCGGCGGTGGAGCACTTCGGCCTGGAGCACTACGGGCAGGACGGCTCCGACTCCCGCGAGGACCTGGCGGCCCTGCAGCACCTGCGCGCGCACATCGCAGCACAGGGACGCCTCCTCCTCACGGTGCCCCACGGTCCCGAGTTCGTCGTCGCCGGGTTCGAGCGCGTCTACGACCACGGCGCGCTCGACGAGCTCCTGCGCGGCTGGCAGGTGCGGTCGCGCACGGTGGTGCAGCGTGCCTCCCGGACCGCCTGGGAGCGACTCGCTCCGGACGAGCACCCGCAGGCGCGGGCCGTCGCCATGATCGAGGCGACACCGCAACTCTGACGGGGTCTTTCCGCTCTCCCCCATGATGGCGTTCTCGGCACGACGCTCGCTGCGACCGGCCCTCTGCGCGTGGGGAGCCTGGGCGGTGCTCTGCGCCCCCGCCGACGCGCGCGTGGTGGCCGTCGCCGACGGCACGTCCTCCCTGACCCTGGTCAACGCCGTCACCAACCAGGTCGGCACCCGTATCGCGCTCGGCGGGAGGACCGTCGGCGTCGCCGCGGCACCCGACGGCTCGCGTACCTACGTCGCCGCCGGTCGCCGCCTGCTCGCCATCGACCTCACGACGCGCCGCGTCGTGTCCGTCCTGGCCCTCGCACGGCGTCCCGTCGCCCTGGCGATCTCCGACGACGGGACGCGCCTGTTCACCTCCCGTCCCGGCGGTATCGACGTCGTCGACGCCGCGACGTTCCAGCTGGTCCGGGCGGTCGTGATCCCGCGGTCCTCCCCCGGACCACTCGCCGTGAGCCCGGACGGGACGAGGGTCCTCACCGTCACCGGTCGTCGACAGGTCGGCATCGTCGACGTGCCGTCGGGGAGGTTCGTCCGGCGCCTGACCCTGGCCGGCGCCACAGGGGTCTCCTTCGGGCCGCGGGGCGATGTCGCCCGCGTGCTGACCGTGGGGTCCAAGGGCACCCGGCTCGTGAGCGTGGACGTGCGACGGCGCCGGGTCGGCCGCCGCATCCGGCTGCGTGCCGGTGTCGGCGGTGGCGTGGCGATCACGCGGGACGGCCGGCGTGCGATCCTCGGCGCCGCGCCGGGCAAGCGCGTGACCGCCGTCGTGGACCTCGCATCAGGTCGCACGCTCGCCCGGGTCGCGGCCGGTCGCGGACCGGGCTTCCCCGCCACCTCGCCGGACGCCGCGCGCTTCTACGTCGCCGATCGCAGCTCGCGGACCCTCTCGGTCTTCGGCGCCACCTCCCTGCGCCGTCTCACCGCGCGACGTCTGGGGCGCAGGTCGCGGCCGGTCGCCGTCGCCGTCCAGCCGGGGGTCGCGACGATCACGGGCACCGAGGGACCCGACAGGCTGAGCGGCAGCCGGCTGTCGGATCGCATGCTCGGGCTCGGCGGCGATGACGTGCTCAACGGTGGACGCGGACGGGACAGCCTGTTCGGCGGCGCAGGCAACGACAGCCTCGTCGGCGGCCCGTCCAACGACGTCCTGTACGGCGAGAGCGAGGACGACCGGCTGAGCGGACAGGCGGGCGACGACACGCTGATCGGCGGGCCGGGACAGGACGCGGGCTTCGGAGGAACCGGGAACGACACGCTGGAGGGCGGCGCGGACAACGACTTCCTCGACGGGGGCGACGGCGACGACACGATCCTCGGCGGCCCCGGCGACGACAAGATCGTGGAGGCGGGGTTCGGGAACGATCCGCTCCTCGACGGTGGCCCCGGGAACGACTTCATCGACGGCGGCCGGGGCACCGACCGGCTGCTCGGCGGTGACGGCAACGACCAGCTCTTCGCCGGCCCGGGGTCCGAGACGCTCGACGCCGGGCACGGCGACGACCTCGCCGACGGTGGCACCGGGAACGACCAGGTGTTCGGGCGCGAGGGCGACGACGACCTCAAGGGCGACGCGGGCAGGGACAAGCTGTACGGGGCCGCGGGCGACGACATCCTCGACGGCGGCTCGTCGGACGACTACCTGTCGGGGGGTGACGGGTCCGACGAGATCGTCGCCGGCCCGGGCGCCGATCGCGTCAACGCCGGTCGCGGCAACGACGTGATCCGGGTGGCCGACGAGGACCGCGACGTCGTCGACTGCGGCACCGGGCGCGACACGGTCTACGTGGAGATCACGAGCCCGTCTCGCGACGTCCTGAGCCGGTGCGAGACGGTCATCCCCATCCCGCCCGAGCCGGCCAACGACGCTCCGCCGAGCAGCACCACGATCCGTGGCACCCCGGGCGACGACACGCTCACCGGGACGCCGGGCCCGGACACCATGCTCGGGGGCGACGGCATCGACCGGCTGTTCGGCGTCGAGGGCGACGACTACGTGGACGGCGAGAACGGCAACGACGAGCTGCACGGAGGGCCGGGTGACGACCGCGTCCACGGACGAGGGGACGACGACGTGATCTTCGGTGGCGACGGTGACGACTACATCACCGGCGACCGTGGACGGGACCGCATCGACGGTGGCCCGGGCAACGACGCGATCTTCGGGAACATCGACCCGGACCTGATCCAGGGCGGGGACGGGGACGACCGCGTCAACGTCGTCGGCGGGGGTGTCGATCACGTCGCGTGCGGACCCGGCGTCGACACCGTGTTCGCGGACGCCTCGGACGTGGTGGCGGCGGACTGCGAGTTCGTGCGGCGGTGAGCGCCGCGGGCGGCCCGAGGACCGCCCGCACCTGCTGTACCGCCGTATTCAGCGCCGAGCGATCACGGACCGACGACCGACTGCACCTGGACGGCGGTGAGCTTCAGGTCCTCCGCCTGGAGCGTCTCACCAGCCTGCTCGGTGCAGCGCAGACCGATCGACGTGCCGTCGGCGACGTCCTTGACGATCGCCATCAGCGCCACCGCTTCGTTCTGGCTCGTCGCGGTGTTGGCGCCCAGCGCGTTGCGCGCTTCATCGAGCACCGTCGCGCCC
>NZ_JBFIGP010000359.1:0-3297 GCF_041602235.1 Paraconexibacter sp.
CAGGAGATCGTCACCTGGCCCTGCGAAGCGGTGAACGTCCCCACCGTCGCGCGATCCCCGATCGTCACGCTGGAGCCCTGGCGCGACCCGCGAACGCGGACCGAGCGACCGCCTCCGACGAGGACATCGCAGACCGTCGCCGCCACGATCCGCTCGCGGGTGGCCGAGGTGCGGACTCCGTCGAGGTCCAGCCACACGGTGTGCTCGCCGCCGGGACCGGCGAACCGCGTGGCCTGGCCCGGCGGGGACCCCAGCGCGGCCACCGTCCCGGCCGCCAGAGCCTCGTCGCGACCGGGGGCGCCTTCGACCTGCTCGTGGACGAACCACCCGATGCCGCCCAGGCCGACCAGGAGAAGGGCGAACGCGACGACGAGCCACAGCGGATTGCGACGCCGGCGCAGGTGTGCGCCGGGCGCATCGGTCGCCGCGAAGCCGACAGGCGTGACGTCGGGGCCGGGGCTCACCGCTGCGGAGGCCAGCAGTAGCGGTGCGGTGGGATCTTCTCGAAGGGGCTGCCCGATGCCTCGAAGAACGCGGCGACCCGCTCCGCCGTGCGCAGCACCTGGCGCGCACCGCCGGGCAGCCGGTCGAGGTGGTCGACGTTCTCGACCGGCCGACGCGGCGTCATGCCGTTGGCCAGCCGTGCGCTCAGCACCTCGGTCTCGTAGGCGGACCAGCGTGCGCGTCCCTCCTCGTAGACCGCGCTGTCCCGGTAGGCGACCACCAGGCAGGCGCCTCCGGACAGCCGCGCGCGCAGTTCCCCGTCGGCCGAGGGTTGCTTGGTCCCCCGGTTCTTCGACACCGTGCCGATGCCCCGACGGTGGACGTCGCTCAGGTCGCGCGGCCGGTCCTCGGTCACCTGGGCGCTGAAGCAGTCCTGCGGCTGGACGCCGACCACCTCGAGGTAGGAACGCAGCAGCTCCTGCGGGGTCGACGGCAGGTAGGGGAACGGCGACGGCACGAGGAACGGCACGCCGGTCCTCGGCTGCACCGCCTTCTGGATCTCGTGCCAGTTGAGGACCTCGACGTGGATCCCGTCGACCGGCATCGCCGCGATCGGCCGCTGCTCACGAAGCGCCTCGGCGGCGCGGGTCCCGGTCCCCGCCGGCTGGAACACCCGCACGCCCGTGACCTGGGTGACCACGCATTGCCCTGAGTCCTCGCCCCCTCCGTGCGAGGAGATGTCGACCGCGCGCGCGACACCCAGGCAGCGCTCCGGCCCGACGCCGGCCTGCCGCAGGTAGGTGAGCGCGAGGTCCTCGTCCAACGCCTGCGGCTCGCCGACACGGCGCAGGACCCAGCGCTCGGCGGCGTCGAAGGTCACGACCTCGGGCTCCTCGGTGGGAGGCAGCGCCGCCGGCGCGGCGTGGACGATGTCCCACTCGACCACCCGGTTCTTCGCGAACCCCGTGCCGCCGCCGAGATGGTCGGGCACCGGGTAGACCCCGTACACGAGGTCAGGACGCCCGGCCAGCCCGCTGGAGGCGAGGTAGGCCGCGACCTCCTGCGCCTGCGTGCCCGCGCGCGTGGCCATCCGGACCATCTGGACGCCCGGGTGTCCCGAGGCCAGGTACGGCTCGCGCGCGTCGTCGCGCGCGGATCGCTCCTCAGCGGCCTGCTCGTCGCGGTCGAGCGCCCGCGACGGAGCACCGGCAGGTCGTGGCGCGTGATCGGCGGGCAGCGGATCGCGCAGCACCTGCTGGCCGCGTCGGCGCTCGACGGCCTCGTCGATCACCGCCTGTCCGTCGGCCTGCGCTTGCCGTGCCCTGGCCAGGTTGGCCTCGAGCGCCGCCCGCTGCTCGGGCGCCATGGCCGCGAGCTGCTCCTCGGTGAACTCAGGGATCGCGCCGCCTGCGGCCAACGCGTCGCGGCCTGCTTGGATCCCCTGCCGGATCGCCTCCGGGCTCATGGCGTCCTTCATCTGCTTCAGTCGCCGGAAGGCCATGGCGGGATCCTGCCAGCCGCGACCGCGTCAGTCGTCTCAGCTCGGTCTCCGGGCCCCCGAGACACCGGTTCTTGATGCATCGACCGAGCCCGCGTAGTATCGCCACGCCTGGGCCGACGACCGGCGGCACGGGCAATGGACCGCCAGCATGCTGTGGCGCGTCGGGGGCGGGGTCCGAGCCGTGGGTCGGCGATGAGACCGGGCTGCCGCGGACCACTGCATCGCCCGAACCGCAGGAGCCTCCCAGAATGCGCCGAACCCTCTTGTCCCTGCTGACCCTGCTGCTGCTGATGCCGAGCGCGGCGCAGGCGTCGCACACCTCCAGCGGCACCTGGTTTCCCTTCGAGCCGATGGGGTCGCCGCGGGCGTTCCACAGCTCGACCCTGCTCGCCGACGGAGCGGTGCTCGTCGCGGGCGGCCAGAGCTCGTTCTACCGGACGCTCGACACGGCGGAGATCTACGACCCCGAGACCGACGACTGGACGCCCACGGGCTCGATGAGCAGCGCGCGCGCCTTCCACGGCGCGGTCCGCCTGCAGGACGGGCGCGTGCTCGTCCACGACGACGCCGGCGCCGCGGAGCTCTACGACCCGGAGGACGGGGCCTGGACGCCCACCGGCAGTCTGCACGAGGGACGCACGACCTCGACGACCACGCTCCTGAGCGACGGACGGGTGCTCGTGGTCGGCACGTCCTCCGGCCCGCTCGACCTCGGCGAGGAGCCGCCCGCCGACTCCGAGCCTGGCCCCGCGACCGCCGAGACCTACGACCCGCAGACGGGCGTGTGGACGCCGGCCGCCACGAGCGCCGTGGCCCGCGACCTCGTGTTCACGGCGACGCTGCTGCGCGACGGTCGCGTGCTCGTGGCGGGTGGCGGCACCCGGGCCGCGGAGATCTACGACCCGCAGACCGACACCTGGATGCCGACGGCCGACCTGAGCGACGCGCGTGGCGGTCATGTGGCGGTCCGGCTCGACGACGGCAGGGTCCTCGTCGCCGGGGGGGCGGGCGACAGCGGGAACCTCGCGACCGTCGAGATCTACGACCCGGAGACCGGCCGCTGGCAGTCCGCGCCGAGCATGCGTTCCCCGCGTCTCAACGGGAAGGCGGTTCTCCTCGACGACGGCCGGGTGCTGGTCGCCGCCGGGGAGCACGGGTCGCGGCTGACGACCGGCGAGATCTACGACCCCGGGAGCGGCATCTGGACGCCGGCCGGGCCGATGACCGCGGCCCGGTGGGGCGAGGCGTTCACCCTCATGGAGGACACCCGCGTGCTCGCGACCGGCGGCCTGCAGGGCCTCGGACCAGACGACGTCCTCGCCTCCACGGAGGTGTTCGCGCGCAACACGACC
>NZ_JBFIGP010000360.1:0-3290 GCF_041602235.1 Paraconexibacter sp.
CGGCGGCGACAACCTCATCGGGTTCGGTGTCGTCATCGTCGGTCCCGTCACCATCGGCAAGGGCTGCATCGTGGGTGCGGGTTCGGTCGTGGTTCGCGATCTGCCGCCCGACACGGTGTGCGTCGGAGTCCCCGCGCGACCTATCCGTGACCGCTTTCCCTCCGGACGATGACGCCGAGCGAGGACACCGGCGAATCGGGTCCGAGCGATGTCGGAGAGCCCCGGACACGCGCTGGGTCAGCGGTGCGAGGGGTGGTGGCCACCGCGTTGCTGGGGCAGGCCGTCGTCGCAGCCAGCGGCATCCTCGCCGCACGCATTCTCGGGGTCGAGGACCGCGGCATCCTTGCCCTCCTCGTGACCGTCGCACTTCCCTGCACGCTCCTGGGGAGCCTGGGCGGCCCCACCGCTATCGGCTACTACGTGTCGTCGGGCATCGGGGATCCCGCGGCGATGTGGCAGATGGGCAAGCGGCTGCTCGCCCGTCAGGTGGTCGCCGTCGCCGCTGTCCAAGCTGTCGCACTGATCGTGCTGTTTCACGATCAGCGGTCCGAGGCGCAGATCGCGGCGGTCCTCTCGATCGTCATTCCATCCGCGACGATGGCCCAGCTGTACGCCATGAGCATGCTGCAGGGACTGCTGGAGTTCCGCGCGTTCAACTTGGTGCGGGTGGCTCCGCCGGTGTCCTACGCGGCTGTCCTCGTGCCGCTGTTCGTGATCGGGGGCGGCGACCTGCTGCTCGTCACGATTCTGTGGGTGATCACCGTCGTCGTGGTCGCCATCGCGTCGTTCCGGGTCGCCGCCGGCCGGGTGATGCGCGCGAGCCCATCGCCACACGCACGAGCGGTGTCGCAGCGGGAGGTGCTGGCCTTCGGTGGCAAGGGATTGCTGGGGACGGCGAACCCGTCCGACGGGCTTCAGCTCGATCAGGTGGTGATCGGAGCGTTCCTCTCGCCCGTGCAACTCGGGTTCTACGTGTCAGCCGTGGCGTTCACGAATCTGGCGCGATTCATCGGGCAGTCGATCGGGATGGTCGCGTTCCCGGCCATCGCGTCCCGCCCGGCGTCCGAGCACAGGCGCCTCGTGCTGCAGTACGTCGGACTTGGTGCCCTCGCCTGCGGATCGGTGACGCTGGCCCTGGAGCTCTCGGTCGACACGTTGCTGCCTCTCCTCTTCGGCGAGGAGTTCCGGCCCGGGCTTCGCTTCGTTCACGTCTTGCTCCTCGCGGGGCTGCTGGCGGGTGTCCGGCGAACCGTGGCCGAGGCTGCGCGGGGCCGTGGACGGGCGGGAGCCGGGAGCGTCGCGGAGGTCATCAGCTGGATCTCCTTGCTTATCGCCCTGCCGATCCTGGTGCCGACGAGTGGCGCGCTTGGCGTCGCATGGTCCATGGTGATCGCCTCGGCGGTCTCCGTCGTCGTCCTGCTGTATCTCGCTCTCCGTCCCACGACTGCGCTTGGTCACGATCATGGACCCCCGGGCGAAGTCGCAGCCGGGGGTGAGTCGGGGGCCACCCTTACACTTCAGCCACGACCCCCCGCCACCTGAGGACCCTCGCTTGCTGCGCAGAACTGCGATTGCAGTCATTGATCGCCTTCCACCGTCGCTGACAGAGCGCGTCATCCGCCAACCGCGGATGAAGCGAGCGGTTCGTCGGGTGGTGAACCGCCTGGCGCCGCAGGGACTCGCAGATGTCACCGTGAAGGGCGGTCCGTCGGCAGACCTCCGGCTGCGGATCGTGCCTGGGTCGGAGAAGTACTACTGGACAGGCGACCATGAGCGCGACGTCCAGCAACGTGTCGCCGCGCTGCAACCGGGCCAGGTGTTCTGGGACGTCGGTGCCCACATCGGCCTCATGTCGCTCATAGCGGCGCGTCGAGTCGGTCGGGAGGGGGCCGTTGTCGCATTTGAGCCGGTGCCCGGCAACGCCGAGCGCCTGCGCGCGAACCTCGCGTTGAACGGGGCGGAGAACGTCACCGTCATCGGTAGCGCGGTCGCGGCGCAACCAGGCTCGATGACCATGTACTCCCGCTCCGGCGTTTCGCTGATGTGGACGCTGGAGCAGGAGAACGTCGGTGACGAACGGCTCGACGTGGAGGTGACCACCCTCGATCGGGTCCTCGACACCGCGCCGTACCCGGATCTGATCAAGATCGACACGGAAGGGGTGGAGGTGGACGTCCTCAGGGGTGCGAGCAGGCTGCTCGCCGATGCCCGGGCGCGTTTCCTCGTCGAGTTCACCGACGACGAACGGGTGCAGCAGGCCAGGGAGCTGGCACCGTCCTACCGCTTCGACTTCGTGAGCGATCGACACTGGCTGATGGTGCCCCGATGACGAATGCTGAGATCCCCACCGTGGGATGGTCCGCGCAACTCGCAGCCGCTGGTCGGTTGCCCGCTCGATACGGCATCCCGCTCGACCGTGACTTCCGTGCTCTCTGCGAGGAGGCGCTCGCCCCGGGCTCGGTCGTGCTCGACGTGGGGTCGGGTCGCGACCCCGTGTTCGCTCACGACGAGCTCCCCGAAGGGTGCCGCTACGTGGGGCTCGACATCTCGGCGGAGGAACTCGAGAACGCACCGGACGGCGCCTACGACGAGGTGCACGTCGCCGATGCGGCCATCCGTCAGGACTCGCTGATCGGGCGCTTCGATCTGATCATCAGCTGGCAGGTGTTCGAGCACATCGGCGACGTCGATCAAGCGGTCGAGAACCTGCGGCTGTACCTGAAGGAGGGCGGGCAGTTGATCGCCTTTCTGTCGGGCAAGTACAGCGCTTTCGGCGTGGCGAATCAGATCCTGCCCGAGCGCGTCGGACACGAGGTCGCCCACCGCATCCTCAAGATCCCGTCGCATGACGTGTTCCCGGCCCGGTATCGCCGCTGCTACGCGTCTGCCCTCCAGCGGTTGTTCTCACCTTGGCGATCGGTAGAGATCCGCTCCATGTATCGCGGAGCGGTGTACTTCCGGTTCTTCAACCCGCTCCTGCGGGCCTACGTCGCCTACGAGAACTGGGCCGGCAGGAAGGGACGCGACAACCTCGCGACGCACTACCTGATCCGGGCGGTCCGCTGACCGCGACGGCTCACACCCGTCGCCGGAACAACAGGTCGGCCTGCACCAGCTCACCGTCCACGCCCAGGGTCGGCGCGCCCATGGCCACCAGCATCAGCCCGTGCTGCGCCAGGTACCCGATCACCTCGTGGGCGAGCGCCTGGCCCTCGTAGAGCTCGACGAACGAGCACTCGACGAACACGTCGTCGATGAGGGAGATGGCGTCGCCGCAGCCGCGCAGGACC
>NZ_JBFIGP010000361.1:0-3263 GCF_041602235.1 Paraconexibacter sp.
CGACGACGGGATCGCCTCGGCCCCCGCCGAAGCGCCGCAGGCGGTCAAGGAGATCATCTGGGCGGGGAACGAGATCGTCGGCAAGCCCTATCGCTACGGCGGCGGACATGGGGACTTCGAGGACAGCGCCTACGACTGCTCCGGCACCGTGTCCTACGCGCTCGCCGGCGCGAACCTGCTGCAGCGCCCCCGCGACTCGCGGAGCTTCTTCCGCTACGGCTACGGCGGCAAGGGCAAGTGGGTCACGATCTACACCAACTCGGGCCATGCGTACATGACGGTCGCCGGGATCCGGCTCGACACCAGCGCCGCGGGTGACCGTGGCGGCGCGAAGGGCCCGCGCTGGCGTCCGCTGCGCCAGTCGAACAAGGGCTACAGGCTCCGCCACCCGCGCGGCCTCTAGGTCGGTCGGGTCCGCGGCCTCCGATCGGTAGGAGCAGCGCGTCGGGGTCCGATAGGCTCGGAGGCCCGTTCCACACGAGTCCCGAGGAGACCGCATGGCCGGTATGACCGGACGCATGTCCACCGTCATCAAGGCGAAGATCTCGAAGCTGCTGGACAAGGCGGAAGACCCCGCCGAGACGCTGGACTACAGCTACCAGAAGCAGCTCGAAGCCCTGCAGAACGTCAAGAAGGGCATCGCCGACGTCGTCACCTCGAAGAAGCGCCTGCAGATGCAGTCGCAGAAGCTCGAGCAGTCCGTCGTCAAGCTCGACACGCAGGCGCGACAGGCGCTGTCCGCCGGCAACGAGGAGCTCGCCCGCACGGCGCTGGAGCGCAAGCAGCTCGCCCAGACCGAGCTCCAGTCGCTCGACCAGCAGGTCGCCGAGCTCGAGGCGCAGCAGGAGAAGCTGACGGACTCCGAGAAGAAGCTGCGCTCGAAGATCGAGGCCTTCCGGACCAAGAAGGAGGTCATCAAGGCGCAGTACTCCGCCGCGGAGGCCCAGGTCCGGATCTCCGAGGCCGCCACGGGCGTCGGGGAGGAGATGGCCGACGTCGGGCTCGCGATGCAGCGCGCCGTCGACAAGACCGAGAACATGAAGGCCCGGGCGGACGCGGTGTCCGAGCTCGAGGCCGCGGGGACCTTCGAGGACCTCACGCAGCTCGGTGAGGGCACGGACGACATCGACCGTCAGCTCGCCGAGCTCACGAGCTCGAGCATGGTCGACGACGAGCTCGCCAAGATGCGGGCTGAGCTCGGGACGGGGTCGACGTCGGGCGGAGAGCTCGGCGCCGGTTCCGACGCGGAGTCGTCCGACGCACCGGCCGACAAGCCCGAGCAGGGGGAGCAGGCGTGATCGTCCGAATCTCCAACGAGGGGCAGTACCGCATCCCCGACGAGCACCAGGCTCGACTCAACGAGCTGGACAACGCCGTGGTCGCCGCGGTCGCCGCCGACGAGGAGGACCGCTTCCACGCGGACTTCGAGGAGCTCCTGCAGTTCATCCGGTCCAAGGGCGTGGCCCTGGGGGATGACGACCTCGAGACCTCGGACGTGATCGTCCCGCCTGCGGATCTGACGCTGGCGGAGGCCGAGGCCGACTTCACCGGCGACGGTCTCATCCCGGACTGACGGCGAGCCCGTCACCGCATCGGACGTCCGATTCCCGCTGGTGCTCCGGCGGGGACCGGACGTCCATCGCGTCAGGCCGCGAGGAAGCGACGGCGCGGCGGGCGTACCCGACGCGTCCGACGCGAGCGTCGGCTGATGTCGGCGGAGCGGACGTCGACGAGTTGGTGGTTGAGGTTGGACGGTTGGAACATGGGGGTCTCCCTGCGGCTGTAACCGGCGTCATGAAGTAACTGGTTGCAGCGTACGTGACGCCCTGTAACCTCTCAAGAGCTTATGCCGGTGACTTTTCCTGATGGGACCCATCACGACGGCTACTCCGCCCCCGCAGCGCTCGAGCCGCTGCGGCAGTTCGTCAACAGCCACGGCGGCGACGACGGGCCCGACGAGCTGACGACCCCCGCCTCGCTGGCGGGCTGGCTGCAGGCGCACGGACTGCTCACGTCCGACGGCGGGACGGCGACGCCACCCACCGACGAGGACCTCGCGTTCGCCGTCTCGCTGCGGGAGGCCCTGCGATCGCTGCTCCTGAGCAACCACGACGGCGACCCGCCCTCGCCCGCGGCGATCGAGGTGCTGAACGCGGCCGCCGACCGCGCGTGCATGAGCGTGCGCTTCAGCGCGACCGGCTGGAACGTGTGCGCCTGTGGGACGCCCGGCATCCCCGGGGCACTCGGGCGCCTGCTGCAGATGGTCACCGACGCCCAGAAGGACGGCACCTGGACGCGTCTGAAGGTCTGCCCAGCCGGGACCTGCGGCTGGGCGTTCTACGACGTCTCCCGCAACCGCTCGCGGCGCTGGTGCTCGATGGAGATCTGCGGCAACCGGGCGAAGGTCGGCGCCTACCGCGATCGCGAGCGGCAGTCGGCTGGCGCCTGAGGGCTCCGCCTGCTTGGGTAGCGGGGGTGCGGCCTCTCGAGCACCCGGACGAGCGACGCCTCGTCACCATCCCGATCAGCCACTACTGCGAGAAGGCCCGGTGGGCGCTGGACCGGGCCGGACTCGACTACGTCGAGGAACGCCACGTCCAGGTGCTGCACCGCCGCGCGGTACGCCGCCTCGGCGGCGCGGAGACCTGCCCGGTCCTCGCGACCCCGGAGGGGGTGTTCGCCGACTCGCGGGCGATCGTCTTCTACGCCGACGCCGGCTGCGAGCCCGACCAACGGCTCTACCCGCCGGACCCGGGCGACCGGGCGGCGGTCCTCGCGCTGGAGGAGCGCTGGGACACGCTGCTGGGCCCGGAGGGTCGGCTGTGGATGTACTTCCAGACCCTGACGCTGCCCGAGGCCTTCGCCCGCTTCAACCTCACCGGTGTCCCGGATCTCGAGCGGCGCGCCTGGCCCCTGCTGTTCCGCGTCATGACCCCGATGGTCAAGCGGCACCTCGGCGTCTCGGCCTCCAGCGCCGCGCGGGCGGAGCGCAACGTCGACGCCGAGCTCGACGCCGCGGCCGCGATGCTCGAGGACGGCCGGCCCTTCCTGACCGGCGACCGCTTCACCGCGGCGGACCTGACCTTCGCGGCCTTGTGCGCGCCATTGGTCGTGCCGCCGCAGTACGGCGTGCCCCTGCCCCAGCCCGAGGACATGCCGGAGGCGATGGCCCGCCGCGTCCGTGGGTGGCGCGAGCGTCCGGCCGGCGCCTTCGCGCTGCGGATGTTCGCGACGCAGCGCACGCGCCCCGCCGGGGACCGGGC
>NZ_JBFIGP010000362.1:0-3261 GCF_041602235.1 Paraconexibacter sp.
CCTCACCGGGCAGCTCGGGGACGTCATGAAGGAGTCGGCGCGGATCGCGCTCACCTACGTCCGGGCCCACGCCGAGGAGCTGGGCATCGACGACGACGTGTTCGGTGACCGCGAGTTCCACGTCCACGTCCCTGCCGGGGCCATCCCCAAGGACGGACCGAGTGCCGGCATCACGATGACCACCGCGCTGGCGTCCCTGCTGACCGGTCGCCCGGTCAAACACACGGTCGGCATGACCGGCGAGGTCACCCTGCAGGGCCGCGTGCTGCCGATCGGCGGCCTGAAGCAGAAGGTCCTCGCGGCCCACGCCGCCGGCCTGACCGATGTCGTCCTCCCGGAGCGCAATCGCGGCGACCTGGACGACGTGCCGCAGGACGTCCGCGACCAGATGACCTTCCACCCGGTGATGACCATCGGCGAGGTCCTGGACGTGGCGCTCGAGCCGGTGCCCACACGGGGGGCTGCGCACACGGCGTAACTCCCGGTGTTTGCGGGGTCGGGCCCGAACCATCCTTGCGTCCGCGGTCGCACCTATGTTGCATCGCGCACGAGGGGAGTCCTATGGCCCGGCCCTTGCACATCTACGCCAGTGCCTTCTCGAGACGCGAGAGGTCTCGGGTGGTCTGGCGTCGGCGCCGTGCCGCGGCGCTGCCCGCCTTCCTCGGCGCGCTGACCGGTGCGATGGTCCTCGGTCTCGCCGAGTTCGCGCCCGACGTCCTCGCGCACGTCCTCTGAGGAACGCGCGTCCCGCACCTACCGGCGCTGGGCCCGCGCCGCTCTGCGGGCCGCTCGCATCGCGCCCCTTCGTGTCAGCGCGACACCCCACTCGCAGACGGTCCCGTGCTCGAGGTCGCGGACCGACCACCACCACCGCGGACTCTGGAACGCCGAGACCTCGAGCGTTCCCAGCTCGCAGCGATATCTCCGTCGCGCCCGCGCCCTGACGCGCAGCGCGACGGTCTCCAGCACGCGATCTCCGAACGCAGCATGCACCGCCATCGGTGTCGCTGTTACCCGGTGCAGATCTGACAAACCCCGCGTCCCCCCGGCCTGCGCCGGGACGCGAGCAGCACCGCTCAGGCCGCTTGTCGGGCGGCGACCGTCTCGTGCGTCCCGGGTGCCTGCTCCGGCACGACGCCCGCGGCGGCCCTGGCGTGCACGTAGCCGACCCACGTCAGGGTCGCGAGCGCGACGTGGACCCACACCATCTCCGCCGGCAGCTCGAGGCGGTACTGCACGATGCCCAGGACGCCCTGGGCCGCGAGGAGGGCGATCGTCAGGAGGAGCGTGGTGGTGAGCTCCCGGCTGCCGCGGCGCCGGGACATCCACCATGCGACCACGGTCCCGACGCCCAGGAGCGCGACGACGACCCCGTGGATGTGGATGACGGCGCGCAGGGTCTCGTCGCCGAAGAAGTCCAGGCGGCCGACGAACTCGCCCGTGCCCGACGCGCCGGCGTGCGGTCCGGCGGCCGTCGACATGGTGCCGAGCGCGATCGCGACGAAGGCGAAGACGTAGAGCCCGCGGACGAGGAGGACCGTCGCACGGTCGGCCGTCACGGTGCGCACCTCGTCCGGCGCGCGCAGGGACCGCCACCACAGCTCGAACGCCCACAGCAGCAGGACCATGGAGACCAGGTAGTGGGCCATGACCCAGCCCGGCGCGAGCTGGAACAGGACCGACAGGCCGCCGATCACGGCCTGCAGCAGCACGCCGAACGGCAGGGACAGCGCCAGGTACTTCAGGTCCGGACGGGCGGGCTTGACGAGGAAGACCCCGAGCCAGGCACCGACCGCGCCGGCCGAGACGACGAACGTCAACAGCCGGTTGCCGAACTCGATGACCCCGTGGGTGTCGAGCGACGAGTGCACCGAGGTCTCCGTGCACTTCGGCCAGGTGGGACAGCCCAGGCCGGATCCGGTGAGCCGGACGGCCGCGCCGGTGAAGACGATCAGGATCAGGAGGACGAGCGCCGCGAAGGCGATCTGCGAGTAGCGCTCGGGGCTGATCGGATGGCGGTCGGCGAAGGCGGCGAGGCGGGTGCGCATCGCGTCACAGTGTGCCGGACGGGGGCGCCGGGCGGCGTGACGACGAGCCGTCCCGGTGGCCGCCGCGCAGGCCCACGAAGCTCGTGATCGCCCCCACCACCAGGAGCGCGACGCACACCCACGTGCCGGCGTGGAAGGCGGCGACCGCGTCGTCCGTGGCCGCCGCGGCGAACGTCGGCGCGCCGAGCCGTCCGGCCACGACCGCCCCGACCCCCGCGATCGCCAGCAGACCGGCGACGCGGGCCATCGCGTTGTTGACCCCGCTGGCGACGCCGGCATGGCGATCGTCGACCGCCGAGAGCACCGTCGTGGTCAGGGGCGCCACCGTCATCGACAGGCCCAGCCCGAACAGGGCGATGCCGGGCAGCACCTGGCTGGCGTACGCCGCGTCCGCGTCGATCAGCGTGAACAGCGACAGCCCGATCGCCATCACCGCCGGTCCGGCCGTCATCAGGACCCGCGGACCGATGCGCTCCGCCAGCGCCCCCCAGCGACGGGAGAGCGCGATCAGCATGAGCGTCACCGGCACGCCGGCCAGGCCGCCCTCCGTGGCCGAGTACCCGCCGACCTGCTGCAGGAACAGGGTGAGGAAGAACATCGCGCCGCCGAGCCCCGCGTACACCGACACGGTCGCGGCGTTCGCGACCGAGAACGTCCGCTCACCGAACAGGCCGAGTGGCAGCATCGGTTCGCGGGCCCGCCGCTCCCAGACCACGAACGCGGCGAGGAGCGCCACGCCGGCGGCGAGGGGCAGCGCGACGAGCGGCGAGCCCCAGCCGTGCTCCGGCTGCTCGATCGTGCCGAGGACCACGCCTCCCAGACCGCCGGCACACAGCAGCGCGCCGGGGAGATCGACGCGCCGCGAGTGCCCCGGCGCGGGCTCGAGCGCCGGCACGTGACGCAGCGCGATGACGAGCGCAGCGGCGACGATCGGGACGTTCATCGCGAAGATCGCCCGCCACGAGAGCTGATCGATCAGCACACCCCCCACCGGCGGTCCCACCGCGATCGCGGCGCTGGTGGCTGCGGTCCAGGTGCCGATCGCCGCACCGCGCTGCACCGGGTCGCGGTACACCTCGGTGAGGATCGCCAGGGAACTGGGCACCAGCAGCGCCCCCGCGACGCCCTGCAGGCCGCGCGCGGCGACCAGCAGTTCCACGTTCGGCGCCAGCGCGCACAGCACGCTCGTCGCACCGAATCCGGCGACGCCGAG
>NZ_JBFIGP010000363.1:0-3246 GCF_041602235.1 Paraconexibacter sp.
GACGCGGCGTCCAGGTGAAGGTGGGAGATGGCCAGTGCACGGACGGCGGCCCCGAGGACGAGGCCCGCGGCAGCCGTCCGGTCCGCGGCGCGGCGACCGCCTGCGGCGCGACGGGCGACGGCGTACAGCGGGACGAGGTCCTCGACGACGTCGAGATCGTCGTCGGGAGCCGGACGGCCGATGTGCTGATCGGGAACGCGAACGACAACACCCTCGCGGGCGACAGGGGCGATGACCAGCTCGAGGGCGGCGGGGGCCGGGACTCCCTCCTCGGGCAGGACGACGACGACACGCTGCTGCTGCGGGATGGCCTGATCGATCTCGGAGCGCTGTGCGGGCCCGGCACCGATCGTGTCCTGGCCGATCTCGACGACCCGGTGGACGACACCTGCGAGTTCGTCGATCGCGGGCAGAGCACCGCGCCGCCGGCCACCGGCGGGGCGACCGCGCCTGGGGCCCAGCCCGGCCCCGACCCCGCGCCGCCCGCTGCCCAGGAGGACCCGGTGCAGACCGAGGCGTCCGTCGTGACCCCGCCGCCGCCCCCGAGGGACCCACCTGCGCCGGGCTCCGGACCGGCGCCCGCTCCGACCGAGCGCCCGGTCTCCGTCGAGGCGCCCGCTCCGGCCGGATCGCCGCCGTCCGGGAGGAGGACCGGAGGCCCGGGACCCGGCGGTGGCGACGGTGGCCGGACGGCGCCGCGAGCGCGCATCGTCAGCCGGGTGGTCTCGGTGGACCGACGCGGCCGCGCACGCGTGCTCGTGACCTGCGTCTACCGGGCCAAGGCGTGCCGCGGCACCGTGACGCTCCGCGCGCGGAGGACGGCGCGCCGGGGCACGCGCCGTGTGGCGCGCGGAGCGCTCCTCGGGCGCGCTCGCGTCGAGGTGCCCTGGGGCAGGAGCAGGTCGATCGTCGTGCCACTGCGCCGGACCGCCCGCACCGTGCTCCGCGGCCGGCGCTCCAACGTGACGCTGCGGCTCGTCGCCCGCGACGCAGCCGCCGGGCCGCGCGCGAAGAGCGTCAGCCTGTCGCGCGTCGTGAGGATCCGGGTGCGGTAGCCGCGGCGGGTCAGCGTCCCAGGCGGGCTCGGACGCGCTCGAGCAGCAACGCACCACGGTCGACGCCCGTGTCGGTGACGTAGGGCTCGTCCGGTGCGGCGGGGCCGAGCGTCTCGCCGGCGCGGAACTGGTCGGCGGTGAGGTCGATCTCGATGCCGCCCGGCAGGCGGTTCCACGCGTGGCGCTCGCCGTCGATGTGCGACCCGTGGACGTCGGCCATGAGGATCTCGCCCCCGAGCAGCTCGCGCACCACGATGGAGGTCACCCCGCACTGACCGCGGGCGGCCCAGTCGGGCGTCCACTCGTCGGGGTCGTCGGAGGTGTCGCGAGCCCAGCATCCGCGGATCGCGTGCTCGAGCTCGGTCAGGGTCAGGGGCGACGGCACCCCGAGACGGTAGCGAGCGCCCGCTGCGGGCCCGTCATGCGCCGAACCGGTCGCGCAGTCCCGGCGGGACCGCGTCGCCGGCGATCTCCGCGATCCGCTGCCGCGACTGCGGCGTCATCGTCGCGGCGATCTCGACGAGCACCTCCCAGAGATCCTCGCGCGTGACCGCCGCGATGAGCCCTTCGACGCGGTGATCCTCCTGCGCGGCCGCCACGTCCCCGAGCTGTCCGCGGCGCTGCGGTGTCACGTGCGTGAACAGGTCCAGCGCCTCGACCCAGAGGTCGTGGTCGTGCGCGGCCGCGATGATCCCGTGCAGGCGCTCGGACGGCAGCAGCGCGATGACGGTGTCGAGACGGTTCTTGTCCTCCATCACGAAGCCCGTCAGGAGCATGTCGTCGTCGCCGAGCACGGCGAAGGACGCCACCACCGTCTCGTCGTCGAGGTGGCCGACGAACCGGCCCATCGTGATGTGCTCGCCACGAGCGACGAGCTCTGCGGCGACCCCGACCACGTGATCGGGCGGGATGCTGCCGATCACGTCGCTGGCCCGGCGGGGGTCCATGGCGACGGCGACGTCGGCCAGGAACGGCGTCGGCAGCCGCTTGGCCACGTCGACCGCGCTGTTCGTGTCCACGAGCCCGGCGATCCGGGCGCACAGCACGGGCCCGAACGCCCGCTGGGCGATGGTCGCCGACACCGCGCCGGGGACCAGCTTCGAGGCGCCGGCGGCCCGCCGCAACCCCTCGACGTCGGCGTCGTAGAGGACGTCGGTGACCTGCTCGCGCAGCGTCCGCAGATCCTCGGCGGGGAGCTCCGCCAGAGCCTGGAAGCGGTCGTCGTCCGTCCCGAGGAGCCGAGCGAGCTTGGCGACCTCCGCCCGGGACTCGAGCGCGACGCTCACAGGCCGATCACCTTCTTCACCGGGCCGCGCAGGAACTTCGGCACATGGCGCAGGCTGGCCTCGCCGCTGGCGGCAAGCAGGCGGGCCTGCTCCTCACGGGCCGCGGTGATCGCGGCGGCGAGATCGGCGACGACGGCGTCGTCGACCTCCCGCAGGGACGCGGGCGGGTCCGCCCCGTCGAGGGCCTCCCGCAGCGCGGCGTGGGGATCGCGGTCGTCCGGCATGGGGAGTGTCTACCGCATGCCCGGTCCCGGTGGGTGAGCGGGGCGCGTCAGCCGGTCACCCAGGCCGCCCGCGGGTCGGGCAGCGGCGTGAGGTTCGCGACGATGGCCTCGCGGTGCGGTTCGAGCTGCGGCGGCAGGATGACGACCTCGCCGAGCTTGTCGAGCGGCACGTCGACCGTGAAGCCGGGCTCGTTGTCGGAGATCTCGAACAGGACGCCGCTCGGCTCGCGGAAGTAGATGGCCTTGAAGTAGTGGCGGTCGATGATCGGGCTGACGTTCAGGCCGGCGTCCCGGACGCGCGCGAACCAGGAGGGGTGCTCGTCGACGGTCGTCCCCCAGGCCACGTGGTGCACGGTCCCGGCGCCCGCGCGCCCGGGCTGCTCCGGAGGCTGGTCGTAGGCGATGGTGGCTCCGCGGAGCTCACCGCGCAGCTCGAAGGTCTGCGCGTCGACGGTCCGGGCGCCGAGGACGCGCTCCAGCAGCGGCCGGCTGCGCTCGAGATCGCGCGCGTAGGCGCGCACGCCGTCGAAGCCGCGCAGCGCGTGCTCGTCGGGGACCTCCGGGTGGTGGGCGGCGAGCGGCTCGTCGGGGACGTCGGTGACCACGGCGAGGCCCAGTCCGAGCCCCTCGGGGTCGGCGAACCGCAGCGCCTCCCGTCCGAGCTCGTCCGTGTGACGCTGC
>NZ_JBFIGP010000364.1:0-3228 GCF_041602235.1 Paraconexibacter sp.
GAGCCCGAACCAGTTCGTCATGGTCGAGCGCTACGCCGACGAGGCGGCGTTCGGCGGGCATCTCTCGTCGCCACACTTCGGCGCCGCCGCGCAGGCACTCGCCGGCTGGGTCAGCGCGCCGCCGAAGATCATCAAGTACGAAGCCGGCGAGGGCGAAGAGGTCGCGCTCGGCTGAGGCGGCGCGGCGCCCCGGTGGCGGTCAGCGCGCCGGGGCGGTGCCCGGGGCGTCGCTGGTGCCTGCCGCGGGCGCGGGCGGTCCCGAGTAGTGCTTCTGGAGGTACGCGGTGATCCGCTCGGCGGTGCCCGGGTCCATGGTGGCTCCGTAGCGGGTGATCATCTTCTGCACCTCCTGCTCCCAGACCTCGGCCGAGAAGCCGTCGTGGCGGATGATCGGCGCCAGCGAGTGACACGTGGTGCAGGTCGCGGCCACGAGGTCGCGACCCTCCCCCGGACGCAGACGGAGGTCCTGCGCCTCCGGGAGCGGGACGACCGCGCCGGCGTCGGCCAGCACCGGCGAGCCCGCAGGGTCCTCCTCGCCGGACACGACGAGCACGACCATCGCGGCGCCGGCGGCCGCGACGACGACGAGCGCCAGGGCGATGCGTTCGATCTTGCGGGTGATGCTCATCCTCGGACCTCCAGCACGGCGGCGAAGGTGCGGGCCGCGGTGTTCTTGCGGACGCCGTCGGCCATGACCTCCTCGGGGATGTCGAGCGGCTGACGGGTGCCGTCCCGGGATTCGGCGCGGCTCAGGACCCGCAGCGTCCCCGCATCGCCGGCGGGGACCTTCGCCTCGAACACCCGCCACGCGTAGCGGCCGACGGAGCGCTCCATCCGGGCGGGGATCCACGACCGTCCGTCGTCGACGCTCACGTCGACCCGGCGCAGGCCGGTCCCGTGGTCCCAGGCGACGCCGCGAAGCGCGACCGTCGCTCCCGCCTGCACGGTCGAGCCGTCGGTCGGCTCGACGATCAGCGACATCGGTTTGAGCAGGGGCGTGCCCGGCGCGTTGCCGCGCCAGTCCCGCGGGTGCGGGGTGCGGCGGATGTCGATCTCGACCACCTGCTTGACCCAGCCGGGGGCGTAGGTGCCGGGGACGACCACGCGCAGCGGGAAGCCGTTCCACACCGGCAGGGGCTCGCCGTTGAGCTCGTAGGCCAGCAGCGGCCCCTGGCGGTTCATCGACTCCAGGTCCCAGTGGCGCCAGTAGTCGCGCTTCGCCGCCGCGATCGTCCGGCCCCCGCGGAACGCGACGACGGACGCGTCGGGGCGCGCGCCCGCGAGACGGAGGACCTCCTCCAGCGGCACGCCGGTCCACTCGCCGCACGAGACGTCGCCCTTGGTCCACGGCATGCCCGGCACCAGCGGTCGCACCAGTCCACGCCCGAGTCCGGCGCAGGCACCGACCGTCCCGACCCGTCGGGTCGGTAGGTCGCGGAGGTCCGCCATGCTCAGGTCGATCTGCTCGGTCGCGGCCTCCCCGCCGACGCGCAGCCGGAACCGGTCGGGGTCCACCCGGTAGACGTCGGCCTCGCGGTAGCGGACGTAGTAGTCCTCGGTGTCGGTGTACGGCGGGTTGCGGCGGCCGATCAGCCGACTGGTCGGCGTCTCGTAGTTCGGTGGCTGGTCGTAGACCTGACCGAGCGGCGCCTTGCCGTCCAGCGCGACGAGCGGGAACGGGGTGCCCGGCGGCGCGGTGGCCCCGGCCGAGACCGCATCCTGCGGCCATGCCACGAACCGGGCGCCGGCCGACGCCGCTACCGCGCCGGCCCCGAGCGCGAGCAGTTGGCGGCGGCTGATGGCGGTGCTGTCCACGGTCGGCGGTCTCCGGGTCGGGTAACGGCTCCTCGATCGAGCGGTACCCGCCCCGGGACCGTGGGAAACGGGGTCTCTCGCGCCGACCGCGACGCGTCCCGGAGTCCCTCAGTGCGGCTTGGCGTAGCTGCTGGCGCCGTACCAGTCGATGATCACCGCGGGTTCGTCGCCGACGACCCACCCGTCGTGCCCGCTGGGCAGCGACGTGATGTCCCCGGGACCGGCCACGAACTCGGTCCCGTCGTCCATGCGGACCGCGACCCGGCCGCTCACGTGGTACTGGAAATGCGGGGCCTGGCAGCTCTCGGTCCCGGCGATCGGCTTGACGTCGTTGGACCAGCGCCAACCGGGCTCGAAGACGTACCGGCCGACCTCGCCGCCGCCGATCTCGAGGATGTCCGCGTGGCCGTTGGGGAACTCGCGGATCTCGTCCGGCTGGTCGAAGTGCTTGTGCTCCGTCTCGTGACGGGTCGCTGGGGTGGCCATGATGGCTCTCCTTGGTGTTGGGGCCGCGTCGGGACGGCCTCGGTGAACGGTGATTCCCTGACTGCGGGAGGACAGCGTGCCGTCGCCCGGGCGTCCGTTCATCGCCCGTCCGGGCCATCTTCGCCACCGCCCGCGGAATGGCCCGCGTGCGGTCAGCTGAGCAGGCCCCGAGAGGAGGCGATGGCGACCGCCGCCGCTCGGGACGAGACACCCAGGCGCGCGAAGATGTTGGCCACGTGCCGGTGGACGGTGTGCTCGCTGACGACGAGCCGCTCGGCGATCTGCCGGTTGGACAGCCCTTGGGCGACGAGCACGAGGACCTCGACCTCACGACGGGTCATGCCGCCACGAAGACCTACCTCGCTGCGCCCGCCGAGCCGCCCGACGAGGGTGGCGGCCCTGCGGGCGGCGCGTGCGGCGCCCAGCCCCTGGAAGGCCGTGCGAGCGGCGCGCGCCTGCTCCAGCGCGGCCGCGTCGCGGCCTTGCTGCCCGAGAGCGCGGGCGAGCTCGAGCCGGGCCTGCGCCGTCTCGAACGGCATCGCGCTGCGGAGGTAGCGGACGATCGCGTCCTCGAACGCGGTGGCGGCGCTGTCCGGCTGCTCCTCGGCGAGGGCGATCCGTCCGGCGGCGCACCGCTCCGCCGCGCCCAGCGCGTCGGTCGGGACGGCGTGGGCGATCGCAGCCAGCAGCTCGTGGGCCTCACGGGCCTCCGGCAGCTGCCCGAGCCGGACCCGGACCGTCACCAGGACTTCGAGCGCCGCGGCGCTCTCGATCGGCTGCCCGCCGGCGAGCGACCGCAGGTACCGCTGCGCGCCGCTGAGCGCACCCGCCAGCTCACCGTCGTCGAGGTCGACCTCGGCCTGGACCAGCGGGGTGAGCACGTGGGCCGCGGACTGGCCCAGGAGGTCCCGGGCCTCGCCGAGCCTC
>NZ_JBFIGP010000365.1:0-3226 GCF_041602235.1 Paraconexibacter sp.
GACGAGCTGCTGGGGCGGCTGGGGCTGGCCGCGCCTCGCCGCCGGCTGAAGCCCCTGCTGGCCGACGCCCCGGCCGCCTGAACCGGCGCGTCCGGCAGGTCGGCCGCCCCGGCGCCGCTCGGGCCACGGGCGCCTACATCTCCCTGACGCGCGCCCCCATGCCCTCGAACGGCACGCGCGACACGCTCGCCCAGCCGTCCGTGCGCGCTCGCAGCGCCTCGACGACGCCGCCGGTCTGCTCGTAGTGACTCCACACGAGGACCGTCGGTCCGGCTCCGGAGATCGTCGCCCCCAGGGCGCCCATGTCCTGGACGTCGCGCAGCAGCGCCGCCGAGCGGGGGAACAACGGGGCTCGCCGGTCCTGGTGCAGCCGGTCCGCCAGCCCACGCTGCACGAGGTCCCAGTCGCCGCGGGCCAGGCCGAGGGTGAGCAGCGCGCCGTGCGCCACGTTGAACACCGCCTCGGACATCGGGACCTCGGCCGGGAGCGCGGCCCGCGCCTCCTTGGTCCGCACCGCCTCGTCCGGCACGACGAGGACGGCCTCCAGCCCCATCGGGGGGTCGAAGCGCGTGGCCTCGCCGTCCGCGCAGATGACGAACCCTCCCAGCAGCGCGGCCGCCACGTTGTCGGGGTGGCCCTCGAGCTCCGTCGCCAGGGCCAGCAGGTCGGCGTCGAGCTCGAACAGGTGGTCGGCGGCCATCAGCCCCGCGAGGTACGCCGCGGCGCTGGAGCCCAGTCCGCCGCTCAGCGGCACCGTCGAGGTGATGCGGAACTCGAAGTCGTCGGGAGCGTGCAGCCGTTCGAACCCGCGCACCACGAGGTTGCGGCGGTCCCTGGCGATCGCGAGGTCGGTCTCGACCGCGAAGCGACCGGTCTCCACCACCTCGACCTCCACGTGCAGCGCCAGCGCCGCGGCGAACGTGTCGAACCCCGGGCCGAGGTTCGCACTGCTCGCGGGCACGCGGACGACGCGACGGCGTTCCATGGGCTCAGCCCAGCACCGCGGCCTGCACCGCGGCGAGGTCGGGCTCGCACGGCACGACTCCGGTCGCCTGATCCAGGGCGGTCTGCGGGTCCTTCAGCCCGTGCCCGGTGAGCACGCAGGCGACGCGGTTCGCGTCCCCGGCCCCGTGGACCATCAGACCGGCGACCGACGCCGCGCTGGCCGGCTCGCAGAAGACGCCCTCGTTGGCGGCGAGGAAGCGGTAGGCGTCGAGGATCTGGGCGTCCGTGACCGCGGCGATCTTCCCGCCCGAGGTCGTCATCGCGGTCATCGCCTCCTCCCAGCGGGCCGGGTTGCCGATCCGGATCGCGCTGGCGACGGTCTCGGGCCGCTCGACCGGGGCGCCGTGCACGAGCGGAGCTGCCCCCGCCGCCTGGAACCCGAACATCATCGGCGCGTGGCCCGCCTCCTGGAACCCCTTCCAGTACGCGGTGATGTTGCCGGCGTTGCCCACCGGGATGCAGAGGGCGTCGAGCGTGCCCAGCTCCTCGATCAGCTCGAACGCGGCGGTCTTCTGGCCCTCGATCCGGTACGGGTTCACCGAGTTCACCAGGGCGATCGGATGTTCCGCCACGAGCTCCCGCACCAGCTGGAGCGCGATGTCGAAGTTGGCGCTCAGCGCGATCACCCGCGCTCCGTGCATCAGCGCCTGGGCGAGCTTGCCGGTGGCGATCTTGCCCTCCGGGACGATCACCGCGGGCTTCAGCCCCGCGCGCGACGCGTACGCCGCGGCGCTGGCGGCGGTGTTGCCCGTCGACGCGCAGATGACCGCCTGCGCGCCCTCCTTCTTGGCCTGGGTGACCGCGCAGCACATCCCACGGTCCTTGAACGAGCCGGTGGGGTTGGCCCCTTCGATCTTCAGGTAGACCTCGGCGCCGACGACCTCGCTGACCCGCTCGGCGAGCACGAGCGGGGTCGAGCCCTCCTGGAGCGTGACGATCGGATCGTCGGCCTCGAACGGCAGGCGATCCAGGAACCGGTGGATGAGGCCGGGGTGGCCGTGTCCCCCGCGCTGCGCGCAGGGCGGTCCGGCCGGATAGGTGCTGCTCACGAGGCGAACTCCTCGTCGAGGACGCGGATGGCGCGCGGGGAGCCGCGCAGGAAGTCCAGGCGGGAGATCAGGTCGACCGCGGCGAAGAACCTGGACTCGAGGATCGGGTGGACGACCATGACGAGACGGGCCCCGGAGCCGCTGCCCTGCTGGACGACGCTCTTGACCGACGCTCCCTGGAGCCCCAGGAGCTGCGCGATCTGCGCCAGCACGCCGGGACGGTCGTCGACCTCGAGGTGGAGGTAGAAGGCCGATGAGGCGTCGGTGACGATCGGCAGGCGCTGGGTCGTCTCGGGGGTCGAGGCCGGCGGGATCATCGCGCTGATCACGTCACCGAGCACCGCGCTCGCGGTCTGCGGACCGCCGGCGCCCGGACCGGACATCGTGATCTCGGTGATCGCGTCGGACTCCACGGTCACGGCGTTGAACGAGCCGTTGACGGAGGCCAGCGGATGGCCTCCGTAGAGGAAGGCCGGGTGCACGCGCACCGACAGGCCGGCGTCGACGCGCTCCGCGGTCCCGATCAGCTTCAACGACAGCCCGAGGTCGCGCGCATAGGCGATGTCCTCCTGCGTGAGGTGCTCGATCCCCTCGTAGCGGACGTCGTCGAGGTGCACGGGCGTGTCGAACGCCAGCCGCGCGAGGATCGCCATCTTCGCCGCCGCGTCCTTGCCGTTGACGTCGTCGCTGGGGTCCGCCTCCGCGTAGCCCAGGCGCTGGGCCTCGGCGAGGGCCGTCTCGTAGGACGCCCCTGTCGTCGCCATCTGCGTGAGGATGAAGTTGGTGGTCCCGTTGACGATCCCGTGGAGGCGGTCGACGTGCGCTGCGGCGAGCGACTCCTGGAGCACGCGGATGACCGGGACGACCCCGGCCACCGCCGCCTCGAACCGCAGTTGCACGCCGTGCTCGCGGGCCGCCGCCCACAGCTCCTCCCCGTGGTGGGCCAGGAGCTGCTTGTTGGCCGTGACCACGTGCTTGCCGGCGGTCATCGCGCGCAGGACGTAGTCGCGAGCGGGCTCCAGGCCACCGATCAGCTCGACGACCAGGTCGCTGTTGGCGAGGATCTCGTCGAAGTCGCCCCGCGAGCGCGTGAGCACCCCGGTGACCTCGGGCCGCAGGCCCGTGGTGGCCGCGACGTGATCGGCGCGCTCGGCCCGCAGGTGGGCGAAGGC